>NZ_JACFQE010000010.1:0-9870 GCF_016101625.1 Lactobacillus sp. M0396
TGGAAGGCTTCTTCGGGATACTCAAGCGAGAAATGTTTTATGGTTTTGAAAAGCACTTTAAGAATCTCACTGAACTGGAAGACGCAATCAGAGACTACATTGAGTATTACAACCAGAAAAGAATCAAAATCAAACTAAAAGGACTAACTCCGCTTGAATATCGGCAGTTAGTCCTCAGTTAATAGCTAATATAAAGTGTCCTAATTTTGGGGTTCACATCAAAAAGTATCCACTTTTTTGTTATTACAGTTCGATTTAAGAAAAAATCTTTATACTAAACTTATTCATATTATTTTCCCAAAATTCATTTTTCTTAACTTATATTTAGTTCTATAATTTAGGTTATATTATATAGTTAGTATAAGGTGTTAAAGGGAAAAATGACAAAAAATAAATGGCGTATCCCTACTATTTCAACTGATATGTATGCTGAAGAATTTGCAAAGTTACTTATAGACGAAAGTAATAAGACTTTTTTCTTACAAGGTAAGTGGGGGAGTGGAAAGACAGAATATTTAAAAAATGTAGAAAAAAAAGCAAAAGACAATTTAAATTTTATTTATTTAGAATTATGGAAGCCAGACTTTAACGAAAGCTTGAGTAGGCAACTTTTTGATGCAACCCATCCAAAACTGGCTAAGAGAGCTACAATAGTAGGTCATGCATTGGTTACCTTGACAATAGTTTGCAGTCTTATTTTAGCTATAAAAGGAGTTATTTCCATAAATCTACCCAATTATGCATTTACAATCACAACTATAATAGCAACTGTAGTAATTAATTTATTCAGTCTCACAAAGAACAAAGTGATAAATGTAGATAAAATCCTTATGTCATCGAGCATAAAAATGTTGAAAGGAAACCCAAAAATCTGTCCTAACGTCCTAATTATTGACGATTTTGATCGTTTAAGTCAAAAAACGCAAGGGGAACTTTATAGACTTTTCAATGCTATTCAACAAGGTAGGAGCTCATGTCGAATTATTTTTGTGGGTAATTTGAACAATATAAAGGACAATAAAAATAATTTTTTAGACAAGATTATTGACCAAGTGATTGCCCTACCGTTTGTTTTAAATCCTCAAAGTTTTAGTAATAGACTTGTAGAAATAATTTCAAGTAATTTAAATGAAGATTTGAGCAGAGTTGAAATAGGAAAGTTATTCATATACGAACACAGGACTCTACGTGAAGCTAATCATTTTCTATCGTATGTTGAAGACGAATTTTGTAGACAAAAGAAAAAAGGAAGAGTACAAACTGACCAAGAACTACTTATTATCTATCTTTATCTCTTTCATAAAGATAGATACCAAAAACTTTATGAAGATTGGCAAAAAGAAAAAAATAAAAAAGAACTAAGTACTATTGCTTACTGTATGGACTCTAATAATCTGTTGGAAACTAAAACTGCTACTAAGCAGGATGATGAAGATGAATTAGAACAATATATTAATAAAATCCTTGATGATACTGTGAAATATCCACCAGAGTTTCAAAGACATCAAGTTGCTTATTTTTTAAACGAAAAATCTTATATTCCAACTGTCAACAATCTAATTATTTCCATACAAAATGATGAAATAATTAAGCCACTAGCATATTCTAAAGATAGTGATCAAGCTTTATATCAGGAGATTTTTGAGTTTTTAAACTCTGTAAACTTGGAAGATTATATTGAGGAAATAATTCCTCAGCTAGCAAAGGCAGCAATTTTCGCCATGCATTCTGAGCCACGTCATGAACCTAATTCACTAGTTACGAAAATACTTGAAAACTGTGAAACAAGAATTGAAAATTCATTACCGGAAGCTTCTTATGATAAAAGGGATTCAAAACCTATTAAGGATATTCTTTCCGAAACGCATACAATAATTTCTAATATTACAAAAAATTTAGACATCGAAATGTCCTTAACAGAGCAATTTTATATTTACAGATCCTGCTTATTAAGTTTTCGTTCTCCCGAATCTGATTATAGTGTAACTCGTATTTTTAATAGTAAAGATAATCGCTTAATCAGTAAGTATGCACTTACAAAGTATTACTCTAAAAAAGCTGATGAAATAGAAAATCAAAAAGATTTTGGTAAAAATCTATATGATGCTGAAGCCTTACTTGTCCAATTATGTTTTTTTAAATCGACATCTTCAAATATTTTAGATGTTTCATACTACCATCTGAAAATTCCACCAATAAAAACAAAGGTTGCAAAAATAGAACAACTTGCAGATTTTGAATATGTGGCTTTTTGGGATTGCTATCTTGGACTTGGAACAAGAGCAAAAGGTGAAAGAATTCTCAATTTTGAATACAAAAATAAAATATATGGTGATTATGTATATAACAGATATAAAGAAATTAAACAAACTGCTTGTAACTTACTTAAGTCAAATAAAGGTTCTGAACTTGAAAAAATGCTTAATTCTCGTGAATGGTTCGCCTTTTTCTTAAGAATTGCCGCTATTACACATCAATACAATGTGCGAAATAATTTTTCCCAAAAGGTGATATTAAATAAGTTAGCTCAATTATTGGATTCATATAACGAGAAAGAAATAAACTTACTTTCAAAAAGATTAAATGGTGAAATTAGTGATGATGTTTTGTTGAGGAACTTACAAGATTTATTAAGTCAGGTTAAAAATGATCCGGAATGGGTATCACGGATAAAATAAAATTTGGTGAAAATGTATCAAATATAAAGCTATAGTCTAATTTTCTAACAACTATAATTACACCACTTTTTAATTAATAAAAAGTAAGCAACATTCTAGGATATAGGTCTCAAACTCTTTTATTAAAATTAGAGTTTTAATCAATGATATTAAGCGCACTACCCTCTAAAAATAAGCAGCTGCAGCGAATTAAGTTTGTTGCTTATGTGACATTATCGTTCAACATATTTATTACAGGAGAAAATCAGTATGGATCAAGAACATTATGCCAAATTAATCAATCGGGAACTTAGGAATTTACCATTCTATGTCAACGAATTTTATTTGGCTAAAAATTTATCACTAACTACTAAGTATCAGTACATAACAGAAACACGCCGTTTCCTCACATGGCTAATCCAGGAAGGTTTAAGCAGCGCAGATAGCTGCAAGAATGTAAGTTTAAAAACTTTAGAGTGTTTGAAGCGTGACGATGTAATGTTCTATATTGATTCTTTAAAGAATAAGACAAATAAGCAAAACAAATACAATTCTCCCACCACAATAAATAGGTCGATAAATGCACTTCGTTCCCTATATACCTTTTTTGACAGTGACTGCTGATAATAATAATGGAGAGCCGTATTTCTACCGTAATGTAATGGCCAAAATCGATTCCCTCCCCACTTCAAAAACGTTAAATTATCGTGCAAATGAACTCAAAACACATATGTATCGGGGGCAAAAGAAACATGATTTTTTAGATTTTCTTTCTAATAAATATGAAAAGCAAGTCAATAATAATATTGCAGGTCATTTTGTGCGAAATAAAGAGCGCGATATCGCGGTAATAGCATTAATGCTAGGTACTGGTGTGAGGGTTCAGGAAGCTGCCAGTGCAAATGTTAAGGATCTAAATATGCAAGCCAGCATGTTAAATGTGGTCCGTAAAGGCGGTCAAAAAGATGCTGTGCCCATTGCACGTTGGGTATTACCTTATATCAAAAACTATCTGACCGTCAGAAATGATCGCTATCCTGGTGCTGAAGATGAAATTGCCCTCTTTGTATCTCTACAAAATGGTAAAGCAAAGCGGTTGACATCAGGCGCTATCGAACAATTCGTTGCCAAGTATTCTGCAGCATTTGGTAGACGTATCACTCCGCATAAGTTGCGGCATACGCTGGCTTCGGAGCTTTATGCAGAGACTCAGGACAGTATTTTAGTCTGACAGCAGCTTGGCCAATGTGGTACATCTGCTACAGATTTGTATACCCACGTTGATCAAACGGAGCAGAAAGATGCTTTGAACAATATCAAATAAATAATTAAATAAATTGTTTATTTGTAGCTTAAAAGCAAAATTAATTAAATGAACCCCTGAATTTAGAGAGTTAAATTGAAGGCTACAAGAATTCGTTGATTTCTGCTTTTAAGCCTTTTGTTAATTGGTCAGCTCCTATTTTATGTAATAATTTTACTTGATTTAAAGCTTTCTTTTTATTTTTTTACAAATAGCTATTCTGGCATCAACTACAATCAATTTGTTATATTGACCTAAATCCTTTAGCATAGGCTTTATTCTGGTTAAATCAATTGCAGTTGCTTTAAATTTGTGCTCTTGCATTTGCAACCCGGCTTGATTAATGAGAAGATTAGCTTTAAGAGATTCCATAAATGGATAATTAGTATTAAGAAAATTGATAGCCTTGTTAAGCATCTTTTTAGCAGTTTTAGTATCGAAAGCAAAGATAATAGCGTTTAAAATCGAAATATCTGTAATAGTTAAAACTTTGACTTTATGCAAATAACTAAACCAAATGGGTTGAAGTATTTGTTTAGCTATTTCAAGTCCATCATGAGTGTTAAGAAATAAAAAAGCGTTGTAAGAGCTGTTGTTTAATACTTACTTGGTAACCATTGCTGATGTATTCGAACTCATTAGGCGTTACACCTAAACGAGTTATTAATTTAATTTCGTTTTCATAGGTAGTAGACATCGAAGTATGTTCTATTTTAGAAATCATGCTACGGTCAAATAAACCCTTAGAAAGCTCTTTTTTGTTATTTTACGTGAGATACGCAGATCATGAATGGTCTTACTAAATTTATTCATAATATTTTGTTCCTTTCGAAGATCTTTGTTTTTAAATATTCGCATCTACTACCATTTTTACCAGTTATTGGATTCTTTGTTCCATCACCCTTTAAGACGTCCTTATACGGGTCTTTTTTAGGCTTTTTCTTATTATTTAGATCTTTTTTATTCTTTGGATCTTTTGGATCCTTATATTCAGGTGATTTTGGATCTTTCTTTGGGTCAGGATTACCATTCAATTTCGTCTTAACGATATTGGTCGGTGTGTCTTTACCGTTAATAATCATATAATCTAAGTTTGGGATTTCACCACCGGTATAAGATGTCACATCAGTGTCTGGCTTAATGTTGGCAGCTACTGCAACAAAAATCTTCTTATTGCTGTATTTACCCGGTTCTTTCGCAGTCCATTGCCAACTTTCATCGTTATCACTGGTTACTAAAGTACCGTCGTTGGTAATATTATTACCTTCACTGTCTAGGACAACAACGCTCTTCAAATCAAGCACATTTTCCAGGTCGTCACTTAGGACTAATGACTTCATATCGCTATTGTTACCAATATCAAATGTTAAGAGATAGTCATTTGCGTCGCCTCTTGCGGCTTGATTACTTTCAACTGTAGTCGCATTAATAATCTGTTTAATATCATCGGCCAAGGTTGGCACGGTTGCATTAATCGCCGAATCGCTCTGCTTTCTGGTATCAATTACTTCTACTGATTTTTTCGGCGTCATTAATGTTTTGAGTGCGTCTTTGAACTGCTTGTCAGTCACATTTTTGTTTACCTTTACCAAAGTGCCGTCAGCGTCTTCTTTCACTAGCTTATTAGCGGTCGCATACAGCTTTTCGTTGGCTTCATAAGCTTTGTCAGTCTTAGTTTGGTTTTGGCCACTAGCCGTTGTCGATGAGTTGCCAAAAAACTTAGTCCAAACACTTGGATCCTTAACAATGCCCTTCTTAGCCTTTGACGTTTCCGTCTTAGGCGTTACTACTGGTGTATTATAAGGCACATCGTCACCATTTGACTTAATGTGCGCTGTGTTAGGAATTTCAATCACATTATTCTTCAGATACTTCTGTAAATCTACACCATCTTTAACTTTAGCAGTAACAATTACACTATAGGTTTTTCCACCAAAAGTTTTCACTACCTCATCTTTAGGTTGCCAAATAAAGCTTTCTTTATCGTTGTCTACCTTTAAAGTACCCTCGGAATCAGTGACATCTTTACCATCAGGATTTTGCACAACTACCTTTTTAAGGTCTAATACATCTTCCAAATCATCGGTGATTTCAACATCAGTTAGGTTTTTGTCAGCCGCTGGTGTAAAACTTATTTTATAGGAATAATCTTTGCCAATTTCGACGTTATCTTTATCTTCATGATAATTGCCTGAAATGCTCTGAACGCTTTTAACAATGTTGTTTTTGCCATCTGGCGGCGGCGTAACAACATTGACCTTGTTAGATGGAACATCTTTATTATTATATTTCATATGAGCGGTGATTGGAATTTGGTAGTTACCAGACGCCTTGTCAAGGTACTTAGACAAATCGACATTTGATTTGACAGTCGCAACAATATCAACTACGTAATAATGATCCGGCATTTGGGTCAAATAGTCTTTACTTGTTTGCCAAACAAAACTCATCATCAATCTTTAACTCGCCCTCAGTCTTAGTAATATCGTTACCTTTGTTATCAGACACCTTAACCGGCTTCAGATCTAAAACATCTTCTAGGTCGTCTTCAAAATCGATATTAGAAATATCCTTACCATTTTTAGGAACAGAGAATTGTACCCGATAATGGAACTCGTCACCAATGTTGTATTTAGCTCCATCACCTAGCTTCCCATTTTTATCTTCAATCTGCTTCAAAACAGTCGGATCTTTATCGTTTGGTGTATGAACATGAACTGGGTTTGACGATGTATCCTTATCGTTAATAACCAAATTATCAACGTTAGGAATATTGTACTGATTGGTATTTTTATCCAGGTATTTAGACAGATCAGCATTCTCAATAAGTGTCACTTCTGGGCGCATGCTCATCTTCTTACCAAACCATTTTGTCGGATCATTAGCTTCCCAGCTCACCGTATTTGTAACCTTGTCAAAATTCAGTTTACCCTGATCGGTCACGTCATTGTTATCTGGGTCAAACACGCGGGCCTTATTGTATTTAAACACCGGTTCAAGTTTGTCATAAAACTCAAGTTTCTTAATGGTTTGATCACTCGGAACCTGGTAATTAATGACAAAAGCAATATCTTTACCTTTGGGCACAGTTGCGTCTTTGCCTAATTGCGCCTGTTCGGCTGCATGTACTGATAAAGGCTGTGGTGCCTTACTGTTGCTATAAGCAGCGCTGACACCAATTCCGGTCAAGGTCAAGCTAACGCCTAAAGTTGCAGCTAGACGCTTGATCTGCTTTTTCTTCAGTCTCTTCATTGTTTTCCTTTCTTTTCTGTAAAACAAAAAAGGCACCACTACTCTCAGTAGTAGTGCCTACACATCATTCATTTTACTTTTTTATTTAATTTCAATTACTGCATACTAAACACTTCCTTTTATACAAAAAAGCAGCTACGTAATGTAGCCACTTTGAATTCACTATCAATTTAACAACTAAAAATCATTTAAGCTGACATGCCTGTCACAATCCAAGCAACCAAAGCCACAGCTACTACAGCAAGAACCCAATAATTAACAGCGATAGCTGCGATAAAGAACTCAATAATCAGTGCAAAAACTACATATTTTTTCCGATTAAAAGCTATGGTCGTGCTTCGACAATAACCTACAGCCATAATTGCAAAAATACTTGTTACTAATATTACCAGAAGTCCCCAGTGAAAAGCATTTTCATAATTTGGTAAAGACATAATTTTAAATACATTACTTACATCGTATATATTGCGATAAGTCTGATTAATAGTACTATAAAATTTATGTAACTTCACTGCTCCCAATACGTCAACCAATAATGTAACAAAAAATACAAAACTGATCATTTTCTCTGCATTATTATCTTGAAAGTTGTCAAACAATTTATTTATCCTTTTATTATCATACTCAATACTACTGCTACAATACCCCATAAGAATGTTAATTTAGCCAGCATTGTATCTTTATCTTTAATCGTCCAAAAGTATAGTTTTTTTATTAACCAAATTATGGAGAAACAAAACCATGTTGTAAACAATATTAACTCTGGCCAGTCTAACAAATTATAAAACGCCAAGTTTGGTATAAACCAAAATATCGAGATTAATGTCCAAAAAATATAGACACCTATCTTACCCTTACTTGCTAAAATACAAGCAATAAGTATTAAAATGATAAAGCCGAATATTATTAATAAAATACCGTGTACAGCTTGATTAGAATTCGCAGAAATAGCTTGACCTATTAGATTTACTGCTGATTTTGAAAATTTGAACTTCGAAAGAAGGTAGAGTGCCTGCCTGGATTTACCACTGGCAGAAATTATTAAACTACCAGATAAAATCAAACCTAATCCAAACGATATCAGCAATATTATCCAATTAACTTGTTTGTTTATCCAATTAGTTATATGTGTAGGTGCTCGTTTATTCTTCATATGTTGTACCTTATATAATATATTATATCACAAAACATTTTTTATAACTCTAACCCCTTATCACTATAATCTATCTCTACACCTTTTACTTTGTTAACTTCTGCTGCCGGTTTAATCTCCTTCACCTCCTTCCATTCTCTTTTTGGCACAGCTTTATCCTTACCATCGACACTTACTTCTTCTGGTTTGATTACTACAGGTTCTTCTAACTTAATTTCTTTTACTTCTTCTTGCTTACCTTGAGTAACAGCTTTGTCATACTCTGGGGCTTTTTTCTCAGGTTCTTTGTCCAGTCCCAGCTCTTTAGTAACTTGTTCAGTTATATCAATTGCCTTACTGCTAACGATATGGATTTCAGACAGCGCTTTATGGACCATCTTGTCATCTTTAGCCCACGTGGCAATATATCCGAGCGAATAGTTACCCGTATCAACGCCATTATTCTGCATTGCTACGTATGCAACTGCCTCCGCCTGCATTTCATCTATCCTATGCTGTGCAATATTACTAGTTGGTTTATGCCCTAGTTGACCATGTGCATACTCATGATACAATGTTTTCAATTTAAGCGCGTCGTCTTTAACGTCCGAATTAAGATAGATGTTCTTATCATTAAGCTCTCCTTTAATGTCATGATCAGCATAGGAACGTTCAGAGACTTTATATTCCGTATTTTTTTCCAGATAGTCCTTCATACCATTAAGCAGAGCCGTCACATTTTTATGGTCTTTTAAATTAGTTTTTACAAAGTCATGAGCCGTCATAACCGGCTTACCTTCAGTTTGTTTAATATCAAAATTTGGCACATAACGAAAAACGACTACTTTATAATCACTGGTTGTCTTAAGCTTGATTTTGTCCGCAGCAATCAGTTTCTTCCTTATTGGCGCACTTATTCTAATTGCCTTACTTCCCTTTTTAACGTGCCGATCAAAATCTTTTTCCCATTGTCGATAGCCTGCTTCCGGATATTGTGCGTAAATCAAGTTGACGTTATTAAGACTATGAGCCGGAAATTTGGCCATCGTAGACAGATATTTTTTGAATTTATCAGTATCACGTAGCTTTAAGATTTTTTCTTCTGCGTCTGCAACTAGCTTTTTCCTCCAAGCATCTTTTTCTTCTTTAGTCCTCATAGCTTAATCGTCTCCTTCCCCTTTAACAGCAAGAATTTCGATATTCTCATCTGGATTGTCAGCAACATCTTTAATTTGCGACGTACCGTAGAGCGGCACATATCGTTCTCTATCCTTTAGCCACGCTACCTGCCGATAATGGCCGTCAGCAGCAATTTCTTTTAAAAGACGATAACCTGCGGGGTCGCTTAACACCGGCAGCTCGCTAGCAACAACGGATATTTTTTCAGCCATGAATCATCACCTTTTCTTTTTCTGAGCAAAATAAAAAAGCAAGCTACCTCTGATGTGAACCCTAAAATTAGGACACTTTATATTAGCTGCTAACTAAGGACTAATTGCCGATATTCAAGCGGAGTTAGTCCTTTT
>NZ_JACFQE010000011.1:0-6405 GCF_016101625.1 Lactobacillus sp. M0396
TACGTAGTTTTGGCAAAATTGAATTAAGCAGAAATTACGTTAGTTTTTCTTCTTCGCCCCCTGCGTAAGGGCGTTTGATGTAGTGACTTTTGCTGTAAGCAATTGTCACTACATCGAAAACGTTACTTTTTGGAAAAGTAACAAAAAAGAAGTAGAATAAAATCTACTCGGAGGTACCTACTTGATGAACCAAAAAATGACTATTTCATTCGCTAAAGGTAAGGCTAGCGAAACTTCAATTAAACACAACAATCGTTCTTTAGATATTGAACATTTTGATTTTGATAAAAAAGGCCATACTCATATCCAACGTGAATTTACTAAATTAAATCAAGTTTTAGTTCATCGTGATATTAAAGACGTTTATCATGAACAATTTGATCCCGCAATCGAGCTCTATAATGCCAAACAAAAACGTGCCGATCGTAAAATCAAAAATTACTATCAGCAAGTGCTTCATAGTAAAAACCAACAAACTCAACGGGAATTTATTGTTCAAGTTGGTAATCAACAAGATTATCTGAATAAAGACCGTGCTAATTCAAAAAATTGGCGTGCAGCTAAAATGATTTTGACCGAATTTGTGCATGACTTTATGCAAGATAATCCCAATTTTATTGTTTATAATGCGGTCATTCATATGGACGAGCCGGGATCGCCCCATTTACACCTTAACGTTGTTCCTGTGGCTCATTTACCGCACGCTAAGCGTGGCTTAACTATCAAGCCTAGTTTTGATAAAGCTTTGCTTGAAGAAGGCTACAAGAACGATCCTAAGGACAGTCGGGCGCTTTTTAGCAATTTTCAACACCACCAAACTGAAAAATTAAGTCAAATTGCCCTGAAATTTGGTATTGAGCGCGAAGTTGGCTTTACTAATCGTTTAAAAAACGTTCATGAATACAAACAAGCTATGCGTAGAGTAGAGCAAGTTCAAGAAATTACTAAAACCCAGCAACAAGAAAATGCCGAAGTACAAGTTAAATTAACCGATCAAGAATTAAAAAACGAGCAACTTAGCCTAAAAGTTAATGAAAAACAACAAAATTTAGCAAATTTAGCCGCTCAGAGCGTTTTTAATTCTAAAGCCGATAAATCATACATCAGCAATTTGAAACGCCTTGAAAATGTTAATAAGGGCAAAAATGCCGATTATTATTTACCAACTAAGACTTTTGGCATACTCGACAAACCACTGGCACAAAAACGAATTGCAAAATTAATTAGACAAGCCGATTTACCACAAAATTTGGTACAAATTATCGGGCAAAACAAGCAATTGCTAACGGAGAATGTCCAATTAAAAGCCCAAAATGAGCAGCTTACAGCGCAAAAGGAAACTGCAGAACTTAACGGCTACTCTCAAGGTCATACTTTCGGTGTTGAGGAAGGACGAAGAGAAGAACAGCAACGTGTCCACAAAAATGCTGGTCAGCCATATCAAGAAAAAATCAAAAAGTTACAAGCAGAAATTCAAAATCTTAACAAAATGATTACACAATCCATTGCCAATGATCATAAACAAGAAAGTGAACGAATAACCCTCAACGCTAAAATTTACGACCTACAACAAAAATTGACTACTGGCAGCGAGCCATACCAGCACCAAATTCACGATCTGCAAACTAAACTAACCGAAAAACAGCAGGAAAATCAAACTCAAGCTAAACAACTAAAACAGCAAGAACAATTACTAGCTGAACAAAAACAGGCTCTATCAACACGCAATCGACTCATTCGCCAACAACAAACACAAATTACTAAGCTAGATCAATTCGCTAAAAACTTAGTTATCGCCGTCAAGGACTGTAAACCACTAATCAAAAATATTTGGGATCAAGTTACCAAACAAGTTGGCCAACATTTTCAAAAAGACCCAGAACCAGCTTTAAAATATTTCGCCCGTTATTGGGACAAGAAAGATGTTAAAAAATTAAATCCCGAACCAAGTCAAGAAGAATTACAGGTTAAATATTTTCAGCAACAAGCACCAAGAGAACGTAGTCGTGGACTTGAACGTTAAACATTTCTCAACCACCTTTTTTAAGCAAAAAACACATCCAATCATCCTAGACACCATTAAAAGCTCTTAGAACTCAATTTTGAGCGATCTGCAGACATTACTATTCTTCACTAAATATTTTCTGATACTCTTTTTCTAACTTAAAATCTGAATACAATGCTTCATCATTTTTCCATTCCCACTCTTTAATCCACTTCTATTCCAGCACCTTACCCTCCAATATCATTTTTTACCTAACTCTTTTATTTCTTTCTCTTCCCTGCTTGATCTCTTACTCTTTTGGGGCAGACTCTCCCCATACCTAACTCTCTACTAACCGCAAAGCGGTTAGTTAGGTACTTTCCCCTTGCGAAAAGGGAATAAAAGTATCTAACTAACTTGCTTTGCAATTGTTGGTTATAACTCCGGCTTTCGCCGACACACGCTTTTTATTGGTTAATCAACGCCCTAACACCGCTTGTACCCGTTGTTTGTTTTCTCTTAGTGATGATCTAGAAGTTGCTGGACAACGTCATTACTAACCCCAGTCAATAGTACGGCGTACTATGTTCTGATACTTACGGCCATGTGCACCACTGCTGCATATTCTCCTTACAGATGTGTAATTCTAAACCTGCAGTAGTCGTCGGAACCACCCTGACCTTGTTTGCACTGCTGGTCGTCACCGCCACTTGCCCCACTGTCTCGTTACTGACTTTCGGAAATAGATTTATTACTTGAGATGGCTCTATTAAACCTGTCACTTTTTACAACTTTGTCCTGTTGGCTATTTGTGTGCTGTTTTGATAACGGAAAAACCTCCGAACTAATCTTTCACTTTAGTTCGGAGGTTTTTAGCTTTAATCTCTTGAATTATAACTTAGATTTGTTATACTAAGTATTGAATTCAAGAGGATTAAAGCTAATTTATTCGCCCGCCAAAGTGAACATGGATTAGCTTTTTTTCTTTGCCCTGACTGCTCAGCAGCCAGGGCTTTTTTAATTCATACTGTTGTCATCATAGCATAAAAACTGCTTTTTTTTAATAGTCAATTTTTTAATTTCATAAATATTATTAACAAATTCATCTCTATACTTAAAAATAACCAATATAACTATCAAAAATCACCCACAATTATAATCAAATTACCTCGCTATTTAATTGATAATCATTTAGAATTATTAATAACTAAATATAAAAACAAAAAGGAAAAGGAAAACAACATGAAAAGAAATAAAAAAAAAATCATTAACAATTTATTTGACCTAATACTAACCATAAGCCTATTATTCCTCGCCGTATATCAATGGCAAACAAATATTTTCGGCTCGATAATAGACATAATTACAGCGATAATTTTCTTTGCTATAGCATCTGTAAACGATTTTTTTAATAGCAGTATTAAAAAAAATCACAAATCATCAGCAGAAGATATTGATATCCAAAATAAGCTTGCTATAGCACAACAAAAAACCCTAAAGTTTATCAACATATTATCGCTTATAGCTGGAATTAGTCTAGTAGTTTTATATTATACTATATTAAAATATCCTGTAATTATTATTATAGGATATATTAATTTAGCATATTGGTCTATATGTCAAATAGTTCCTGTTATTATATTACTAGTTAATTATTCGAAAAAATGATGAAAAATTTCACCTGTTATTATAAACTATATAAGAGGTGAAAATATGAAAGTAATCAAGAAAATATTTATAACATTTTGTACATGTTTGGCACTATCTCCTGAAATTGCTAATACAGCCATACAAACAAATACAGTTGTTGTAGCTGCTTCAATGAAAAAAGCAAAAACAAAACGTGCTAAATTGAATAGAGCTAGAAAAAATTTAGAAACTAATTTTAATTTTTCACATAAAGGAGTTATGCTGTTACCAAAAGATGTAGTTTATGCTGTTACCAAAAGATGTAGTTTATGCTGTTAACAAACATGGTTCAACAGACAAAATATACATTAGTGGTGCAACTGTAGGTAAACTATTTTTAAAGGTACTTAGAAGAACTCCTAAACCAATTAGAAAAATTGTATATAAAATGATTAGAAAGCATACAACCTTAGGAATTTTTGTTAAAGTCCTCGACGCATATACAGGAACGACTCACCATATACTTTACTCTGCATTTAGGCACATACATATTAATAAAACCTGGTCAAACAATTTAGCAAATATTGTATCTGCATTTTTACCAATTTAAATAGCCTATACCGCATGTAGCTTTACATAATGCATATTTCTTTCTTCATTACTTCTTGGTTACACCGGCCGTAGTGACCATTTAACACTCCCGACAGACTCATTACCTGTCTGCTTGCGTCCGCGAGTTTGCGTCGGTGCGGATACCTACTTTTATTTTTTGACAAACCACTTAAAAAGTGCATTAAAAAGTGTAACTAGCTATTACAAAGTATCAATAGGAGTAATTATATTGCATTGACAAAAAATATATGGTGTTTTATAACTAAAACCATAATTTATATTATTAAATTATTCAAATATACTGGGAGTAAAAATGAATAAAAAACTTAATAAGTTTGCTGTTTTATCATTGTCTTTGACGCTGTTTTTGAGCTATACGCCAATTAATGTATCAGCTAAAACTAAAGCTACTACACCTTATGGTTGGAGATTCCCTGAACAGCATTCAACTTATGTGATAAATAAACAATCTAAAAACTACAAATATATATGGAAAAAAGCAATTAATGGTTGGAAAAAAGCGGGATTTAAGTGGGAAAAAGCTAGCTCATCAAACACACACTTAATAGCACTTACCCAAAAACAGGATAAGAGTCTAAAGGGTTTAGCTGGTATAGATCACATGCGATATAACGTAAGTAATCACTTAATAGTCAGCAACAAAGTAGAACTAAATAAAACTTCATTAAAAAAATATAAATATACAACTAAACAAAAAATTAATGTAGCAGAACATGAATTAGGTCATGCATTAGGACTAAAGCATAATTCAAAAGGCAGTAAATCTGTAATGAATCCAGCTAATAGAACTTATTCTATTAGCAAGCCTGATATTCGAGGAATGAAAAAAGCATATTCTAAATCCGTAGCAAATTTAGGAGACGCCATTGGTAATAATATTGTTTCGATTGATTTACCTATTAAATTAAATCCAAGAATTTCGAAGCTTCATATGAATTATTCTGGTAAGACCCATAAGTTAACACTTAGCGGTAATACTTATGATATTTCTGAGTTAAATATTAAATATAATAAACAAACTATTAAAAATTATAAAGTAAAGAAAAATGGAGCTAAATTCAAAATAATTTTACCATTTAAAGGATATAAAAACTTTACAATTTACAGTGGTAAGCACTTAATTAAAACAATTTCAGCATCAAAATATACTACCGATAAACCAACCATACTTGATGCTAAAAGAAACCAAAATTCTATTGAATTAAATATTTTAACTAAACCTGGTAACATCATTAAAATTTGGGAAAATAACAAACCTATATTTTCAACAATAAGTGATATTCCCGAAGATAATATCACCTTAAACACAAATACAGTTAAGAACTATAATGATTTAAGGTTAACTCAACATAAGAGAGGTAAAAAAACCAGTAAAATGATAAAGCTACCTAAACTAAATGTAGGTGAAACGTATAAAAGTATCAGCTAAACTAACTACGCTTTTATCTATACCGCATGTAGCTTTACATAATGCGCATTATCGGAAGTAGTCGCTTAACCCTTATAAACTAAGGCTCAAATTGTGCAAATTTTGCACACTTGTGAATTTAAAACCGTATAGTATTAAAAAAGCTTGTTATTGCAGGCTTTTTATTTTGCACCTTTCTGCAATTTCACAATTAGACCAATCAAAAAAGGCACGAGAAATTCTTGTGCCTTTTCCCTGCATTATTTAAGCAGTTTGTCTAGAATCATAAGTAAATCATCTAGCACTTGCTTAGCCTTTGACAACACAGAATACAGTAAAAATAAGATAATAATATCGTGCACGATTCTCACCTCCTTAGAAGAGCTAGCTAAACTCTCCAAGATGACACATAACGTGCATATTTATTTTACCAGATATGGGCTTTCGTGCTACAATTAGCTTAGAAATAAGATAATATATCGCATGTACGATATAACGTGTGGCAAGTTAGCTACTTGTAACGCGCGGTTGGCGGCCTAGTAGGTCGTCTTTTTGTTTCTTTTTTAAAAAAAGAAAATCGTATCCTTGAGGATACGATCAGACGAAAAAACAAGCACTAGTCTTTACGACTTTTGCTTGTTTTTTTCGTTATGAAATTTTGGCCATTACGTAGTTTTGGCAAAATTGAATTAAGCAGAAATTACGTTAGTTTTTCTTCTTCGCCCCCTGCGTAAGGGCGTTTGATGTAGTG
>NZ_JACFQE010000012.1:0-3210 GCF_016101625.1 Lactobacillus sp. M0396
AAGCACGGCAGCGTCCTACCCTCGCAGGCAGTCTCCCACCAACTACTCTCGGCGTGAAGAAGCTTAACTGCTGTGTTCGGCATGGTTACAGGTGTTTCCTTCTTGCTCTTGCCACCGTACTTTTTCTCTTTCTTTGAGCTTTTACACTCAAAACTAAATATAATCCTCTTGAAAAAACCTTAATTGCCATTAAGCTCTGGTCAAGTCCTCGACTGATTAGTACTGGTCCGCTCCAAGCCTCGCGGCTCTTCCACTCCCAGCCTATCTACCTCTTAGTCTTTGAGGTGTCTTACTACTTACGTATGGGAAATCTCATCTTGAGGGGGGCTTCGCACTTAGATGCTTTCAGCGCTTATCCCGGCCATACTTAGCTACCCAGCGATGCCTTTGGCAAGACAACTGGTACACCAGCGGTATGTCCATCCCGGTCCTCTCGTACTAAGGACAGCTCCTCGCAAATTTCCTACGCCCACGACGGATAGGGACCGAACTGTCTCGCGACGTTCTGAACCCAGCTCGCGTGCCGCTTTAATGGGCGAACAGCCCAACCCTTGGGACCGACTTCAGCCCCAGGATGCGACGAGCCGACATCGAGGTGCCAAACCTCCCCGTCGATGTGAACTCTTGGGGGAGATAAGCCTGTTATCCCCAGGGTAGCTTTTATCCGTTGAGTGATGGCCCTTCCATGCGGTACCACCAGATCACTAAGCCCGACTTTCGTCCCTGCTCGAGTTGTCGCTCTCGCAGTCAAGCTCCCTTATACCTTTGCACTCTGTGAATGATTTCCAACCATTCTGAGGGAACCTTTGGGCGCCTCCGTTACTCTTTAGGAGGCGACCGCCCCAGTCAAACTGCCCGTCTGACACTGTCCCATGCCTCGCTTAGAGGCCCTGGTTAGAGCAGCCATCAAACAAGGGTAGTATCCCAACATTGCCTCCGATAACACTGGCGTGCTATCTTCTCCGGCTCCTACCTATCCTGTACATGTTTAACAGCTGCCCAATATCAAATTGCAGTTAAGCTCCATGGGGTCTTTCCGTCCTGTCGCGGGTAACCCGCATCTTCACGGGTATTATAATTTCACCGAGTCTCTCGTTGAGACAGTGCCCAAATCATTACACCTTTCGTGCAGGTCGGAACTTACCCGACAAGGAATTTCGCTACCTTAGGACCGTTATAGTTACGGCCGCCGTTTACTGGGGCTTCAGTTCGCTGCTTCGCTTGCGCTAACAGCTCTCCTTAACCTTCCAGCACCGGGCAGGTGTCAGCCCCTATACGTCGTCTTACGACTTAGCAGAGACCTGTGTTTTTGATAAACAGTTGTTTGGGCCTATTCACTGCGGCTGGCTCTTACACCAGCACCCCTTCTCCCGAAGTTACGGGGCGATTTTGCCGAGTTCCTTAACGAGAGTTCTCTCGCTCACCTGAGTGTTCTCCACTCGACTACCTGTGTCGGTTTGCGGTACGGGTACGCAGCTTCTCACTAGAAGCTTTTCTTGGCAGTGTGACGCTTGAACCTTCGCTACTTTGATTTCGCTCCTCATCACGCCTCGTGCTTACCGGTAACAAGCATTTGACTCATTACCACACTTAACGCTTGAACATGGCTTCCAGCGCCATGCGTTCTTTGCCTCCTGCGTCCCTCCTTCGCTATTAACGAAGCTGCGCAGTACAGGAATTTCTACCTGTTGTCCATCGACTACGCCTTTCGGCCTTGCCTTAGGTCCCGACTTACCCTGGGCGGACGAGCCTGCCCCAGGAAACCTTAGTCTTTCGGCGGACAGGATTCTCACCTGTCTTGCGCTACTCATACCGGCATTCTCACTTCTAAACGCTCCACTTATCTTCTCAGTTAAGCTTCGCCGCATTTAGAACGCTCTCCTACCACGTGCATTACTGCACATCCACAGTTTCGGTACTATGCTTAGCCCCGGTAAATTTTCGGCGCAGCGTCACTCGACTAGTGAGCTATTACGCACTCTTTTAATGATGGCTGCTTCTGAGCCAACATCCTAGTTGTCTACGCAACTCCACATCCTTTTCCACTTAGCATAGATTTGGGGACCTTAACTGGTGATCTGGGCTGTTTCCCTTTCGACTACGGATCTTATCACTCGCAGTCTGACTCCAGTGCCTCGATCTCTGGAATTCGCAGTTTATCTGAATTCAGTAACCCCTGACGGGCCCTTCGTCCAAACAGAGCTCTACCTCCATGATCGTCCTGGCACCAGGCTAGCCCTAAAGCTATTTCGGAGAGAACCAGCTATCTCCAAGTTCGTTTGGAATTTCACCGCTACCCACAACTCATCCCCGCAATTTTTAACTTACGTGGGTTCGGTCCTCCAGTGCGCTTTACCGCACCTTCAACCTGGTCATGGGTAGGTCACTTGGTTTCGGGTCTACGTCAGCTAACTTCTGCGCCCTCTTCAGACTCGCTTTCGCTCCGGCTCCGTCTTTTCTGACTTAACCTCGCTAGCTAACGTAACTCGCCGGTTCATTCTACAAAAGGCACGCCATTACCCTTTAATGGGCTTTGACTATTTGTAGGCACACGGTTTCAGGTTCTCTTTCACTCCCCTCCCGGGGTTCTTTTCACCTTTCCCTCACGGTACTGGTTCACTATCGGTCACAATGTAGTATTTAGCCTTGCGAGATGGTCCTCGCTGCTTCAATCGGGATTCCTCGTGTCCCGACCTACTCAGGATCCTGCTCGGCGCGCTCCGGATTTCGCTTACGGGGCTCTCACCCTCTCTGGCTTACCTTCCCAGATAATTCTGCTATCCTTTGCGCTGCCTTATTGCAGTCCTACAACCCCAGATGATAAATCATCTGGTTTGGGCTCTTTCCTCTTCGCTCGCCGCTACTAGGGAAATCGATTTTTCTTTCTCTTCCTGCAGCTACTTAGATGTTTCAGTTCGCTGCGTCTTGCCCCAAACGGCTATTTGTTCACCGCCTGGTAATGCATCTGCATGCATTGGGTTCCCCCATTCGGATGTCTCCGGATCGCTGCGTACTTACCGCTCCCCGAAGCCTTTCGTGGTTCGTCACGTCCTTCTTCGCCTCATTGTGCCTAGGCATTCACCGTGCGCCCTTCTTTACTTGACCTTACTCAAGATACTCTCTCGGTCGCTCTTTGGCAATCTCTTCTCTTTTGATTGTTTCTCGGTTTTTTCTTGGATTATATTCAGTTTTCAATGTACTAACTCATTG
>NZ_JACFQE010000013.1:0-4178 GCF_016101625.1 Lactobacillus sp. M0396
GAGAAAGGAACTCCTTTTTCTAATGTTTTAAGAAATTAATTTAAGGAATTATTCATCCTTACACAAACTATTTTACGGTCTCTTAATCAATAAACTGAAATCATCATCAATTATATTTAACTAAATATTAGATACTATAATATATAATAGTACGCGTGGTGCTAGTTAAATCGTTTTAGTTAATAAAAAAGTCCAATCTTGTTAGACTCGACTTGTAAATAGTAATAATAGAAAAGAGTCTGATCTGATTGAACTGCCTTAAGCTTAGGCATTTTAGCCACCATTTACAAGCTAGTTTTAAAGATTTAGTGATAATTTGTCGGCACTGGTATCGTTTGTATGCACCGGCTGAGTTTACTCATCGGCGAAATATTGATCAAATTAAAACTACGGACAGTCTGATTTTGGCTTTACTTATCTGGCAAGCTAAGACAGGAATTGAATCACAAAGAAGATTCTGTGAATATTTCAATTGTTTATCACACTCACGTTTTAATCGGCGTTCACGTCAGCTATTGCAATTGATTTATCAGATACGGCAAGAAATGAATAAAAAGGTTGACCTGAATGGACAGTTCTTGATCATTGACAGCTTTTCGGTACCTGTTTACCAACCAATTCGCAACTATCGTGCTAAAATTTTTCGCGGTTATGCCAACATTGGTTATAAGGCCACCAAGAAAATTTACTTCTATGGTTTCAAAGTTCATGCCATTGTTAGCGATGACGGTTACATTCTTGATTATGTCGTAACAAAGGCATCAGTTCATGATGCCAGGGAGACAGTTGAACTGATGGAAAATACCCATCCATCTAATTACTATCTTCTTGGCGACGAAGGCTATTTAGGCAAAGAACTGCATCAACAGCTAAAACAAATGGGTTACGAACTTTGGACACCATATCGTAAAAATATGACAGGAGCTAAAAAGCACAATGATCATCAATTGATGGCTATTCGCAGAACAATTGAAAGCGGCTTTTCGCTTCTGACCTATTACAATACCGAGAACAATCGAGCACGTAGTCTGATAGGCTTTCAAAGCCGGTTGGAAATTGCAATTTTAGCTTATAATTCGGCTTATTGTCTAGAACGATTTAACTAGCACCACGCGTACGTTTATGGTTCAATCTATGTTGCCCCAACTCCTGTTACTATTGACGGTAGCCAATACTATAAAATTTCAGGCAAGGATCAATATATCAAAGTAACCAACATTGATGGTGTAACTAGAAAAATTACACATAATGCTTATATCTACCGGACTTCTACTCAAAGAACGCCATATGGTATGACTGCAAGCAGTAAGAAGTGGAAATTCTACAAGGGAAAAACTGTAACCACATACGGTGGCTCCTACAAATTTAAGAATGGTAAACGTTACTTTAGAGTAGGTGGTCCAAGAAAACAATATATTAAGTCTTACAATTTAGGACCAGTTATTAGTTCTAACATTAGTGCTGCTACTACAACAACTACTTCCAAGACAAATACAACTAACACTTCATCAAAAAATGTTGATGAGACTACCGTAACTGTTGATGTCGCAAAATATTATAGAAAGACCGCACCTATCTTGACCTTTACTAGTGATGGTAATCCAAAAATTGTTAAATCAGTTCCTAATGGTACTAAGTTTACCGTAGACCGTTTAGAAAGTGGTGACCGAGCTGATAAAGTGGCATATGCAGTTGGTTCATTTAATGGTGATCAAACTATTTACCATATCAAGGGTATAGATAATTGGATTTATTCAATTGATGTTAAGGCTGATAAGAAGTTACCTGTACATGATTATAATGCAGAGAACTTTTCTTACATCACCTTCCCTAAAGCTACCGATGTTTACAATGCCGATGGAACTATTCAAAACCATAATGGTCAAAAGATCATAAAGCAAATGGGACACTTAAAGGTAGACAAATTAATGTATATTTGGGTTCCGAGCGAAAATAAAGCTGAATTATTCTATCACTTAGTTGGAACCAGTTTCTATGCAACTACTACTCCAACAGCAAGACAAAGTAAAATCGATGTAGGACACGACGCTTATGTTAAAGCTGATGATGTTAAATTTGCCGGAGGAATTAAGTTAACACCATCTAACACTCCAGAAGAAGCACAAGCTGCTGCTTTAAAGAAGTAAAATACGTAAAAAATAGACTGTCGTTATGACAGTCTATTTTTCTTTACCTTAGTAAAATCATACTTTCTATATTTAAGTGCAACATTTTTATCCATAAAAATCGCACCGTTGATGACACTAGGATCAGTCCCATAGCTTAAGAAGAGACAATCATGGTTCTTAAATTGACCAGGTTGATAATCTAAGTTCACCAGATCCAAGAAGCCGCGCACTTTTAACGAATTACCTTGAGTATCAATTAGAACAATATTGCCAGAGTATTTTTTATTTTGTTTTTCAGAGTGACGATTCAATTTTAAATTTGGATCAACTTTTTGATAAGTGACATCGCCGTTAACCGTGTGCTCAGTAATCACGAGTTTTCTAGCCCTTTTAGAATAAGGATCGCCGCGATACCAGGTACCACGGTACTGGCTAGGTACAGTTGTAAGTTTAAAGCCCTTATATTTTTTATGAATATTAATGCGAGGAGCTTCACTAGATGATTTAGTCTCATGACGTACAATTTTTGAACTACTTGATGATTGTGAACTTAAATTTGATTTTGCTGTTTGCTTATTGCATCCCGTCAATAGCGCAGCGGCCATTACACTGATTAAAACAATCGCTTTTTTCATATTTATTCTCTTTTCTTAAATTTAATCTCAATTATAAAATATCTTTGAACAAAATAAAAGCGACTTAGTTTGCCGCTTCTTTTGCAAATAGCATGTTGATTCCACCAATGAGGACGAATACTGCGCAAAGAATAATTAAAATCTGATCGCCTGAATGATCGAGCATGATCCCAGCAACTACGGAGCTGATTGGACCACCAATTGAAGTACTAGTGCGAATCGTGGTTAGCACACGTCCTAAATATGCATCTTCCGTAGTAATCTGAATCATTGATTCTGACAGAATATTTTGAAAACTAGTTAGAAAACCAAACAAGGCGATGAGCACACTTAATGCAAGCCAATTAGACAGGAAGAAGATCATCATTAATAAAGGAATGGTACTAAGCATCCAAGTGTAGGAGATCGTTTTAACTGTAGGAGTTAGCTTGCCCGAGATGAGTGTTCCTAAGAGAAAGCCGCCGACAAAGCAAAGATAGAGTGTACTATAAAGTCCAGTAGAGCCAAGCTTATCGGCTAGTTTAGGTAAGAGAATAATTAACGCTGGTGAAACGAAGGAATAGCAGATACATGACCAAAAGTAGTATTTAAGAAACCTATTTTGGCGAATATACTTTAAGCCGCTGAACACTTTTGCGCGATAGTTATTAGTTTTATCATCAGTATCGTTTGCTTGAGGTTTAGTCGATGGAATTTTTCTTAACGCAATGTACAGGAAGAAGATACTAATCAGACTTAAGCAGCTACAAACCAGCATCAATTGGCCAGCGATTAAAAGACTCAATAAAACACCTGAAAGGGCAGTACCAGCGATATTCACAACTTGATCAATCATACTCAACTTTGAAATTAAGCTGTTTAAATCTTTTTTAGAAGGGACGCTTTCTTTAAGGATTGCACGATCGGCCGGACTGAAGAATTCATCGCACATGGACATAATAGTAGAGATTAAAATGGTCAAAACTATGTCGTGACTCAGCCAGAACATCACTGCCGTTAAAAGGAATAACAAGATAGTTTGAACTAATAGGGATGTTTGACTGGTTCTCTTGAAGGAATGCTTATCAATAATTGGACCGTAAAAATTGATAAGGCAGCGGTAATTGAGAAAATCGCGTTAGTCAAGCCGACTAAAGATGATTTGCCGGTTTGGGTTTGCAGCCACCAGATGATGATCATGCCAAAGAGAGAATTGGATAAAAGCATGGTGGCTCGAGATAATAGGTAAATTTTCTTTTCTAACATTCACAACAACTCCAATTAGATATATGTATTGCGGTTAGTATGCCATAATTTTTATTATATTAAGAAAAAGTTAAAAAAGTAAATCGAAACTGTCAAATTTTTTGTGTAAATAGATTTTTCTCGTAGATTGATTTTTTAATCTTTTATTTAATCAAAGTAGGATTCTAAG
>NZ_JACFQE010000014.1:0-4037 GCF_016101625.1 Lactobacillus sp. M0396
CTTCATTTTTTAAGAGTGACGGAAGCCATTCAGAAGTTTTAAATGAAACTGCACCTACTAAAGACCATAAGAATGATTCTGATAAATCTAACTCTACTAAGAAGCCAGAGGAGAATTCACAAGTTGTTGAAGAGAGTAAGTTAGAAAATACTGATTCATCAGGAAAAGGTTCTAATTCTGATATTACTCAAGAGGGTAATGCTCCGAGTGATGGAAATTCGCCAGAAGATTCTCATTTTAATGATAATGAATCTGGTGATAATCCAGTTTTTGCCGATCAATCAACTAGTAAAGTTAATAATACAACTAGTACAGCAATTAAAAGTATTTTAACAAAGGATACTTTTTACGGTCTTTCTTATGACGTTTATACATGGGAAGATTTCAAAGATGCACTGAATAACAAAACTATTGCTGAAATTGTATTAAAAAACAATATAATTGCACCTAAAAATAATGGAAATGATACTTTTGATGTTCCTGGACGTACTTTACTTATTAGATCGGATGGAATTTCTAAATTTACGCTTAACTTTACTGGTTTTGCACCTAAACAAACAGGAGGTACGAACGCTGAAGTTACTTATCAAAATTTAAATATAATAAGTGGAGATTATTATGGTGTTTGGAATACTGATAATGTTAATGGTAATTTCCATTCTAATATCATTTTTAAAGACTGCTCCTTTAATGGTTCACAATTGATATATGCAGGTAATAATACACATATTTATTTCACAGGAAATAATGAAGTTAGAACTGCCAAATGGCCGAATCGCAATGATCAACAAATGTTTGAATTCACGGATGGCAAAAAAAACGATAGTATAGATTTTTTAGATGGCAATTTTTTGGGTTCCACATATGGCGGTACTATAATTGAAATGAAGGGTAACACTAATAGTGTGACAATTCATAAAGGTGCAACTGTAACTCTTAATCCTGTAGAGGATTTTGATGGTGGCGGTGATACTGGAGAATGGGGTTATCCATACAGCGCCATCTATATGAAAGGTAGCGGGAACGTAATTGTTTCTGGAATTTTGAATATCAACATTGGTGAAAATAAGGTAAGACCGTACGAAGGAACAAGGAATGCTGGTAAAGCTAGAGCAGTATATTTAAGTGAGGCTGGTTCAACATTTAATATTTCGCAAAACGGACAAGTAAATATTCGTACCAATGGTAATATTACAAATAGAGACACTGGCAATTTATTTTACGATAATGGAAATTTAACTATCAATCCAAATAGTGAACTAAATATATTTGGAGACAATATGGGTGATTACTCTGGAACATTAGTTTATGTTACTGGCTCAGCTGATGTTGAAAATGGTAGCTTTAATATTGCTTTAGGTAGTAATGCTGGAACTGGAGCAATAACTTTGCTTGATGTCAAGGGGGGAACATTTAAAATTAATAATCCTAATTCATTTATTTTAGATGCTCACAATAACAAAAATCCTGCTACAAGCATTATTGGAAACAACAAAATAACCATAACTAATATTCGACAACAATTGCAAACAGCCGCTGGACATAAGTTTACTTTGCCACCATTCCATGTTTTAGAAATGCAGAAATCGGGAACTGGGGTTGTTGTAAACACAATTGAAATGCTTGATGGTAATAAGAGCTTGACTCAAAAACAATTGGATGAAATTAAAAATGATCCAGCACTTTCAGAAATCATCAATGATAAAAGATTTACTTCATTTTTAAATATTGCCCAAGCGGCGGTTAATAATTCTGAACAGAATAAACTTGACAATATTGTTAAGTCTTCTTTGGAAGATGCTTTAAGCAGAAAAGATTCCGAAAGCTATAATAATGTATCATTTGTTCCTGCTAATCCAGATGGCTTTTTAGATATTGATGATGATAGTCTTGAAGTTATTAATAACGTAGATGGATCGAGGACTGTTAAAGGTAAGGTTAAAAACTATACTGAAGAAGTAGATGGTCCAAGTACCGACAATGTCTTTTATAAATACTTTCCGAAAGGAACAAAGGGTTATATCATTGTAAAATATATTAGCAATAATCCAAAATATAACGGTATTATTCAAGAAGATAAGGGATTAAAGCCATATGTAAATACTAATGATTCATATCGTGGGAGTCTTTCTAACAGAATTAGCGAGTTGCCATCAGTGTTTACGTCTGAAATAAATACAGATGGAACATTTTCAGTTACAATTCCTGCAGATGTAATTTTGAATATGGCTAAAGGAGATAAAGTTGAAATAACTCCTGATGCAAATTTTGTTGAATATAATCCAATAGTTGTTAATGCGGGAAGTCGTCCAATTGTTAAAAGTTTAAATATTTTGACTCTTTCTGAAGCTCAAGATGAAGCTGCTGAAGTCATTAAAGAAGCTGTGCAGGATGCTAAAGATAAAAAACCAAGCAATTTGAAAGACGACCAATCAAAGGCTTTTGATAACGAATTAATTAAAGCTTTAGCAATGTCAGATCCAGTAAATGAATCGAATAAAGATACTACTGTTTATGGTGCCGAAACAATTAATGAAGTAAATAAGCGTAAAAATATTGCTCTTGATATTATTAAAGCAGCTCTTGAAACTGCTAACAAGGAGTCAGACGATCTGAATAAATTTGACGCTGCAAAAGATACCGCTAAACAGGCACTTAAAAATGAGCTTGATGGTAATGGTACCTCAGGAGTGCCTGGTATCATTAATCAAATAGCTGATTTGGCAGATACTGGTTTAACTCCGGATCATGTTAAAAAATATCAAGATCAAGCTATGAGTGCTTATGAAAAAGCTATTGCAGCCGTTGATTCTTCTGATAGTTATGATGCACTTAATAGTGCTAGGGAAGCTGGTATTAAAAGCATTGATCAAGCTTTAATAGATGCAAAGGATCAACAAGTTAAGGATAAGGCTATTAGTGATTTAAAAGCTGCTCAAACTGAGGCTTTAAAAATATTAGCAGATAAGAAAGCTACAGTTGAGAATAATATTAATAGCTTAGGTAATGTCAGTGCTGCTGGTAAAACTGAATTTAATAAAGAAGTTGAAAAATTTTATAATTCTGCGGTAAGTAATGTTAATAATCCAACTCCAGCGACTATTGCTCAAGTTAACAATGAGAAAAATATCGGGATTCAAAATATTGACAGTGTTTCATCTAAGGCCCAAGCACTTAATAAGGAAATTGAATTTGACCAGAAGAAACTCAATGATTATGCACAGGCTGCAGTGGATCGAATTAACAAGACTGACATGTCTGATGAAGACAAACAAACTGCTGTAGACAAAATTAGCAAAGCACGTGACGATGCTAAATTAAATGTGGGTAATCAAATAACCATTGAAGATGCAGATAAAGCTGAAATTGCAGGAGAAGATGCAATTAAGGCAGTTGAAACTGAAGCTAATGCGGCTGATTTAGAAAGTTTCAAAAATTCATATATTGACAATGTTAACGTTGCAGCTGAAAAAGCAATTGAGAGTGTAAATACCGCATTTAATAATCTAAAAGAATCTGGTGAACAGGAAAAAGCTGCAACTGATAAGGCGATCGCCATTAGAGCCATTAATAATGCAAAAGATACTGCTAATAATGCAATTAAAGCTGCTATGAGTAAAAAAGAAGTTGTCAATGCTTTTGACAACGCTAAAGAAAAGTTTGATGGATCGGTAAAAAGCGTTGAAGTGGCCTTTGCTAAAATTGCGGCTACTGATGCCATTCAGAATGCAGCTGATAAAGTCAGTTCAACTTTGTCTAAAGATTCAGATAAGAAAAAAGTACAAATAATTGTTAGTCAAGCTAATGATGATTTAAAGACGGTTGATACTATTATTGAAGTAAATAGTATTAGAGATCAAGCAATTAAAGATATTAACGATGTCAAAGCATCTGCTGATGCAGCTGAGAAGGCAGAATTAGAAGCTAATAAGACTGCGCAAAAGCTTAATACTAGTTCGATGGCTGAAGCGGCCAAGAAGCGAATACAAAATGCATACGATAAACTATCTTCTTCAGTTCAAAATGACCTTAAAGAC
>NZ_JACFQE010000015.1:0-3717 GCF_016101625.1 Lactobacillus sp. M0396
GTTTTTTGTCGCTCCAAAATATGATCTGAAGGTCTGGGCAACGCCATATGCTAACCCCAGCCAATAGTACCTCGTACTATGTTCTGTCCTTGCTACTGCCGTATGTTCCACTGCTGCCTGCTCGCCTTACACATGAGTAATTCTGACCAGACAGTAGTCGTCTGTACCGCCCTGACCTGGTTCGCTTAACTGCTGGTCGTCACCGCCACTTGCCCCACTGCATTCGTTACGTGCTTTCGGAAATAGATTTATTACTTGAGATGGCTCTATTAAACCTGTCCCTTTTTACAACTTTGTCCTGTTGGCAATTTATGTGCTGTCTTGATAACGAAAAAGACCTCCGGGCTAATCTCTTAGCTTGGAGGTCTTTTTAACTTCATCTCTTGAATTTTTAAGTATTTTTGTTATACTTAATCCAGGTGATGAAGCTAATCTGTGACCGTGCAAAAGTTTGAGATTAGCTTTTTTCATGTATTTAATTGTTAAAAATATTGTATAACAAAATCTTAAAATAAGAAACCTGTTTCACGAATTTAAAATTATAAAATTCAAAAACATATTAGTCATAGTAACTAATTAAAGAATAATATTAACTATTCTAGCTAATATGTTGGCCCATTTTCTTGATATATGTACTTTTTTACAAAGAAAATGAACCAATTTACTAGATGTACCACTAATTCTATCAATTACCTGTATTAACTTTTTAATACCATAGCGTCTAATCTGCTTTTTAACACTTTTAGGTGCTAATTTATAAAAATATCGAACCGACTTTGCACATGTTTTTACTCCTCCCCAAAATCCATAAATCCTATCTTTACTAACATTTTTATCTAAAGATAAAATATTTTTATAAGATAGTGAATTCAGTTCCTTATCGGTAAAGCCATAAACTTTTAAATCACTCTTAGCTTTTTTTAATTTTAACCTTTTACTAGATAGAGCAGTTATACTTGAAGCTGATGCCACATTATATGTAATATCTAACGCTGGCTGTATAAATAAAACCATGCTACACAATAATATCAAACATTTTTTTAGATTAATCTTCATGATTTTTCCTCTAAATTTACTTATGTTTATTATTCTTTTTAATAGCTTTATATTCGCCAATAACAATGGATAGGAACGTAGATATACTCCATATGATCACACATACTACAGCAATGCCAGAAAAAATAAATGATTTTTTATACAAAAAATATAAGCACATAAAAACAGCTGCTATTCCAAGCAATAATATATCTATAATGTCAAAAAAATTATATGTTTTAGAATCATTATCTCCATCATCGTCACCACTTGTTACTACAATATAAATAATAAAAAGTATTACAACTAAAGATAAACACTCTCTAAGCATTGCCCATACATCATGTCTATCTATAATTATTAATCCAATCGATGCTGCAATCAGCATAAAAACATATATAATACCTAATATATGTTTCAATTTCTTTTTCATTAATCTGTACTCCCTTATTGTAAGCATATTTATATATATTATATATAAACAAAAACACATGTTATATTATATATATTTTATATTATATATGCAAACTTATTTTTGCTTAGTATCCTCTATACCAGTAACAACTTTACATAATGTACATTAAGCGAAGTTGCTACGAAACCTAGTGCTACAAGGCTTCAAACTGCAGCAAAAAAATGTTTGTGAATTTGAAGCCGTATAGCAAAAGGAAAGACTGATTTAACAGCCTTTCCTTTTTTCATTTCTAAGAAATTTCACAATTAGACCAATTGGTATATTTGAATTTTTTAATATCCAATTTCAATATATATTACATTCTAGCTTTAGTTTTAGTCAAAATTATAATTGCTTATATGTCCATATAAGCCCCTACACGCAATTTTTAGGGGCTTAAGTATGTTATGTTTGCCCATAAATTTCAATACAACGATCGCATTACCTGTAGTTTTGAACTAGGTAACTATCAATATTACTTTCGTAGATAACTTCTATTTTATTAACCTTAATATTATAGAAACCTGATTTTTAAATTTCCAAATCAGCAAACAGTGTCTTCAAGCCTTGGTACTGGCGGAAATTCGTAAATCGAACGTCCAGAAATCACCACCAATAGCGGAAATTGTTTGTGTCTTGAATTTTCGCAAGAATACATTATTGACTGGATTATTAAACATTCCCTCTTTAGTCAGGTATTAGTTCCATTTTGCTTTGCACGTTGCCGTAATTTAATACTCGTTTCTTCAGAAAAAACAACATGTATTTCTACAATTTTTTTGATTTCATGCTTTTGTTTTCCTTAAAAAATAAAAATAATTGGCTTGTAAAGTGGTGGTATTTTCTTCACTTTTAGGTGGTACAAGGTGGTAAAATCATCATTTTTAGGTGGTATACGGTAGTAATATTACCATTTTTAGGTGGTATTAGAGACTAATATTAAGTCTATTTTTGGATAAAGTGCTTTACCCGTATTAACCTTACCGCATAGGCATTTCAGAACATCGCCACTGGCGATTCCAACTAAAGTTGGACCGTTCTGTCTTATGCTCATTACCTTAATATTAGTAATTACAAGCTATTTTGCCGATATTATTAAGTTATTGCATACTATTTCTTAAAAATTACTGCAAAAAAGTTGAACTTATGACCCAATACTACTCGTGCATTTACATGCTACAAACATTAAAGAAAAAATAACTAAACATCTAGCAATTAAACGTACATAGCAAGTCACTTAGCTCCAATAAATCTACAAACTTATAACTTGGTTTTTCCAATTTTTTGCCACCAATGTAATTTAGACTTCAACACTTTAGAATTTTCAACTGGTTTATCGATAAATTTTTTCTGCCTCAACGACTTATCGACTAAATTCAGTTGCTGAGCCTGATCTGCTAACTGTGCAAATTTTTTTGCAAACTCAACTAACTCATTATTCTGCAGCATTATCTGCTCATCTTTTTCTTTAAGTTGTTCTTCTTTATCTTTTAACAACTGTTTCAATTCATCTATTTCATGCTGCTTTTCGGAAACGGTTTGAAAAACAGTCAACGAATTAATTAGATGATTTTTCCCCTTAGTATCAACTTTTTTAGACTTTTGATACCGTTCAATAACCGTTTTATCATAATATTTACGTTGACCTTTTAACTGTTTTGGAGAAACAGCATTGGCTTTCAACCACTTACTCAATGTACTCTTGCTAACACCTAATATATCAGCAATTCTATTCTGGCTATACAACTGTTCATGCTTCTTCATAAATTGTTTCCTAACCGTTTCAATCCATTTGAACACTACAACAACAATCTAACATACAATTAACCATACTAACAATGACCTTAACTTCCACTCAACTTCTATTCACTACATATATCATTTTCAAACAGCTAAACATAACTATTCAAAATAAGATCGTCCCAGACTACACCAGAAACACCACAACCTCCAAACAGCGGACACACTAACCCCATAAGGTACCTAACATAACCGCAAAGCGGTTAGTTAGGTAATTTCCCCTTGCAATAAGGAGAAGAAACTATCTAACTAACCGCTTTGTCGATCGTTGGTTACTAATCTGGTCACAAAGGACCAGCATACATTTAAGCTAAAAAACGCCCTGCACAGTAGCCGAGCCGTTGTTTTTTGTCGCTCCAAAATATGATCTGAAGGTCTGGGCAACGCCATATGCTAACCCCAGCCAATAGTACCTCGTACTATGTTCT
>NZ_JACFQE010000016.1:0-2525 GCF_016101625.1 Lactobacillus sp. M0396
AATTGAGAATTCTTTCACCTTTTGCTCTTGTTCCAAGTCCAAGATAGCAATCCCAAAAAGCCACATATTCAAAATCTGCAAGTTGCTCTATTTTTTCAACCTTTTTTTTTATTGGTTGGATGTTTAGGTTGTCATATGCTTCGTCTGAAATATCTGGACTTGGTGATTTAAAACATAATTGAACGAGCAAAGCTTCTGCATCATATAGCTTTTTACCAAAATTTTTTTGATTTTCTATTTCATCTGCTCTTTTAGAATAGTACCTAGTAAGTGAGTATCTATTAATATTGTTAAGCTGTATATCTGAAATAGATCTATCGGCATTGTTAAAACTGTGCGTAACAGTTCCATAAATTGGTAAACAGGCTCTGTAAATATAAAGTAGTTCTGTTAATAAGGCTTCGTTATTTGGTTTTTTAGCCATTTCAGTTATTGCTTTACTCATTTTAGAAAAAACGATCTTATTTCGCTCTAACGGTGATTTCATAGGATTTGTGTTAAACTCGGTTTTTTCAAGTTTAATTTCGTAATTAAGAAATATTTTTTTGATCAGCAAGTTGGGCTTATGCCGTGGCTCAGCATACATTGCAGAAATAGCAGCTATCAATAACTTATTCGAATAACTTTCATTGTTTATTGAAACAGAATATAATGAAAGCTCATCAATAAGACTTGCTTTATCAGTATCATGGCCAAAAGCCAGTTGACGAATTTCTTTCGAGTTATTAATAATTTTATTTAATTCTCTAACTGAATGAGTATAAGTTAAATCATTAATAAAATAATTTACAGGTAAACTTACAAAAGGTTCAGGAAATGATATGTTATCACTATCTTCTTTAAAAATATTGTTAACATATTGCTTTATTTCTTTTTGGGCTTGATCATCATTACTTGATATTTCAAATGCTTTTAAAGTTTCTATACTTTTCTTTTCCTGAATCTTTTGCCAATTATTAATTAAAATCTCATACATATTTCTATGGAATAAAAATAAGTAAATGATAAAAAGTTGTTGATTTACTTGTACTCTACCTATCTTTTCTTGTCTAAAGAATTCATTTTTTACATAAGATAAAAAATGATTTGCTTGACGTAACGTAAGGTTTTCAAGTTCGAAGAGCTTGAAAATTTCCATATCATCTATTTCTTCTTTTAAGTTTTCAGAAATAATTAGCATTATTTCCTCTCCAAAAAATTCAGGCTTTAATATGATTGGTAGCGATACTGTTTGATCAATTATTTTTTCTAAATAATTATGTTTTACTTTGACTATGTTTTTCCAATCCCCTACGAATACTATTCTTGCTTTCCTATTTTCACTAAATTCAACAATTTTTTTACATAGAAAAATTATCGGTCTAAATAATTTTTTGGGTTTTTTATCGTACCGCTGTATAATCTTTTGAAAGTATTTTAGACCTTCTTCATGGATAGCATTAAAAAGCTTATAGAGTTCTTTTTGTGTAACTTCATCTAAACGATCAAAATCATCGATTATCAAAACTCTACTTTTTCTGTAAAATGGCCAACGTAATTTAAAAAGGCTCAAATTCATTAGAATAGTATCAACATCTATTAATTTGTTCTTAGATAAATTAAACAAGGTAGTCACAATTACAGTAATTACAGTAACTAATAAAAACCATGCGTCAAAATTAACATAATTAAAAATACCTATACCTGTTAGCCAAGCGCTACCAAATATCATCCAACCGACTAGTGCAGAACTAAAAAGTCCTTTGAAGAAATTTAATATAGGATTGACCTTAGAAAATACTTGTTTTGCTAAGCTTTTTTCATTTTTAGGATGCCATAAACTTAAATAAATAAATTTTAGTGTATCCCTTGATAAAGTTTCAGTTTTTTGCAAATATCTAGTTTTTCCACTACCCCATTTGCCTTGTAAAAAATAAGTTTTATTACCGTTATTTACTAATAAATCGGCAAACTTTTTTGCCCAATCAGATGTATCAATCTCCTTGATTTTCCATTTGGTATCTTTCATTTAATTTATTCCTTTACTTTTAACCTAAGTAAAACCTTTTTCAAAGAATTTTCAAAAAATATAGTGGCATAGATATTATTTAATCTTTTTTGTCCAATAAGGATCATTAGCCACATTGACCAGTAATTTTTGCATAACTTCTTTTAGTCTTTCATTATTTATTGAACTTTTTCTGTGTTTAATTATAGCTTCAACTTTAGTGTTTTTATACGAACTTAACAACTGATTTATATGTATAACTATTGCCTGCTGTGAAGAAATATTTTGTAAATCATATTGATGGGTAATGGCAGCAATTCTTAATATGAAATGGAACCATTCTTTTGAATCAAATAAATCATCAAGTTTTGAACTTTTATTTGGTTGGATCAAGTTGCAAACAGCTTGTTTAATTTTTTTATATCGGTCATATACATAATCACTATATATCTCATTTTTGTATTCAAAATTGAGAATTCTTTCACCTTTTGCTCTTGTTCCAAGTCCAAGATAGCAATCCCAAAAAGCCACATATTCA
>NZ_JACFQE010000017.1:0-1937 GCF_016101625.1 Lactobacillus sp. M0396
TTAGAAGCTAATAAGACTGCGCAAAAGGCTTATATTAGTTCGATGGCTGAAGCGGCCAAGAAGCGAATACAAAATGCATACGATAAACTATCTTCTTCAGTTCAAAATGACCTTAAAGACGTTTTAAGTCAAGCAATAGCAGATATAGATCAAACAGAGGCAAAGACAAATAAAGACATAGATGCAGCTCAAAGCGTAGACGAAGTTTTGAACATAGCAAGTGCAGGAAATAAAACAATTAGCGAGATTGAAACTAAGGCGGAAGTTACATTTGCCCGAGCAGATGCAAAAGAAGCAATAGCGGCTGAAGCTAACAAGGTTAAGCCTAGTTTAAGCACAGCTGATCAACAAACAGTTGATAATATTGTAACAACAGCTAATGGCAAGCTGGACGCTGCTACTGATGTTCCAACAATTAATAGTATTAAAAATCAGGCAATTCAAGATATCGATGCAGTAAAATCAACTGCAGATTCAACTGCAAAAGAGAAGCTTGATAAGGCAAAAGAGCTGAATAAGACTAATGTAGATGGAGCAGCTCAAGCAGCGATTGCGCGGGTTGATGCTGCATACAACAACTTAACACCTGCTGAAAAGACAGACAACAAAGGCACATATGATCAGGCTATTGCAGATATTAAAAACGCTCAAAGCACAACTGATGCCAAGATCGCAGCTGCGACTACTGAGAACGAAGTTACTGCCGCAGCCAGTGAAGGCACAGGCACCATTAACAAGCTGGCGGATGCAGCTGAATTAACCTTTGTCAAGATCACTGCAAATGATGCGGTACAAGCAGAAGCGGCAAAAGTTAAGCCAAACCTGAAAGAAACCGCAGATCAAAATAAAGTAGATGAAATTGTCGGTCAAGCTAAAGACGATATTGGTGCAGCAGAAAACGTTGACAATGTAAACAGAATAAAAGAGAATGCCATCAAGGCAATTGACAACATCAAGAGCAATGCCGAGCAGACAATTCAAAAGGCCAAAGAGACGAGCAAGGCCAGTGTTGATGAGCAGGCGGCTGCAGCTAAGAAACGGGTTCAAGATGCCTATAATAGTCTTACACCAGATGAGCAAAAGACAACGGCGATCCAAGCGGCATATAACGCAGCCAATAATGCCATTGATAAGGCAAAGAGCGTAGCAGAAGATGCAATAGCCGCTGCGCAAACTAATTCAGAAATTACGACAGCAGTAGATAAAGCAAATAAGGCCTTTACCCAAGCAGCAGCTGATGCCGAACTGACCTTTGCCAAGGTGTATGCTACAGATATGATTGCAGCAGAAGCAGCTAAGGTCAAGAGCGGCTTAAAGAAGGAAGAAGACAAAACCAAAGTTGATAATATTGTAAGTCAAGCCCAAACAGATCTAGGGAATGCTGAGAGTGTAACTATAGTAGGATACATTAGAGACCAGGCCATCAGGGACATTGATAACGTTAAAGCTACGGCCGATGCAATTGAGATAATTGAGCTCGAAAATGCCAAGACCACTAACAAAGCTAATATTGACAAAGCAGCAGAAACAGCGACGCAGCGTGTCAAAGATGCATATAATCGGTTAAACTCAACAGAAAAAGAGCAAGTTAATGCAGAGTACAATAAAGCACTTAGTGACATTGAACAAGTAAAGAACACAACTAACGCAGCAATTGCAGCAGCAGAAACAGTTGATGAAGCGGTAGATGCAGCAACTAAAGGAAGTGCAGCTATAAATAGTATAGCTGACAAGACGGAGCTAGCATTTACGAAAGTAGCGGCAAAAGATGCAGTTAAAGCAGTAGCAGACGAAGTCAAGAGCGGCTTAAAGAAACAAGAAGACAAAGACAAAGTAGATGCGATTGTTGCACAAGCAGATAAAGATATTGAAGCAGCGACAAGTGTAGATTCAGTCAACAGCATTAAGGATAAAGCTATTAGTGACATCAAAGAAAT
>NZ_JACFQE010000018.1:0-975 GCF_016101625.1 Lactobacillus sp. M0396
TGTCTTTGTCTTCTTGTTTCTTTAAGCCGCTCTTGACTTCGTCTGCTACTGCTTTAACTGCATCTTTTGCCGCTACTTTCGTAAACGCTAGTTCAGCTGCTGACTTTGCTTGAGTAATGTCTGCTTGAGCTTTTTCTGAAGCATCTTTTACTTCTTGCTTAGAAGTTGCTGATTCAATTGCTTTTTCAGCGTCAGCTTTGGCCTGATCAATATCTGCTTTAGCCTCATCGTACTTATCTTTAACTTCCTTCTTTTCATCAGAAGTCAATTTGTTATAGTCACTATCAAGTTGGTTCTTAGCATTATCTGCTATAGTATCAACTTTAATTTTTTCAGTGAGTTTTGATGTTGCCAAATCGGCTTCGGCAGCTGCTTTTTCAGCCGTATCAATCGCACTCTCTCCAGCCTTTTCAGCCGCATCTGCTTTTTCAATCGTCGATTGCTCGCCTACTGTTGTTTTAGCATTATCGCAAGCTTTACTTATAGCTGCTACAGCCTTGTCTTTGTCTGCATCAGATAAATCAGATTTATTAATTCTGTCAATTGCTTCAGTCGCATGATCATCTAACTTCTTTTGATCATTTTTAATAGCTGTATCCAAAGCCTGTGCATCTTTAAGAACCCTGTCCATGTTATCAATACCTTCTTGTTTAGCATTGTTAACCTGAACTGCAGTTGTTGTACTTGCGTCTTTAATCTTATTAGCTGCATCTTGGTAATAACTATCTACTTTATCCTTTAAAGCGGCCTTGTTTTCATCACTGACATTTGATAACGCATCGATGCCTGCTTTAACTTCAGTTTGCTTATTAGTTAAAGCGGTAATTGCATCTTTCTTTTCATTATCTAGTTTAATTGCAGCATCTTTATCTGCATTTGCTTTAATTACATTGATGTCACTAATAGCTTTATCCTTAATGCTGTTGACTGAATCTACACTTGTCGCTGCTTCAATATCTTTATCTGCTTGTGCAA
>NZ_JACFQE010000019.1:0-896 GCF_016101625.1 Lactobacillus sp. M0396
CAATTTACGAATTGAAAATCTATCTTGCTTCGCTTGCATTTCCATTTTTCTTAGTCTTTCATTATAGTTATTTTTTCCTAACATTTTAATCCTTCCTTGTAATTTAATATTCATTAAAATTGTATAACGTATGTTTTTATATGTCAATATATTACGTTTATTTATATATTAAGCTGTTATTATTTGTTATTTTTATAATATCATATTTTAAAAACTTATATTTTCCTATCTTATAAGCTTTTATAGTAAGCTTTTATAACATGTAATATTTAAAATTAAATTTATCAATATTATTTATTTGCTTTTTAATAAATATTTTATAATAATTTATTTAATTACTGTTTCTTTGTTAACATAGTATTTTTAATTACAATATGTAATTTATTTATAATAATTTATTATAAATTAGTTATTTTAACAGCCAAAATTTTTAATAAATTCCTTCAATACGTACCAAAAAACTTTTATTGGTTATATCTACTAAATTGATTAACTCAACAAAATATGTATTATCATACTGATCTTTAGTACAAAGTACAAAAATATTCATAATACTGACTGCGAACGATTTAATTATCAATTTTAACCTCTAAAGGAATACCAAACTTCCTATAACCTCAAAGAAACAAAAACAAGATTATATTTTCTGAATATAATCCTGTTAACTTTGTTTTTTTATTTATTTGACATAAAACATGATTACTATTTACTGATCTATTTAATCAGTTCACAAATAAATTCAAGTCCTTATACTATATCTGACACTTTTCTTGTTATCAGGAAGTCAAACTATCCTTTAACATTTGCTTTTTTAACAAATTTGCTTGTTGTCATAGTGTAGTACTTCTTACCTTTAATCTTTACTGGATTACCGTAAGTCTTAATTGATTTACGTT
>NZ_JACFQE010000001.1:0-513462 GCF_016101625.1 Lactobacillus sp. M0396
AAGCAGATAAAGATATTGAAGCAGCGACAAGTGTAGATTCAGTCAACAGCATTAAGGATAAAGCTATTAGTGACATCAAAGAAATCAAGAATAGTGCTGACAGTGAAAGCTTAGAACAATTAATAAGTGATGCTAAGACTGAATTCAGTAAAAAGCATGATGAAGCAGTAGCAAGACTCAAGAATGAATTTGGCAAAGATGCTGTGACAACAGAAGTTGACAATGCATTTGATACACATAAAAACATCACTGGTACAACAGTAGAAGAAGTTAAAGCAAACGAACTAGCAGCCGAAAGGGAATTGGCTAAAGGCGAAGTTAAGGACACTGGAGCCAATGCAAAGAATAGAGTTAACGGCTTAAAGCATAAGAACGGAAATGACTATACTGAAGCAGAAAAGAATGCTTTAAGGAATCAGATTGAAGAAGATGTTCATGAGGCTGTTGATGCTAAAGGGACTATTGATCAAGCTCAAGATACAGCAGGTGTGGATAAAGCCCGTGAAACTGCAGTTAACAAGATTGTTAATGAGTCGATCGCTGACAGTCCAGAAGGCAATAATGTAATCGAACAAGATCCAGAAGTTCTAAGAGAAAGACTTGCTCAGGCTCGAGAATCTGCAATTAAGGCCGTACAAGACAAATTTGGTAAAGATACAGATACTAGTTCTATAATTGCAGCCTTTAAAGATGCACAGGCAAAGCTTAATGAAAAGCCAAAAGACTTAGCGACTGAACTTAATGGTGAAAAAGAGATTGCTCAGGGAGCTTTAACAGATGCCAAGGCAGCTGCAAATAAGCGTGTTGATGGCAACTCCGACTACAGTGATGCAGTAAAGGGACAGATAAAGCAACAAATCCAGAAAGATTATGATGATTTTTCTAACCGCATAAAAGAGAGTGCAGCAGTTAGTGAGCTGATAACGCAAAAACGTGATGATGGGATAGCCCAGATATATCGTGATGCGACAGAAAGCAAAATAAATAATACTACTGAGAATGTTATAAACGGAGGAGGCGGTCAGTTAACGCCAGTAACGCCAGCGCCAGTACCAAATAACAAGCCTGATAATAAAGAGCCAGAACAAACAAAATCTGAAAAAGTAGTTTTGATGCATAATGCTTATCTTTACAATAGTAAAGGTCAACGTGCAAACGGCATTACATTAGGAACCGGTTCAGTTCTTGATACTTACGGCATTGAAACAATTAACGGTGACCAATATTATGTACTAGTTGACAAGGGTGCTAATAATAAGAAGTACTATGTTGCAATTGGCAATGTTAAGAGTACAGCTCAAAAACTGAAGCACAATGCTTATGTTTACAACCAATATGGTCAACGGGTAAAGAAAGCAGGCAAACTAAAGTCAGGCGAAGTTATTACCACTTACGGCAGTAGCGTTAAGATTCGCGGTAAGAAGTACTTTATCATTGCCAAGAATCGTTATGTAAAAGCAGCAAATATTGCAAGTCAAGATGTAACAATCGAAAAAGTAACAGTTAACCAAACTGCTGCTGTTGAGGCAGGAGACCAATCTCATATCATTATTAATAAGAAGGTAATGCATAATGCTTATCTTTATGATCAAAATGGTGTTCGTGCAAACGGCTTGGTAATAAATGCTGGTTCAAATATAGACGTAGTATCGCAAAAAGTTATCAACAAGAAGTTATATTATGCACTTGAAAATGGCTTGTATATAGCTGCAGGAAATATCGATGCCAAGAAACTGAAATTGAAGCATAATGCCTATGTATACAGTAAATATGGTAATCGTCTAGGTAAGAAAGTACTGAAGAAACGTAAATCAATTAAGACTTACGGTAATCCAGTAAAGATTAAAGGTAAGAAGTACTACACTATGACAACAAGCAAATTTGTTAAGAAAGCAAATGTTAAAGGATAGTAAATTTTCCTAACTAAAAAAGAATGCCACAATTGTTTGAGATAACAATTGTGGCATTTTTTATAGAAAAATTTTATTATTTTAAACCATCTTGCTGCATTTCATGCAAAGTTTCGTATTGTTTTTTTAATCCCTTTTCAATTTTAGAATTACCTTTAGGTTGAAAATATTTTTTCCCAACCAGTTTATCTGGTAGATACTGTTGAGGCACCCAATCGCTTGCAAAAGAGTGAGGGTAAATATAACCTTTGCCATGCCCTAATTTTGTGGCACCAGAGTAATGAGTATCTTTTAAGTCCGCCGGTATTCCGCCATAATCTTTATTTTTTACATCTTGCAAGGCTGAATCAATGGCACTAATAGCGCTATTGCTCTTTGGCGATAATGCCAATTCTATTACTGCATTAGCTAACGGGATGCGCGCTTCTGGAAATCCCAGATTCTTTGCTGCTTGAATGGCAATTTGTGTGTGCTGCACAGCAGCTGGATTTGCCAAACCGATATCTTCATAAGCAATCACACTTAATCGTCGACAAATTGCGACTAAATCTCCTGATTCAATTAATCTGGCCAAATAATGCAAAGATGCATCCGTATCAGAACCACGAATTGACTTTTGAAAAGCAGATACCAAGTCGTAATGACCGTCACCTTTGGCGTCAAAGTTTTGACTGCGTAACTGAATAGAATTAGCCATTTCATCTTGATTAATAGTTATTTCATCTTCATCATTTTGACCAGCTGCAATCATTTCCTGCTTGGTTGATCGCACTGCCAGTTCCAGTCCATTTAATGTGGCGCGTAAATCACCGTTGCCTTTTTGCACCAATAATTCTCTGGCATCATTAGTTAATTTTACATGGTATTTTCCTAAACCATTTTTATCATCTATAAGCGCACGGTCAATTGCCTTATTTACGTCTTCTTTTGCCAGTGGTTTTAGTTCAAAAATCTGACAGCGAGAACGAATAGCGGGTGAGATAGCAATATAGGGGTTTTCAGTTGTCGCCCCAATTAAAATAATTTGCCCTGATTCTAAAAGTGGCAGGAGAAAATCCTGTTTCGTTTTATCTAACCGATGAATTTCGTCTAGTAACAGTATGACAGTTCCACTTAATTTTCCTTCAGCTGCTACTTGTTCTAACTGCTTTTTGCTATCAGTAGCAGCGTTAAGCTGGCGAAAGGCATATTTAGTGGAGCCTGCAATAGCACTGGCAATACTGGTTTTGCCGATTCCAGGGGGGCCATAAAGAATCATCGAAGATAACATTTTGGCTTCGACCATTCTCCGAATAATTTTTCCGGGACCAATTAAATGTTGTTGACCAACAACTTGATTCAAATTTTGCGGTCTCATTCTATAAGCTAATGGCTTCATTTAATTATCTCCATGGAAAAGCCTATGCCAAAAGCCAGCTTTTTTTTGACTTGTATCAGCAAGCTGAGCTTTAGGCATTTCTGGTGGATAAACTTGACTTATTTCAATGCGCATTTTGTTAATGGCACTGGAAGCTACCACTAATATTGCTGAATCATCAGGACCAGTTTTAGCTGTCTCATTATTAACAATGGTAAAAGAAGTTTCGTATTTGCTACAATAAGTTTCTACCTGATCAACAAAATTATCATGCAAATTACCATTTATCAGTATATTGTAACCGACATAATCTTTGAAGTGTTGTAAAAAAAGTCTGGTTAATTTGGGATCCTGCACTTCAGAATTAGTCATTCTAACCAAAACTCGTTCACGAAGAGACCCTAAAAATCTTCTGCGTTCATCCGGTTTTGTCTGTGGCGTGATGCCTTGTGCAGCATTTGAAACTCTGGTATTTAAATCTTCAGTCATTGGTGAGATTTCCTTTCGGGTAGCAAAAACCCCTCTCCAAGTAGGAAAGGGGTTTTGTGAAAATGTAGAAATTAAAGTAACTTATTGTAATATTCAACAACTAGAGCTTCGTTAATTTCTGGTTCCATTTCATCACGTTCTGGAAGACGAACAAGTGAACCTTCTACTTTGTTATCATCAAATGAAACAAAGGATGGACGGGATACAACTGCTTCCAGTGCATCCTTAACTTGTTGCAAGTTCTTAGACTTTTCCTTGAGGCCAATGGTTTCACCAACCTTGACTTCGTATGAAGGAATATCAACACGCTTGCCGTCAACAGTAATGTGACCGTGGTTAACCAATTGTCTTGCTTGCTCTCTTGTAGTAGCAAAACCTAAACGGTAAACGATGCTGTCTAAACGGCATTCAAGTAAAGCCATGAAGTTAGTACCGTGTTCACCTTCACGAATCTTACCAGCACGTTTGAACAAAGTTCTAAATTGACGCTCGTTTAAACCATACATCCAACGCAACTTTTGCTTTTCGTGCAATTGCTCGCCGTATTCTGATAAACGACCACGTGAATTAGGACCGTGTTGACCAGGAGCATAGTTACGACGGCTAAGCTCTTTACCAGTACCTGAAAGTGAGATTCCTAATCTTCTGGAACGTTTCCAACTTGGACCTGTATATCTTGACATAAAATCCTCCAATAAAATCTGATAACAGTTTTTGGAGTAAAATAATTACGTATAAGTTTAACATTCGTGCATCTTAATTTTCATTTTCGCCTATTGCAGCGTCGGTTACTCGTTCACTAAAACGTATTAAGATGTTGACGTTCTTGCCACTTATAGCTGCAAATATTTTACACGTTCTATATTATAGTTGTATTGACTTATTAAAGCAAGGAAAACATTGACTGCTTTAAGTATTATAGGAAGAAAAAGAAAATTTGGTTTATAAAGACATATAAAAATCAATATTTTGTTTAAAAATAATGTAGTATTTATCAATACTGCATATCAATTTTTATAGCATAATGAAATGTGCTAGTTTAAAAACTCTTGCCCACAATAATGTAGAAGTTTGGTATAATTGGGGTAGTTTTGGAGGAAAAATATGTCATCGACTCAATCCATAGTTGTAATCATTGCAATTTTAATCATTATTATAATTATAGCACTCATGATCATAGTCAATCGACGCCAATTAAGGCAGATTCTTGAAGTGGACGATTTGATCACTAAAATTGCCAAAATGCATTTAGAAACAGACATTATTAATCTGGATAAAATGGATTTAGCAGGTGAGAGTCTGACTACACTGACTACTTGGCGCAAAAGCTATGAGCAGGCATCGACTAAAAAAATTCCTGCTGCGCAGAGCTTTCTTGAACAAGCTGCTGACCAAAACGCTCATTATCAAATATTCAAGGCCCACAAAAATATTAAACAGGCTCAGGAAATCATGGGTTCAACATATAAAGACGCTAAAAACACAAAGGAAGTTTTTACCGAATTACTTGAATCAAACCGTGAAAACCAAAAGCAGTATAATGACTTATTCAATCAATTTAAAGAACTGCGTAAGGGTGTTTTGGCAAATTCATACGAATATGGCACTGCACTTGATAAAATTGAAACTGATTTGACTAATATGGAAACTGACTTTTCAGAAGCTAAGAGTCTGACTGCTCAAGGAGACCAGGTTGAAGCAAAGCGCATTTTATCAAAGATTAAAGTGGCTTTGACAAATATCAGTTCCGTTCTTCCAGAAGTTAAAAATGCATGTCACCAAATTGATACAGTTTTCAAAGACCAACTGGATGAGCTTTCTGATAGTTATAAGAAAATGATGTCTTCAAAATACTACATTACTCAAGTTGACGTTTTAGCCGAAATTAAAAAAATTCGCGGTCAAGTGGCTGATGCAGCCAGATTACTGACAGAATTAAAAATATCTGATTTAAACACAAGTATTGCAAAAATCAAAAAGGAGATTGCTGCTCTATACGATACTTTGGCTAATGAATATAAGGCAAGACCTTTTGTAGAAGAAAATCAGGACAAAATCCAGAGACTTCTTGCTCATGAGCAGGTTGAGTCTAAAAACTTGGTGGCCAAATTGCGTCATATTGATGAGAGTTACGAGCTTACGCATAATGAGCTTGCTACCAGCAGGCAACTAGAGCAGGAAGTCAATGACATGGAACGGCAATATACAGTTGACACGCAAAATGTTGCTGACGGCAAAGGAGTTTATTCACAAATCAAGTCATCGTGGTTAAACATGCTTGACCGTTTACGTGAAATTAGCAATCAGCAAAAGACAATGTCGCAAGACGTCGATGGCCTTTATGATTCGGAGAATGTCGCTAATGATTCAATCAATCGTTTTAAACAAGAAGTGTCTTTAGTTTATCGGCGGTTAGAACGTAAAAATTTGCCAGGTAATCCGGATTCTTTTGTTCAAATGTATACATTAGTTGTTAATGAAATCGGTCATGTAGCAAAAGAATTGAGTCAAGTTCGTTTAAATATGGAAAAAATATCACAGGAATTAATCCAAATCACTGATGATGTTGAAAGACTAAAAAGAGAAGCTGATGACATTATTAATTCTGCGGATTTAGTCCAACTGACTTTGCAGTATTCAAACAAATATTCTGACAATGGTTCAATACAAAGTGCTCAGAAAAAAGCAATGGATCTTTATGAGCAAGATTATAATTATAAGGATGCTCTTGATACCATTGCAACTGCTATTGAAAAAGTGGAACCGGGTTCGTACCAGCGTTTAGAAAATTTATATTATTCGGATAAGAAAAATAATGACTAAATTTTATAAACTTTTGTCAAACAAAAATCTCAGCTTTAAAATTTGTAAAGGATTTTAAGGCTTTTTTATTGCTAATGAATAAATAATTGAAGCTTAGATTATTTTAAGTTACAATTTATAAGTTAATAGCTGACCTTGTAGTGTGTTGGAGGAGAAATTCCGTGATTTACTTTGATAATAGCGCCACGACCAAAATTGATCCTGCTGTTTTAGCGACTTATGATAAAGTAGCACAAACTATTTGGGGTAATCCATCTAGTTTACATAAACTGGGAGACCGTGCTTACCAACTTTTAGAAAGCTCGCGTAAACAGATTGCTAATCTTTTGGGTACAAAGCAGGATGAAATTTTCTTTACTTCCGGTGGTACAGAATCAAACAATTGGGCTATAAAGGGCACAGCATTACAAAAACGGCAATTTGGCAAGCATCTCATTACATCGAATGTTGAACATGCTTCTGTCGCTAATGCTTTTAATGCGCTGGAATACATCGGCTTTCGCGTAACTCACTTGCCAGTTGATAAACAAGGGCGTGTCAATGTCAATGATTTGCGCAATGCTCTTGATTCTGACACCACATTAGTTTCAATAATGGGTGTCAATAATGAGATTGGTTCAATTCAGCCAATTGATGAGATCAGTGATTTATTGTCTAACTATCCGACTGTAAGCTTTCACGTTGATAATGTTCAGTCACTGGGTAAAAATATTTGGTCACGAGTTTTTACTCCGCGTGTTGATTTCTCAAGCCTTTCCGCCCATAAATTTCACGCACCAAGAGGTACTGGTGTTCTTTATAAAAAAGAAGGCAAGATGCTGGATCCTTTGCATGATGGTGGCGGACAGGAAAAAGGTCTCAGATCTGGCACAGAAAATTTGCCAGCGATAGCAGGAATGGCTAAGGCTGTACGCTTGCTTTTAGAAAATGAGCAGGAAAAAGCTGCAAGAGAGGCTGCTATTAAGGAAAAAATAGTAAATTATTTGCAGGGCAAGCCTGGCATTACTATATTTTCTCCTGTCAATGACAATTTTGCGCCTCATATTTTATGTTTTGCACTTGAAGGCATCAGGGGAGAAACTTTAGTCCATACACTTGAAGAATATGACATTTATACTTCCACTACTTCCGCATGCTCCTCGACAAAAGTTGATCAAGCCAGCACATTAGTAGCAATGCATGTTGATGATAAAATTGCCACCAGTGCAATTCGTCTCAGTTTTGATGAATCCAATACGCTTGATGAAGCCGATGAGTTTATAAGAGTTTTTGACAAAATTTACCGTCATTTTGCCCCAATTAATCATTTAGGAGAATAGATTTTTTATGAAATATACTGAAATAATGGTGCGTTACGGTGAGCTTTCAACAAAAGGAAAGAACCGGAAAGATTTTATCGGTCGCTTAGACGGTAACGTTACTAAAGTGCTGCGTGAATTTCCACAGGTTGAAATTCATCCCCGTCATGATCGGATGCATATTGTTTTAAACGATGCTCCTTTTGAAGAAGTCGATCAACGCTTAAAAAAGGTTTTTGGCATACAAACTTATTCACCAACTATTAAAGTAGAAAAAACGCTGGCGGAAATTGAAAAAACTGCACTTGCTTTAATGAAGGAAACTTTTAAAAAAGGAATGACTTTCAAGGTTAACACTAAGCGAAGTGACCATCAGTTTTTATATGATACTAATGAATTGAATAAAATGGTTGGTGACTACCTTTTTTCACACATGGATGATCTAAAAGTAGAAATGAAACATCCTGACATTGTACTCAGAATTGAAGTGCGTAAAGATGCAGTTTACATTTCTAACCAGCTGCTTCATGGAGCTGGGGGAATGCCTGTTGGTACCGGTGGTCGAGCCGTCATGATGCTATCAGGAGGCATTGATTCGCCAGTGGCTTCCTATCTGGCCTTAAAACGTGGTGTTGATATTGACATGGTGCATTTTTACAGCCCACCATATACCACCGAAAAAGCTTTGAATAAAGCCAAAGAATTAACCGGCATTTTGGCTAATTATGCTGGTAAAATCAATTTTATTGCAGTACCGTTTGCAGAAATTCAGGAAACCATTAAGGAAAAAATTCCCGAGGGCTATTTGATGACTGTGCAAAGAAGATTCATGTTACAGCTAGCTGATAAAATTAGAGCTAAAAGAAGAGGATTGGCTATTTTTAATGGTGAGTCTGTTGGGCAAGTAGCTTCACAAACTTTAGAGTCAATGGCAGCAATTAACGATGTAACCACTACACCGGTCATCAGACCAGTTGCTACAATGGATAAAACCGAAATCATTAAATTAGCAGAAGAAATTGGAACATTTGATTTATCTATTCAACCCTTCGAAGATTGCTGCACCATTTTTGCGCCTCCTCGTCCAAAAACAAAACCTAAAATTGAAAAAGCACGTGAATTTGAAAATCGCCTGGATGTAGATGGCTTAATTGAACGTGCTCTGGCGGGCATACAAGTGACTTCAATTTACCCAAATGATAAGTTTTTAGCAGATAAAGCAGAAGAAGATGCTTCACTACTTTAAAAAGTATGTTATAATACGCCCAAAGCAGTAATTGAGAGGTATTAACCTTATAGATAGAGAAAGGCTCGTTGATGGTGAAAAGCCGAATGAAGGTTAATTGGTAGCTCGATTGGACTGGTTGGCTGAACTGAGAGTAAGCTAATCCGGCAAATGTGCCGTTATCATTTTTAAGAGAAGCAGAATTTATTCTGTTTAACCTTAGGTGGTACCGCGGTTAATTATATCGTCCTAGACATTTTGTCTAGGACTTTTTTATTGGGAGGAGAATTATGACAGATTTAGCACCAAAATACGATCCAAAAGAGGTCGAACAAGGCAGATACCAAAAGTGGCTTGATCAAGACTTGTTCAAGCCATCCGGGGATAAAAAAGCAGACCCATATTCTATTGTTATTCCGCCACCAAATGTAACTGGCAAACTTCACTTGGGGCATGCCTGGGATACTGCAATTCAAGATACATTAATTCGACTTAAAAGGATGCAGGGTTATGATACCTTGTATCTTCCAGGGATGGATCATGCAGGAATTGCAACTCAAGCTAAAGTTGAAGCCAAATTACGCAAACAAGGCAAAGACCGACATGAAATGGGTCGTGAAGCTTTTGTTAAGCAAGTTTGGGACTGGAAAGATGAATACGCTGCTATTATCAAGAGTCAGTGGGCAAAATTAGGTCTGTCTCTCGACTATTCCAGAGAGAGATTCACTTTGGATAAAGGCTTATCCAAGGCAGTGCGTCGCGTTTTTGTGCAACTGTATAATGAGGGTCTAATTTACCGTGGTGAATATATTATTAATTGGGATCCGGAGCTGCAAACAGCTTTAAGTGACATTGAAGTTATTCACCAAGACGATAAAGGTGCTTTTTACCATATTAAGTATCCGTTTGCTGATGGTTCCGGTTTTGTTGAGATTGCTACTACTCGTCCTGAGACAATGTTCGGTGATACTGCTGTTGCTGTAGCTCCCGGAGATGAACGCTACAAGGATATAGTGGGCAAGGAACTGATTTTGCCAATAGTAGGACGTCATATTCCAATTATTGAGGATCAACACGTTGATCCAGAATTTGGTACTGGTTTGGTAAAAATTACTCCGGCTCATGATCCTAATGACTTCTTGGTAGGCAATCGTCATAACTTAAAACGGATTAATGTAATGAATGACGACGGTACTATGAACGAAAATGCCGGTAAGTATGAAGGTATGGACCGTTTTGAATGCCGTGAAGCATTGGTTAAAGATTTAAAGGAGCAAGGCTACTTAATTAAAGTTAAGCCAATTGTACACTCAGTTGGACACTCGGAACGTTCTGGTGTTCAAGTTGAACCACGTCTGTCAACTCAATGGTTTGTTAAGATGAAACCTCTGGCGGATAAAGTTTTAGAGAATCAAAAAACTTCGGGCAAAGTCAATTTTGTACCAAAGAGGTTTGAACAAACTTTAAATCATTGGATGGAAGATGTTCATGACTGGGTAATTTCACGTCAATTATGGTGGGGACACAGAATTCCAGCTTGGTATAACAAGAAGACTGGCGAAATGTATGTTGGCGAAGAAGCACCAAAAGACATTGAAAACTGGAAACAGGACCCAGATGTTCTAGACACCTGGTTTTCAAGTGCTTTATGGCCATTTTCAACATTAGGCTGGCCTGATGAAGATTCTGCTGATTTTAAACGCTATTTCCCAACCAATGCTTTAGTTACCGGTTATGATATTATCTTTTTCTGGGTTTCACGGATGATTTTCCAGAGTCTGCATTTTACCCACAAGAGACCATTTAATGATGTTGTTCTTCACGGCTTGATTCGTGATGAACAAGGTCGCAAGATGAGTAAATCTCTGGGTAACGGTGTTGATCCAATGGACGTTATTGATCAATATGGTGCAGATGCTTTACGCTGGTTCTTGCTCAATGGCACAGCTCCTGGACAGGATACACGTTATAATCCTAAGCAATTGGCATCTGCATGGAACTTCATTAATAAGATTTGGAATGCTGCCAGATTTGTGATTATGAATTTACCAGAAGATGCACAAGCAGCCCATATCCCTGATACCAGCAAGTTTGATCTGTCAGACAGCTGGATTTTTGACCGCTTAAATCACACTGTAAGCGAAGTAATTCGTTTATTTGATGATTATCAATTTGGCGAAGCTGGGCGCGAACTTTATAACTTTATCTGGAATGATTTCTGCGACTGGTATATCGAAATGGCCAAAGTTGCTCTCAATGGTTCAGATGAAGAACTGAAGACTAGAAAACAAGAGAATTTAATTTGGATTCTTGATCAAATTTTACGTTTGCTTCATCCAATTATGCCATTTGTGACTGAAAAGCTGTGGCTGTCAATGCCTCATGAAGGCAAATCAATCATGGTTGCGAAGTACCCTAAACCTCACGATGAATTTGTTAATGACAGAGCGCGGCGCGATATGGCTTTCTTGATCGAAATTATTAAAGCTGTACGTAATATTCGAATGGAAGTTAATGCACCACTTTCTTCACCGATTGATATTATGATTCAATTAGAAGACAGCAATAATGAACGGATTTTGACTGAAAACGAAGATTACGTCAAGAATTTCTTGCACCCGAAGAACCTGACTATTGCTGCCAATATAACTGCTCCAAAATTAGCTAAAACTGCTGTGATTGCAGGAGCTCAAATTTTTGTTCCACTAGCCGATTTAGTTAATATTGATGACGAAATCAAGCGCATGACAAAAGAGGAGAAAGATCTCCAAGCTGAAGTTGAACGCTCAACCAAAAAACTGAATAATCAAGGCTTTGTAGCTCACGCACCAGAAGCAGTAATTAATAAGGAAAAAGCTAAAAAAGCTGATTATGAAAATCAACTGCAAAGCGTTCAGGAAAGAATTCAAGAATTAAAGAAGAGTGAATAATGTGACTTTTACTAAAGCTCAAGATGTGATTAATTATTTATATTCACTTCCTAAATTACATGAAAAGGCAGATCTATCTTACATAAAAAAAGTGCTGACCTTTTTGGATAATCCGCAAGATAAAGTTAAAACAATTCACGTCACGGGCACTAATGGTAAAGGATCTACTTCATACTATTTGAGCAGCTTGCTGCAAAAGGCTGGTCAGAAGACTGGCCTTTTTGTTTCGCCATATGTGTTCGAATTTAACGAACGTATTCAATTAAATGGGCAAAATATTAGTGACGCAGATTTAGTAAAGACAGCTAATGCCATAGAATCAGCTTTGACAAAAATTCGTAAAACAAACAACAATTTTTCTTTAGTAACTTTTGAGTATGAAGTGGTAATGGCCCTTTTCTATTTTGCAAGAAAAAAATGTGATTATGCTGTCATAGAAGTCGGTATAGGCGGTGAACATGACAAGACAAACGTGATTACACCTGAAGTCAGCATAATTACCACGATTGGTTTAGATCATGAACAAATTATCGGACCCACACTTCAGGATATTGCGCGTGAAAAAAGTGGAATAATTAAAAGGAATCGTCCTGTAGTTTTGGGTAATATTTCTAAAGAGGTGTTGCCCATAATTCAGCAAAAAGCACAAAAAGAACATGCGACAATAAAACTATTAGGAAAAGATTTTAAAATTTCCTTGCAAGAAAATTTAACTTATCAAGATCAAAATAAGAAAATTTCCTTTTTACCCAGACCTTTAGTAGAAGGTTATGATGTAGGTATCGCTATTTCTGCTGTTAGCCTTTTGGGAGTGAAACTTTCTGCAGCTGAAATTAAAGAGGCAATAAATCAAACCAAAATTCCTGGTCGTTATCAAATAGTGCAAAATAACCCATTAGTTATTCTTGATGGCGCACATAATATTCAAGCCATGCAAAACCTGCTTAATTTTGCTCATTTTGAACAGAAGAAAAAACAGGGCAAAGTTAGAGTTTTGATTATGATGATGAAAGATAAGGATATTGAGCAAGTATTTAAATTGTTTAAACCAGAAGATGAAGTATACATTACAACAATTGATTATCCTCGTGCAGCCAAGAAAAAAGATTTCCCGACTTGGATTCAAGAAAAATACCAATACCAAGCTGACTGGAAAACATCTTTTAGGAGTTTAAAGCAGAAGAGTCAAACAAATGATATACTGCTAGTGACGGGATCGTTTTATTTAGTCGGAAATATTTTACAAATGGAGACAAAAAATGCGGGTTCAAGGTCTTGATGATGAAATTAAGGGAATATTATTCGATATGGACGGATTGCTGGTCAATTCTGAAAATTTGTATTGGGAAGCTAACATACAGGCTGCTAAAGAAGCAAATCTAGGCACTCCGGATGATATCTATCTTAAATTAGTTGGCTCAACAACCACTGATATGGACGATTTTTATCGGAAATACTTTAAAAATAAGAAGCAGCGGGACCAATTTATTAAGCGTACGGATGAGTTAGTGTGGCAGTGGACCGAGGAAGGTAAACTAAAATTGCGTCCTGGAGTACAAAAAGCTCTTGATCTTTTTCAAAAAGCTGGTTTGCCGATGGCAGTGGTTACCAGTAACACAGAAGATGTGGTAGAGCATAATTTGTGGGCAACAGGTAGCCGCAATTATTTTCAGTTTCATTTAAATTATGATGATGTTAGAAAAAATAATGTTCAGCCAAAGCCTGCTCCGGATATTTATCTTTTGGCGACTAAAAAGCTACGTGTTCCTCAAAATAACATTTTAGTTTTTGAGGATTCTTCTCCAGGGTTATTAGCGGCTGTTAACGCAGGTTTAAAATGTGTAATGGTGCCTGATTTAATTCCGGCAAGTAAAAACGACTATCAAAATGCTGCATTTGTCTGTAAAGATTTTAATGAATTTCTGAAAAAGGTTTGTTAATTTTCGACGTATTTAATAGTGAAAGGAATGGTTTTATGGAATTGATAAAATCTAATCACTATTTATTGAAAACTGACTGGGAAATGTTAAACAGCCTTTTTGCTGAGTTAAAAGAACATGGAATAGAGAAGTTCGATGAACTTTTTATAAAACTGACAGAGCTAAAAATCATGAATTTAGATGATTTGCTTAAATATATTTCTGGCAGTCAATGCGATAAAAATTTAGCTGTTCTTTGTGAGGGACTGCTTGAAAGACTGAGGTCGGCGGTTCCAGATCGTGAACTTATTATGACATCCAGTGATGAAGTAGGTACCTATTTATTGGATAAGTTGGCTGGCCGTAAACAAGAAGAGCTTTGGGCAGTTTATATTGATAACAGTAATCATATTGTTGCTGAAAAAAGATTATTTCAAGGAACTTTAGATAAGTCAATTGCTCACCCACGGGAAATTTTCCGTTGGGCAGTAATTTATGCCTGTGCCGGCTTTTTTGTGGTTCATAATCATCCAAGTGGCAATTTAATTCCATCAAAAAGCGATATAGAGCTAACTAAAATGCTTTTTGCTGCTTCTGAATTATTTCATATTGACTTTCTTGATCATTTTATTGTGGGGAAGGGACAATATGTGAGTTTGCGTGAACGACAATTATTTTAAATTCATCTTAAAGTTACATTTCATTTTCTTTTTTAAGTTGCACTTTATGCTATAATTATTCAAGATTTAGAGACTGCAATAATTAAGGAGAGATTTACGTGTTTGGATTAGGAGCAAAAAATATTGGCATCGATTTAGGGACGGCCAATACTCTTGTTTATATGGAAGGCAAAGGAATTGTCTTAAGGGAGCCTTCTGTTGTGGCTAAAAATACCCATACTGGAAAAGTAATAGCGGTAGGGTCAGAAGCAAGAGAAATGATCGGAAGGACACCGGAAAGCATAGTGGCTATCAGGCCAATGAAAGATGGTGTAATTGCTGATTATGATACAACTGCCTCTATGCTTAAGTATTTTATAGAAAAGACTGTAGGCAACTCCAAACCTTCAGCTATGATTTGTGTACCTTCGGGAGTAACTGAAGTTGAAAAACGGGCAGTTATTGATGCTGCTCGTGTAGCTGGTGCGCGTGAAGCCTTTGTAATAGAAGAACCGTTTGCAGCCGCCATTGGAGCTGGATTGCCAGTAATGGATCCTACTGGTTCAATGGTCGTGGATATTGGTGGTGGGACTACTGATGTAGCAACGATTTCTCTTGGTGGAATTGTTTCATCTACATCAATTCGTCAAGCTGGTGATAAGTTTAATACTGCAATTGTAAATTATGTACATTCAAATTTTAATCTTTTGATCGGTGAAAGAACCGCTGAAGACATAAAAATCCAAATTGGCTCCGCTTCAGTTGAAAAGGCAGAAGGAATTGAATCTGTCAATATTCGTGGACGTGATTTAGTTACCGGATTGCCAAAATCAGTTGATGTTAAAGCAGTTGATGTTTCAAAAGCAATTCAAGATGTCGTTCAAGATATTATTGTTGCTATTAAAGAAACTCTAGAACAAACCTCTCCTGAAATTGCAGCAGATGTAATTGATCATGGTATTGTGCTAACTGGTGGTGGTGCTTTACTAAAGAATTTACCAGATGTTATTTCAGAAGCTACTAAAGTTCCAGTATTTATAGCACAAGACCCATTAGATTGTGTTGCAGTTGGTACAGGTGAGTCTCTGAAAAATATTGAAGTAATGCGTAGAAGTCGCAGATAATATAAAAAGTCGGCTATTATTGCCGATTTTTCTTTAGGGACTGTATCCAAATGAAGAAATTTTTACAGAATAAAAAACTGTTGTCAGCATGTCTTGCAGTTATTGTAGTATTTATAGTTTTAGGTGGTAGTGTAAGCTTGCGTAATAAGCGCAACACTCCATTAATTATTCAAAGCTTTGGTAATGATATAGTCGCTGTAGGGTCAAGGGTTATTGATTTTCCTCTTAGTTTTGTGTCTGGCAGTTTAAATAATGTGCATGATTTGCTGAATACTCAAGATGAAAATAACTATCTTAAGAGCCAAATAACCGATTTGGAACAAACAAAGGCTCGTAACTCAAGTCTTGAAGCAGAAAACAAACAACTTAAGTCCGCTTTAAAGTTAAAAGAAACTTTAACTGACTATAATATGGTTCAGGCTTCGGTAATTTCGCGTTCACCAGACAGTTGGACAGATCTTTTAGTTATCAACAAGGGAACTACTTCTGGCTTACGTAAAAACATGGCTGTGATGTCGGGCGGTGGAGTTATTGGTCGTATAATAGAGGTAAATGCTGCTTCTGCAAAGGTGGAATTAATTACCACTAGTGACAAGTCGGCAAACCGCTTTGCAGTTCAAGCTCAAGCCACAAACGGAAAAAAGGTTCATGGCATAATTACAGTGATAGGCAACAAAACTTTAGCTTTTACTCAAGCAATGGATAGTAAAAAGCTCAAGCGTGGTACGAAAATTTACACTAGTGGAATGGGCGGTAATTCTCCTAAAGGATTATTAGTAGGAACTATTTCTGCTACAACACATGACTCATTTGGCTTATCTGATTTAATCAAAATAAATCCAGCTGGCGAATTAAACGATCCTTCAGTTGTCACTGTTATCAAAAGGAAAGTGAGCGACTAATGAAGACACTGCGAAAATTTACTCTTGTCTTAGCATTATATGTTGCTTTAGCTGTTAGCGGAAGCTTGTCCTTTTACCTGCATCAGTTTTTTTCATTCGGCAAAGCTTCGAACTTATTAGTACCTGTTAGCATGATGCTAATCGCGCTATTTGATGACACTAATGATAAAGAAATTTGGTTGGCTTTAGGTGCAGGTATAGTCAGTGACATTTATTTTTTTGGCATTATAGGTATTTACGCAATTATTTTGCCAATAGTTTCATGGCTATTGCAAAAATCTGCACGATTTTTGCCTGAGGTATTTTGGGCCAGAGTTCTGGCAGTTTTAATTGCTTCTGTTCTAACTCAAGGCTTCACGTGGCTGATTTTGAATATGACAGGTTTGTCAAGTATTGGTATTTTGAAGCTGGTGCAAAGTATTTTGCCAACTCTGTGCTGGGTATTTATATTTATTTGTGCCACCTATAAATTATGGTGGAATCTGGCTCTTAACTATCCTTTTATGGTTAATTTAGAAAATTACCGGCAATAAAAAACGTGAGATATAAGTCTCACGTTTTTTATTCGAAAAAGCCAAAGCTTGATAATGCACCAACAGCCTGCATTACAACTGCCGCTAACGTAATTATTGCCATCAGCCAAGCCATAGCAATTGTTAATTTTTGAAATTTGGATCTCTTTTTCTTATGTCTTCGCGTCATTGATTGACCTCCTACTTGAACAATATTTTATGCTACTTAATAGTTTTTTTCAATCGCGGAGTAAGATAAAATAGATATTAAATGATAGAGGATGTAGCCAATGTTTTTAATTATCTTGATACCTGTTATAGGTCTTGCTTTAGCTTATATTGTTAATAAAATGTTTCCTAAAGCTCAATTCAGGGGATATGACCTATTGCCTTTCTTTTTTATATATGCATGTCACTTAATTACCATACACCAAAAAAGACCTGAGTTTTTGCCTTATGGTTTCTTCGTTTTTTTCTTCTTAGTTATAGTTATAGCAATATCTGATGCTGTTAAAAATAAAAATCTCTCTTTAAGTCAAACTCTGCGTAAAATCTGGGATTACTTAACTGTAAATACTATTTTTTGGTATCTGGGTCTATTATTTTTGATGATATAGTCAAACTTTTTAATAAAAAAATTTTAAAAAATCTAGTCGCAAACCTGAATTGGTTTGCGATTTTTTCTTTTTGTGTCATTAAAAAATAAATATTTAACTTTTTTGACTAAAAAGTGGTAGGAAGTGGTGAATTGTGGTAAATTATTTAGTGGAAGGAGGCTAAGCCATGTTCATGGGTGAATATCATCACAATCTTGACAGCAAAGGGCGTTTAATTATACCTGCCCGTTTGCGTAGCCAAATAGGTGACAAAATGATATTTACTCGCGGAATGGAAGGCTGCATTTTTGGCTATACTACTGAGGCATGGCAAAAAATTGAAGCTAAATTAGCGCAACTTCCATTGACTAAGAGAAATGCGCGTAGCTTTACGCGTTTGTTCTACTCTGGTGCGATGGAATGCGAATTTGACAAACAAGGTCGTGTGAATCTGACCACAACGCTGAAGAAACATGCTTCCCTTGTCAAAGAATGTGTCATTGTAGGAGTTTCTGATCGAATTGAAATTTGGTCTAAGGAACGTTGGGAAAGCTTTAGTGATGAAGCCAATGAAAACTATGATGATATCGCAGAAAATTTGGATGAAATTGAACTATAATTATGGAATTCAAACACACCAGTGTACTCTTACACCAAACAATCGATAATTTAAAACTAAAAAATGGTGGTCTTTATGTAGACGCAACTTTTGGCGGTGGCGGTCATGCAAAATATTTATTGAGCAAACTTACAAGTGGTACATTAATTGGTTTTGATCAAGACGAATACGCAATAAATTCGGCTAAGTTAAACTTTGCTGATTTACTTACTCAAAATGCCGATCCTAAATTAAAATTGGTACATGATAATTTTAGCCATTTAAAAGCGAATCTGGTTGAGCTGGGTTATCAAAATGGTATAGATGGGATTTACTATGATTTGGGAGTTTCATCGCCACAATTTGATCAAGCACAAAGGGGTTTTTCTTATCGCTTTGATGCAAGATTAGATATGAGAATGGATCAAGAGCAAAGTCTTGATGCTTATCAATTAGTTAATAACTCAAGCCAAAAAGAATTGGCGAATATTTTGTATAAATTTGGTGGAGAAAAATATTCTCGCCAGATTGCCCATAAAATTGTCATTAAAAGACAAAAAAAGCCAATTGAGACAACATTTGAACTAGTTGATATAATTAAGGAAGCAATTCCTGCGTTTGCAAGAAGGACTGGTGGGCACCCAGCAAAAAAGACCTTTCAGGCTTTGCGTGTTGCTGTGAATCACGAGCTTGATGTTTTAAATGAATCACTTGAAGAGGCGGTTCATTTGTTAAAACCTGGTGGTCGAATTGGTGTGATTACCTTTCAGTCTGATGAAGACAAAATTGTAAAAAATATTTTTAAAAAATACTCTGAAGTTGATGTACCTAGGGGAATGCCAGTTATTCCTGACAACTTGAAGCCAATGCTTCGTTTAGTTAACCGCAAACCCATTGTTGCCTCACCCGAAGAGCTAAAGAATAATAATCGCTCACACAGTGCAAAGTTGCGAGTCGCAGAAAAATTGTAAAGAGGAAAAACAATGGCTGATAATTTAGCAAGAAAAGTAGAGTTTAATCCTAATGAGCAAAGGGATCCAAAGAAGAGACAACGTCAAGTTCTCAATCATCACAACGTTGCTTGGACCGGCTTTGAAAAGTCCTTGCTTGTATTGGGAACAATAATAACCATTGGCTTAGTGACAATGCTAGTTTCTTCCAGTATTTCTGCTACTTCAGCTCAACATGAACTTACCAAGGTGCAACGGTCTGTTGCAAAAGGGCAAAGTCAAGTTGGAGATTTGCATCAAGAATTAGGTGAGTTAACCTCAAGCTCTCGTATGAGTAAAATTGCACGTAGCAAGGGGTTAGCTTTGAATGAGAAAAATATTAGGACTATACGCTGATGAAAAAGCATAATAGCAAAATAAGTAACTCTAATTCCAAAGCTCACGGATACCGTTTTACAGTCGGGAGATTTCTCGAGGTAGCTGTTGCTTTGGTTTTTCTCGTATTTATAGGAAGATTTTTATATATTGGCATTTCAAAGACTATTAGTGGACAAAATTTAACTGCTAAAACTGAGCAATTATATATGCGTAATCAGGTATTAAAGGCTAATCGCGGTACTATATATGACCGTAATGGCCTGGCAGTTGCTCAAGATTCTCATTTATATACTATTTATGCTATTTTAGATAAATCTTCTATCAATTATAAAAATAAGCCTGAATATGTTGTGGATAAGAATAAGACTGCTAACAAATTAGCCCAAGTCTTACCTCTTAAAACTGACGAAATTTTAAAATATCTTAATCCTGCACACCCTGTTTTTCAGGTACAATTTGGTACTGCAGGTTCCAATTTATCAAAAAAGCAAAAAGATAAAATTGAAAAGATGAATTTGCCTGGTATTAAATTCTTTGAAACCCAGTCTCGGCTTTATCCTAACGGTAATTTTGCTTCTCACGTAATAGGAATGGCTACCCCGGTATATGATAAAAAAACCAAGCAGCAGAATCTTGAGGGTACCATGGGACTTGAAGCATGGTATGATGACGTGCTTACTGGAAAAAATGGTTATCAGGTTTCAGCGGTGGATGCTTCTAATTTTCAGACGCCAAATAGTGCGCATACTTACAAGGCACCGGTTGACGGTAACAATATTTATCTAACTATTGATTCACAATTGCAAGAGTATCTTGAAAATAGGCTCTCCTATGTCCAAAATACGTTTAATCCGGTTTCCATGACGGCTGTCGTTGAAGACATTAAAACGGGTAAAGTTTTAGCTGCGTCTCAAAGACCAACTTTTAATCCGCAAACGAAAAAGGGTCTAAAAAACTCATATCGCAATATTTTAGTACAAGATACTTATGAACCAGGCTCTGTATTTAAAGTTCTAACGCTTTCATCATCTGTAAATAGTGGAAATTACCACTCTAATCAATATTATAATTCAGGATCTGTTTCTGTTAATGGATCCGTAATTCACGACTGGCAGCCTCACGGCTGGGGAAGTATACCATTTTCACAAGCTTTTCCTCGTTCGAGTAATACTGGCTTTGTTCATATTGAGCAGCAAATGGGTGCCAAGACCTGGAAAAAATATTTGAAAAAGTTTCATATTGGCGAAAAAACTGGAGTAACCTTGCCCGGTGAACAACCAGGAACCATAGCATTCAGTTCTCCGATTGATCAAGCAGTAACTAGTTTTGGTCAAGGTGTTGATGTCAATGTTATGCAAATGATGCAGGCATTTAGCAGTCTGGCAAATGATGGGCAAATGGTAAAACCGCAATTCGTTGAAAAAATTACGGATGCTGATAATCATACTATAACCGGTTATCAAATTAAAAATGTAGGTCAACCAGTTTACACTAAAGAAACTGCATCTACCGTACTTGAAAATATGCGTCGAGTTTTAAATAAACGCATTGGAACAGGTTCCGCATACCAAATGAAAGGTAAGAGTATTGCCGTTAAAACAGGTACTGCTCAGATTGCTAACCTTAAGGGCGGAGGCTATCTTAAGGGTAACAATAATTACATCTTTTCAGTGGTTGGGGTCACTCCTGCTAAGCATCCACGATACTGCATTTACATTACTGTCAAACAGCCACGTAAAATGAGTAAACCAGCTGAAGTAATACTTTCATCAATTTTTAAACCCATGATGAATAGAGTAATTCTAATGTCTAAAAATGGGTTAAGCAGTCCAACTGCTGTTAAAACGCCCAATCTAAAAGGCTTAAACTACAAAGAGGCCGAAAAGGTTGCACAGCGTGTTGGTTTAAGACTTGCTAAGATTGGTAAGGGTGATAAAATAACTGAACAGTCTTACTCGGCAGGTCAAAAACAACAGTCAGGAAAATTAATGCTTGTTCGTACTGCTGGAAGTATAGAATGTCCAGACATGAAGGGCTGGTCTATTGATGAGTTGCACCAGTTTGCTGATTTAACTGGGGTTAAGCTAAGCATAAAAGGTACAGGAGTAGTTTTTAAGCAAAGCTTGGCTATAGGACAACCTGTTAAATCAGGCACAAAAATAAAAATACAATTAAAGGAGTAGCATTTTTATGCTGATTATTAGCATTATTGCATTAGTAAGTTCACTAGCGTTGACTGGGATCATTCTGCCTTGGATGATTATTTTCATGAGGACCCATCACGAAGGACAAGAAATTCGTGATGAAGGTCCTAAATGGCATGAAAAGAAATCAGGAACGCCCACAATGGGTGGGATAGTCTTTGTTTTGGCAGCTGCAGTATCTACCATTTGGGTTAGCATTTGGCAACACCAAACTTCTAAACTAATTTGGATTTTACTAATCAGTTTGCTTGGCTACGGAATAATCGGCTTTTTAGATGATGGTATTAAACTGTTTTACAAGCGCAATTTAGGTTTGCATGCCTGGCAAAAATTTTCCTTACAAATACTCGTTGCTATTGTGATTGTCATTATTGCAGCTACAGATAATTTTCAATTTAAACTTTTTATACCATTTTTTGGTATTGTGAACAGTGCTATTTTATTTACCATTTTTGTAATTTTTTGGCTGGTTGGCTTTTCCAACGCTGTTAATCTCTCAGATGGATTAGATGGTCTAGCAACGGGACTGTCAATTATTTCTTATGCTACTTATTCTTATATTGCACTTAAACAAAAGAATTTTGGTATTTTAATTTTTTGTATGAGTGTTATAGGTGGTTTGATTTCATTTTTTATTTTTAATCATAAACCTGCTAAAATTTTCATGGGTGATGCCGGATCTTTGGCATTAGGAGGTGGATTGGCTGCTGTCAGTATTTTTTTAAACAGACCTTGGTCTCTTTTATTAATTGGAATTGTGTTTGTTTGTGAAACAGCGAGTGTAATTCTACAAGTAATCTCTTTTCAAACTACAGGTAAGAGGATTTTTAAAATGACACCAATTCATCATCATTTCGAAATGCTGGGGTATTCTGAATGGAAAGTAGATATTATTTTTTGGATAGTTGGATTAATTGGTAGTTTTTTATATTTAATAATATGGGGATAAAATTAGGCAAATGAAGCAGATTGAGACTTATCAGAACAAAAACATTTTGGTTTTAGGTCTGGGCAAAAGCGGTTTTGCAGTTAGTAAATTGCTGCTTAAACTAGGTGCAAAGCTGACTTTAAATGATCAAGCTGATTTGAGTAAAAATCAAAATGCACAGGAATTGAAAAAAAAGGGTGTCCGCGTGATTGGCGGCAGGCATCCAATTGAATTATTAAGTCAAGAAAGTTTTGATTATTTAATAAAGAATCCTGGCATCCCTTATGAAAATCCAATGGTACAAGAAGCCCAAAAACTAAACTTGCCTATTATTACCGAGCCAGAAATTGCATTGAGTGTTAGTGATGCCCCTTATATTTGCGTTACAGGTTCGAATGGGAAGACCACTACAGTAATGCTGACCCAGAAAATTCTTGATCATCATTTGTCTAAAAGTGGACATCATGCATACGCAGTAGGGAACATTGGCGTACCAATATCTGAAGTGGTTGAAAAAGCGACCAAGGATGATATTTTAGTCTGCGAAACTTCCAGTTTTCAGTTACTTGGTGTTACAGATATTAATCCTAAGGTGGCAGCAATCATTGACATTTACCACAATGTTCACTTGGATTATCATAAAACTTTTGAAAATTATGTTAATGCCAAACTGAATGTTACTCGTACGCAGAGTCCAGATCATTATTTTTTAGCTAATTTTGATCAAAAAGATATTTTGAAAAAAGAAAGGAAAGTTACAAGAGCAAAATTAGTAACTTTTTCTGAAAATAGTCAAAATGCTGATTATTTTATTGCCGATGGATATTTACAAAATCAGCAAGAAAAAATAATGAAGACATCTGACATGAAATTACCTGGAATTCATAACCAGCAAAACGCATTAGTTGCAAGTGCAATTGCACAAATAATGGGTGCAGATACCAATGATATTAAAGCTGTTTTAACAACTTTTGCCGGCGCAAAGCACCGCTTGCAATACGTGATGACATTAGAGGGGCGCAAAATATACAACGATTCTAAATCTACAAATATTGAAGCAGCTTCTGTTGCAATTCCTTCTTTTGAAGATCCGGAGGTCTGGATCGCTGGTGGCTTAGATCGAGGATTTACTTTTGATTCTTTAGTACCTCTTTTAAAAAAACACGTTAAAGCGGCTGTTTTATATGGAGAAAGTCGTTATTTATTAGCAGATGCTGCTAGAAAAGCGGGTATTAAACAAATTGTAATTGAAAACACTTTACAGGAAGCAGTTCCTAGCGCATATGAATTAACAAAACCTGGTGACGTATTGTTGTTTTCACCGGCTTGTGCGTCATGGGATCAATTTAGAACATTTGAAGAACGTGGAGACTATTTTGTTAATTTTGTAAAGGAATTGAAGACGAAATAAAATGAGAATAATATTTACTGGTGGAGGAACCGGTGGTCATATTTATCCTATTATGGCTATCATTGAAAGATTAAAAGAGCGCAACTTAGCTACAAATGATGAAATTCTGTTTGTAGGTACTAAAAATGGTCTTGAAGCAAAAATTGTTCCGGCGGCTGGCGTAAATTTCAAAACAATTGAAATGCGCGGGTTTTCACGTAAACATATAATGAGTAATTTTGCTACAATTAGGTTGTTTCTTAAAGCTACAAAAAAGGCTCAAAGAATTATTAATGAGTTTAAGCCTGATATCGTAATGGGTACTGGTGGCTACGTGAGTGGTGCTGTAGTTTATGAAGCAGCTAAAATGAAGATACCAACCTTGATTCATGAATCGAATTCGGTTGTTGGAGTTGCTAATAAGTTTTTAGGTCACTATGTAAATAAGATTTGTTATACGTTTGATGACGCAGCTAAACAGTTTTCTGAAAAGAAAAAATTGGTAAAAACTGGGAATCCGCGTTCTCAGCAGGTATTGAACTTATCATCAGCAAAAGTTGATATGCAAAGTAAATGGAATCTGAATCCAATAATACCTACAGTATTAGTTTTTGGAGGATCTCGTGGAGCTTTAGCAATCAATCGTATTATGCTTAAGTCACTAACTCGTCTGCAAAAAAAACCATACCAAATAATTTGGGTAACTGGAACATATTATTTTAAAGAAATCCAAGAAAAACTGGCTAATATAGACTATGGTAAAAGTATTAAAATTTTACCATATGTTAAGGATATGCCAGCACTTTTGCCTAAAATGATTTGTGTGGTTTCACGATCTGGAGCAACCAGCATTGCGGAATTTACAGCTCTGGGTGTTCCCGCAATATTAATTCCTAGTCCTAACGTTACTCATAACCATCAGATGAAAAACGCACTTGACCTGGAAAAAGCAGGCGCTGCGACGGTGATTGCTGAAAGCGATCTTAATATCAATAATTTTATTTCCTCAATTGATCATATCGTTTTAGACCGTAAATATTATACAGAAATGAGTAAAGCTTCAAAGAAATTGGGCGTTCCAGATGCTTCTGACGAAGTAATTAAAGTAATGCAAGATATATCTCAGTAAGAAGAAGGTGAGGCAGTTGACTAAGAAGCGAGTAACAAAAATTGATCCAAAAGAAAAATTATCACCTTATTTAGATCACGAATCTAATCGGAAGAAAAAGTTTAAAGCTAAAACAAAAGTCTCTGCCTCTTTGTCAAAGTTACATAGTGAACGTAAAACTGCATTATTTAAACGTTTGGGACTTGTTGTGGGAATCTCAGTAGTGTCAATTTTGGGACTAGGTTATTATATTTCTCCTTTAGCAAATGTGAAAAGCATTCAAATAAAAGGAGAAAATGATTTACCAATAAATGAAGTTGTAAAAACTACTGATATTAAAGCCAGTGATAAAGTAATTGACCATCTGCTTAATAAGGACAGCATAGACCATAAACTGTCATCAAGATACTCTGAAATAAAAACCATAAATGTCCATGTTAAAAATTTTAACCATTTGATTCTTAATATTGACGAATACCATACGATTGGTTACATTAAAAATGCCAAAGGATACCGGAAAATACTTACACACGGCAAATTGGGTTCTCAGATAATTCCGTGGTCAAAGGTAAGCCCGGATAAGCCGGTTTTTGTGGGATATAACCATGAATTATCATTGAAAGAAACTCTTCACTTGTTTAATAGTCTGCCTCCAGATTTTCAAAATCAGATAAAATTGTTAAGCGGCAACACTAGAAGAAAATCACAGGTAATTTTTCTAATGAAAAATGGAAATGTAGTAATTGGCAACGTTTCTACCCTCAAAAGTAAATTAAAGTACTATAATAAAATAAAAACTAAAGTGGGAAAAAATACTTTAATTGATTTGGAAGTAGGTGCGTTTAGCAGGCCGCTTACACCAAGTGAAAAGAAAGCTTATGGTTTAACTTAGGCTGAATTTGAGCTACTTTTATGGTAAAATTTTTGTAAAGAGCACTGACAGGGGGTAAATTTTGGACAATACAAATTTATTAGTGGGCTTAGATATTGGTACCACAAGCGTGAAAGCGGTTGTAGCTGATAATAGTAAAGTTATCGGAGCTGTAGCTGTTCCTAACAGAGGGATGCGCCATGGCAATATAGTTGATATTGATGAGACAGCAGCTGCTATTAATAGAGCTTTAAAAGAAATAGCTAAAAAGACAAACGCAAAGATTTATCGAGTTGTAACAGGCATACCGGTGGGTATGCTTCAACTTGAAACTGCAAGCGATTTGGTTAATGTAAGCGATAATGGTCAGGAGGTTGGCAACCATGATGTCAGACGTGTAGTACGTGCTGCTATCAGGTCTGCAGTAAAAAACGAACGTGAACCTATTGCTTTTTTGCCAAGCCGCTTTTTAATTGATGGTAAAACGGAAGTCGATGATCCCCGAAAAATGATTGCTCATTCTCTGTCGGTGCAGGGCATCATGTTAACGGCTCCGGCAAGTCCTTTGCATAATATTAAAAAGGCTATAGAGCGTGCAGGTTATTCTAATAACTTTTTTGTTCCAACTCCACTTGCTATTGCCAGTGTAGCTTTAAATGAAAGTGAGCGACAGTTTGGCTCGATTATCCTTGATTTAGGTGGTGGCGTGACTACTGCCACGGTCATTCACAATAATCAGATTAAATATGCTAATATTGACTTTGAAGGAGGTAGCGATATTAGCAATGACATCTCTGTTGTTCTTAGTACATCAAAAAGGGATGCAGAACAAATAAAACTTGATTATGGATATGCTGATCCAAATTTAGCTTCTGAAAAAAATAAATTTGCTGTTAATAGCGTAGGCTCAAATGGTCAACAGATGGTTGACGAGAGCTACTTAAGTGAAATTATTAATGCCAGAGTTATGCAGACCATTGACAGAATTGAAAAAGGCTTAGTTAAACATGATGCTTTAAGTTTGCCTGGTGGTGTCATTATCACTGGTGGAAGCAGTCTGTTACAAGGTTTTGATGGCATAATAGCCAATACTTTAAATGTCAAAGCCAGAATCTATCAACCTGACCAAATTGGAATGCGCAATCCAATATATTCAGCTGCATATGGAGTCGTTAACTATGCATATAAAATGTCTGATATTGACTTTTTAGTAATTAACGCAATATACGGCAAGGATGCACTTGGTCAAGAAGAAGTGACTGTTCAAGAAAAAACAAAAACTTCGAAAAGAACAGCTACTGTTAATGAAAGTAAAAGAAAAGAAGAATATAATAGACGTGAGTTACTGAAGCGAGAAAAATCTTCGCAAAGTAAAACGAAAAATAATACGCAAAATAAAGATAAAGGCTTTAAGAACTTCTTCAAAAAGTTCTTTGATTAAAGGTGGTTAATTAGATGGATTTTACGTTTGATTCTGACGACAATAAAAATGCTGTCATCAAAGTTATTGGTGTCGGCGGTGCTGGTGGTAATGCTGTTAATCGAATGATCGATGATGGCGTACAAGGAGTATCTTTTGTAGCTGCTAACACAGATGTACAAGCATTAAATAGTAATAAAGCTGAAAATAAAATTCAGCTTGGGCCAAAGTTGACAAGAGGACTTGGAGCTGGTTCACATCCTGAGGTGGGTCAAAAAGCTGCTGAAGAAAGTGAGCAGACGATTGAAGATGCGCTAAAAGGTGCAGATATGATTTTTATTACCGCTGGCATGGGAGGCGGCACGGGAACTGGTGCTGCTCCAATTGTAGCCAAAATTGCACGAGAAACTGGAGCATTAACAGTTGGTGTTGTTACTCGTCCTTTTACATTTGAAGGACCCAAAAGGTCCAAAAATGCAGCTGAAGGCATTTCTCAGTTAAAACAGTATGTTGATACTCTCGTTATCATTGCTAATAACCGGTTGTTGGAAATGGTCGATAAAAAGACTCCTATGATGGATGCCTTTAAAGAAGCTGATAATGTTTTAAAACAGGGTGTTCAAGGCATTTCCGATTTAATCACTTCAACCGACTATGTCAACTTGGATTTTGCAGATGTTAAAACTGTTATGGCTAACCAAGGTGCCGCTTTAATGGGAATTGGTCGTGCAAGTGGAGAGAACCGGACTGTTGAAGCAACTAAGCTGGCAATTTCTTCACCATTGCTTGAGGTTTCAATTGATGGCGCTAAGCAGGTTCTCCTGAATATCACCGGTGGACCTGATTTGACTTTATTTGAAGCACAAGATGCTTCTGAAATTGTTTCAAAGGCTGCAGGTGATGATGTTAATATCATTTTTGGTACGTCCATTAATCCTAATTTAGGAGATGAGGTTGTTGTCACTGTTATAGCTACAGGAATAAATTCACAAGCAGAAGAGGAAGCTTCTAAACAGCTTCCTGGTCACAGTCACCAGATAAAGTCACAACCTAGTCAAACTAATTCATCTGGGCAAAATACCAATTCGGTCGAGAGACCTGTTGAGCCTAGACCTTCAACTGATGATGGTTCACAAAATGTTCAGACTGCTCCAAAGCATAAACCTATGGTCGATCCTACAAGTGTATGGGGTTTGGATAACGATGATGAAGGAAATCGTCGTTCAACACCATCTGCCACAAATCAAGAGGAAAGATCGAGCTCGTTTGATGACGACGATCAAAGCAGTATTTCACAAATCGAAACCAACGCTTTTGATGACGATGATACTGATGATATTCCATTTTTCAGGCATCGTGGTGAAAACTAATAGGAGGCAAGAAAAATGGCTTTTAGTAAAATAGGTAAATTTTTCGGTGTTGCAAATGATGAAGATGAAATGCTGGATGATGAATATTCAGAAGACCAGCAATTAAATAATGAGGACAATTATTCTGCTGGTGCAGCTGATCGTGACAATGTAGTTTCGATAAAGTCCGGCATGAATGCGGCTAAGAGCAAAATTGTTCTTTATGAGCCACGTGTTTATTCTGATGCCAAGGATGTTGCACAAAACTTGTTGAATAACAAAGCAGTGATTATTAATTTTAGCAGGATGGAAGATGCCTCTGCTAGGAGAGTTGTCGATTTTATAACGGGGACAGTTTATGCCCTGAATGGTGAAATTCAACGCATCGGGGATAAGATATTTCTGGCAACACCTCCTAAATTCGTTACTAATGGCAAAATTAGTGACTTAGTTGATAAGAAAGATACTTTAAGTTAATGGCAGCAAATATCATATATTACGGTATTAACATTCTTGATTATATAATATGGATCTACAGCATTATTATGGTAATTGATGCAATTTTAAGTTGGGTTCCCTTTTTACGTGATTCAAGTCTGGGTCGCATAATTAATCTGTTAATTGATCCTTATTTGAACCTTTTCCGTAAAGGGCCGATTCTAAGACTATCTAATGCCACTGGGTTGGATATTTCATTTTTAATTGGCTTACTATTACTTTATTTTTTGCAAAATTATGTCTTAAGATGGGTGGCAAACATTTTATTTAGATTGTTTGTTTAATTTTTATAAAAAGCTGATAAATTTTATGATTTGTTAGCCTTTTATTTTTTCTTGAATTATGCAAATAGTTTTCTTTGTTAAATGAATGTCTTTTAAAGTTCATGCTATAATGATTTTAGAAAAGACCAATGTGTCTTTTACCTTCATTAACAGGGGGCATTGTGTGAACGCAAAAAACATAGCAAAACGAAGTGCTTATGCTAAGAATGTTTTGTTTAAAGGTGATTTATCTGACCAGAAAATAGTAGATAAGATGAACGGACTCACAAATAACGTTCTTGACAAGCATGAAGAAGTTTTAACAGATTTTTTGAATCCTGGAGAAAGAGATGTTCTTAAAAAAATAGCTGGCACTGAAGTTTGTTTGCAGAGCTATGGTGGGTATTTAAATGCTGAAAAGAAAAGAGTTTTTATAACTGAAGACTGGGATACTATTGCACCTCTTGCATATCAGGTTACAGTTTTTAATATTGAATATCCTCAGAAATTTACTTGTTTGTCACATAGTGCAATATTAGGAAGCCTAGCTAATGCAGGCATAGAAACCTCAACATTTGGTGACATTATTACCGATGGCAATGGTAAGTGGCAATTTTTTGCTAAGAGCGAACTAAAAGATTTTTTTCAATATGAAATCACCTATATAGGAAGGACAAAGGTTAGAATAAGACCTAGTCTAAATCAGAAAGTAATAGCAGTTGATGATGAAAGTGAACTGTTAACTGCAATTGTTTCTTCACTAAGGTTGGATGCAGTTTTAGCTTCAATCACAAATGATAGCAGACAGAAAATAAAAACATATATATCAGATAATTTAGTTAAATTAAATTGGCATAGTATCAAAGATTTTAATATAATGGTTAATGAAAATGATGTCTTAAGTTTAAGACATTTTGGCAGATGTGAAATTAAGTATATATCAACGACACGAAAAGGCAAGTATAAGGTGGTGTATAAGCTATGGCAGACGAGAAAAAGGAATCGCAGAAATTGACTCCGCTTGAAATTCATAATAAAGAATTCAAAAAGAGAGGTTTAAGTGGCTATGATAGGCGCGAAGTAGACAGTTTTCTTGACCAAATAATCAATGATTATGGTGATGCGTTAGATCAAACGGTTGACTTGAAGAATGAAATTGTGAACTTGCAAGATCAGGTTTCGGATTTACAAAAACAAGTTAAACAGTACAAGCAGAATGAAGATGCTACGAAAGAAGCTGTAGGTAACGCTAAAATTCAAGCAGAAAGAATTATCAATGATGCTACAGTTCAAGCTAATAATACTACTGAACAAGCAAAAATTGATACTGATTATCAACGTCAACAACTTGAAACTATTAAATCAGACTATGAACGTGTGAAAAAGGAAGCTTCAGGTTATCGCTCTTATATTCAAGATCTTTTACAAAAAGCAATTGAAAATCTTAATGATGAAAATTGGCAAAAAGCACTCGATAAATATTTCGATACTGAACGATTTTATCCCCCAGATGGTGCTGAACCTATAATGTTAACTGATGAAGACGAAGATGTCGATGAAGACGATGATGATGAAGATATCGACGAAGATATCGACGAAGACGAAGAAGTAGAGGTTGACAATGGCATTGATGATGAAGTAAACTTTGAACAAGACACTGAAGAAGATAATAATAGTCCTAAACCAATGACTGGTGACAGTCCTAGTGTTGAAACTGTTAATAACGAAGATACTAGTTCTAATAATGGCTCTGGTACTACTGTTATTTTCCCAGATGACTATAAAAATCATTAATAACAAACTGACAGTAAAACTTGAGAGCAATTCAGCGAATTAGCGATGGTGTGAGACTAATATAAGAGCTTAATGGTTGATCAGCTGTTAGCATTAGTTTGTTACGTTAGTTGCACGATACGCAATCGTTAAGTGGAGTTTAACAACTCAATTTAGGTGGTACCACGATATTAACCTCGCCCTAATCTTAGGACGAGGATTTTTTTATAGGGAGGATTAAAAAATGAGAGTGAAAAATACACTTAATATGGGTAAAACCAAATTTAAGATGCGGGGCAATTTGCCAGTTCGCGAAGCGCAATGGCAAAAAGAGTGGGAAGAAAACAAATTATATGAACAAAGATTAAAACTGAATAAAGGAAAGCCGAGATTTGATTTACATGATGGTCCTCCTTTTGCAAACGGTAATATTCACATTGGCCACGCTATGAACAAAGTTTCAAAAGACATAATTGTTCGTTTTAAAAATATGAACGGCTATTATGCTCCCTATGTTCCTGGTTGGGATACTCATGGTTTACCAATTGAACAGCAATTAACAAAACAAGGCGTTGATCGCAAAAAGATGAATCTTGCGGATTACCGTCAGCTTTGTCAAGATTTTGCCAGTAAAGAAGTTAAAAAGCAAATGACTGACTTTAAGCGACTGGGAGTAATGGGAGACTGGGACCACCCTTACATTACTTATCAACCCGAATACGAAGCAGAAGAAATTCGCGTCTTTGGTAAAATGTATGAAAAGGGTTATATCTATAAAGGTAAGAAACCTGTTTATTGGTCACCTTCAAGTGAATCAACATTGGCAGAAGCTGAAGTTGAATATCATGATATTAAGTCACCTTCGATTTATGTTTCATTTCCTGTAAAAGACGGTAAGGGCATTTTAGATCCGAAAAATACATATTTCTTAATTTGGACAACTACACCTTGGACTATCCCTACTAATCAGGGTATTACAGTAAATCCAGGGTTTGATTACTCTGTAGCTCAGGTCGGTGATAAGCGCTATGTTGTTGGAACTGATCGTTTAGAGGCTGTTGCTGAAGAATTAGGTTGGAAGGACTATGAAGTAGTTCAACATCTTAAGGGTACTGAAATGGACCATATGGTTGCCAAGCATCCTTTATACGATCGTGATTCTATTTTGATGAATGCGATGCACGTTACTGCTAGTGATGGTACTGGACTAGTTCACACGGCTTCTGGTTTTGGTGAAGATGACTATAATGTTGCTCAAAAATATGGTATTCCTGTGTACAGTCCAATGGACGACAAAGGTTGCTTCACTGAAGATATTAACGATCCAGATTTAGCAGGGTTGTTTTATGATGATGCCAATAAAGTCGTCAGTGAAAAATTAAAGAAATCAGGCAATTTACTTAAGCTTAGCTTCTTTACTCACTCTTACCCTCATGATTGGCGTACAAAGAAACCTGTGATTTATCGAGCTACTACACAATGGTTTGCTTCAGTTGAAAAGTTCCGTCAACAGATTCTTGATCAAATTGATAAGGTTAAATTCACGCCATCATGGGGTCAATTACGCTTGCATAATATGATTAAGGATCGTGGTGATTGGGTAATCTCAAGACAACGTGCATGGGGAGTTCCATTGCCAATCTTTTATGCAGAAGACGGTACTGCGATTGTCACACCAGAAACTATTGAACATATTGCCCAGATTTTTGCTAAAGAGGGGTCAAATGCATGGTATAGAAGAAGTGCTAAGGAATTGTTGCCAGACGGATTTACTTCTGAGCATTCACCAAATGGTAAATTTACAAAGGAAAAAGATATTTTAGATGTTTGGTTTGATTCCGGATCTTCTCATCAAGCTGTTATGGCTAAAAGACCAGATTTGAATTTCCCATGTGATCTATATCTTGAAGGCAGTGATCAGTACCGTGGCTGGTTCAATTCAAGTCTGATTACAGCTGTAGCTGCCACGGGTAAAGCACCTTATCGCGGTATTTTGTCTCAAGGTTTCGTTTTAGATGAAAAAGGACATAAAATGTCTAAATCGTTAGGTAATGTAATTTCGCCAAACGACGTTATCAAACAAATGGGAGCAGAAATTATTCGCTTGTGGGTAGCTTCTGTAGACACTACTTCTGATGTTGCTGTTTCGCAAAATATTTTGCGCCAAGCTTCTGAAAGTTACCGCAAAATAAGAAATACTTTCCGTTATATGTTGGCTAATACTTCTGATTTTGACCCGCAAACAAATAGAGTCGCTTATGAAGATCTAAACTCCATTGACCAATATATGGAAGTTAAACTCAACGATTTGGTTAAAATTTGTCTTGACAGTTATGAGCGTTACGACTTTAATAATGTTTATAAAAAGATTTTTGCATTTATTTCTAATGATCTTTCAGCATTTTATTTGGACTTTGCCAAAGATGTTCTTTATATTGAGAGTAAAAATAGTCATGCAAGAAGGTCAATGCAAACAGTGATTTATGATGCAGCAGTTAAGTTGGCTAAGGTTTTGACGCCTGTCTTGCCACATACTATGGAGGAAGTTTGGTCTTTCTTAAAGGAAAAAGAAGATTACGTCCAACTTGCTGAAATGCCTGAAATTGAACAATATGCAAATCATGATAATCTCCTTGATAACTGGAAGAAGTTTATGAATTTCCGCGATGATGTTTTGAAAGTCTTAGAAGAAGCACGAGATCAGAAATTAATCGGTAAATCTTTCGAAGCAGCAGTTACAGTTTATCCGACTGATGAGATGAGAGCAGTTTTAGCCAATCTAGATGCAAACTTTAGGCAAATTTTAATAGTTTCTAAATTAACTATTGCTGATGGTGAAGCACCTGCAAATGCAGAAAAATTACCAAATGGTGCATTTCTTGTTGAACATGCAGAAGGTGAAGTTTGTCCTCGGTGTCGTATGATCAGAACGGATATTGGAGCTGATAGCGAAGTACCAATGCTTTGTGGCAGATGTGCTAAAATTGTTAAAGAAGATTATCCTGAAGCTGTACAAGAAGGTTTAGAAGAATAATGCGTTACGGTAAGGTAAAGCAGTTTGATCAAAACAGTAGTTTTGGTTTTATCACTGACGATGAAAATCAGAAGGCGTACTTTGTCTTTTATACTGCTATTAAAGAAGAAGGATATCGTCGCTTACATGTCGGACAAAAAGTCAAATATCAGCTCGCTCAAGGAAAAAATGGATTGCAATGTGTTAATGTATATTTAGCTGATTAGCAGGAAAGTGAATAATGGATTTAACAGAAACTGAAATCTCTTCAAAACAAATTTTTACAGGTCGTATAGTTGATCTTTCAGTAAGAACGATCAAATTGCCTAATGGTGAGACTGCTACAAGAGAAGTAGTAAAACATCAACCTGCATCAGCTGCTATAGCTGTGAATGAAAAGCAGGAAATGCTGTTAGTTGAACAATGGCGTGAGCCTATCAAAGAGTTGACTTTAGAAATTCCAGCAGGTTTAATAGACGAAACTGATGCTAGTCCACTTGATGCAATGAAAAGAGAGTTAAACGAAGAAGGCGGCTATCATGCAGACTACTGGGAAAAGATAACTGAGTTTTATTCATCTCCCGGTTTTACTAATGAGAAACTCTACTTATTTTATTGCGATACATTAACTAAATTGACTGATAAAAAAGATCTTGATCCTGATGAGTTTTTAACTAGTCATTGGTTTAGTTTGGAAGAGTTGAAAAGACTTTCGGCACAGGGTAAAATCGTTGATGCCAAGACATTATATGCAATGAGTGTTTGGGAAAACATGCTGCTCACCGGTGCTGACGCAAAGGAATAAAATGACTGAAAAACGATCTGATTACCGTAAAAAATTAAAACATAAAAAAAGCAAAAACTTTTTGAATACAATTAAATCTGCTTTTGACGATAGTGATGAAGAAGTTGATGTTAATCCTGATTTTACCCGTGATAAAGATGAAGTTGCAGAATCAAATAATTTTGCAAATGACAGGGTAAAAAAACAGGAGCAGGCTCCAAGAAGAGAAGAGACCAAATCTCAGTCTCAGTTAACCACAAGTCAAGAAAAAGCATTAAAGCTGAAAAGTAAACTTAACCGTGCAATTTTAATTGTTGCTGTTTTAATTATTTTGGTTTTATTAGCGTTATTTCACTTATAAAAATAAAACGAGGGTAAAAATGAAGATAGCGATTATTGTCCCAATGGAAATTGAGGCTGAATATTATCATAAGTATTTTCACTCTGGTCACAAAGAAATGTTCGGATCTACTACATTCGAGCATTTTTGCGTTAACCACAATGATTTGTACATTGGTTTGAGTGGAATTGGCAAAGTGCAGGCTGCTATGAATTTAGCCAATTTACTAAGCAATGTTGATATTGATTTGATTTTCATGACTGGTACGGCGGGATCATTGCAAAAGCAAGTTCACAAAGAAGATTTGATTTTAGCTGATTCGTTTGCATATCACGATGCTCATAATACTTTGGCAGGTAATTATGTTGAAGGACAAATACCTGGAGAACCAGCTAAATTTGACTTAAATTCCTCTGAGAGAAAGGAATTTGCACAGTTTTTGCAAGAAAACAACATTGAATTTAAAGAGGGATTAATTGTTACAGGTGATTCCTTCATTGGCTCTGAGAAGCAAAAAGATGAGATTAAGCAAAATTTTGCTCACGCATTAGGTGTTGAAATGGAAGGAGCTGCTTTTGCACAGGTAGCTTATCATTTTAAAAAACCTTTGATAGCTGTACGAGCTATTTCTGACAATGGAAATCAAGACGCGAACGAGGATTTTGATCAATTTGCTCAAAAAGTGGGAGCTAAGGCTGCAAGGATTATTTGTACTTACATAGAGAAGATGAATTAACAAATGACAGAAATTTATCTGGACAATGCTGCTACGACACCAATGTCGCCTAAAGTAATCGACGTAATAACCGGTGAAATGAAAAACAATTTTGGTAATGCCTCAAGTACTTATGAACTGGGCCGCAAAGCACGACATGTTATTGATCAGGCAAGACAAGAAGCTGCCAGAATTATTAACGCAAAGGAAAATGAAATAATTTTTACTTCAGGTGGTTCAGAAAGCAATAATACTGCTATTTTTGGGACTGCTCATGGTCGTCAAGATATCGGTAAACGTATAATTACAACCAAGATTGAGCATCCATCTGTTTTAGAGCCGATGAAACGTTTAGAAAGTGAAGGCTATGAAGTCATATATCTTGATGTCGATGATAATGGTTGTATTTCACTCGCCGATTTAAAAGATGCACTAACTCCACAAACTACCTTAGTTTCCATTATGGCCGTTAATAATGAATTGGGAACAATTAATCCTTTGACTGAAATTGGCAATATAGTAAAACAAAGCAATGCATACTTTCATGTTGATGCTGTACAAGGATTAGGCAATATAGATCTTGATGTTGTTAAGATGAATATTGATTTATTATCAACTTCAGCTCATAAAATAAATGGTCCTAAATTTCTTGGATTTTTATATGAAAAGAACTCGCTTAATTTACCGCCTCTAGTTTATGGTGGAGAGCAAGAAACCAAGCGTAGAGCAGGAACAGAAAATGTGCCTGGAATTGCCGGTTTTGGTGAAGCTATCACTGAAATTGCAGCGATAGATAAAGAAAATTTGCAAACTAAATATCAGAACTTGCAAAATCTTATTTTAAATGAGCTCAATCAATCTAATGTTAAATATCAAGTTAACGGTGGAACAAAAAAATTTGATTCTCATCATGTGTTGAACTTGCATTTTAATGGTATTCCAACAACAGTTTTGCAGACAAATTTGGATTTAGCAGGCTTTGCTGTTTCAGGGGGATCTGCGTGTACTGCAGGTTCAATTGAACCATCCCATGTTTTAGTTGCCTGTTTTGGTAAAAATTCTCCGAGAACAAATGAATCTATTCGCATTTCTTTTGGACGTTACACCACTGAAGAAGAAGTTAGAGTCTTCGCAAAGGAACTAGCTAAAATTGTGAGCAAAATCCAGAATAAATAAATTTAATTGCTTTTTTAGTTAAATATGCTTATTATTAGTAAGTGAGGTAGAATTATGGCAAATACAGTTATTATTAATGGGGATAAACGCAAGTTTACCCTTAGTCCAGAACTAAAACTATACGCTCTGATTGATGCAGGTTTTGTTAAAACAGTTAAGGGTAATTTTAATTATGAGCATCCACTTTATAATGATTCGCCGTATAATGCTCCAACTAAACTGAAGATGACCATAAATAAAGAAATGACTCATCTGACCATGGTTGTCACAGACAAAAATGGTTTACAAAAGGTCAACATTTTTAAGAACGAAAAATTAGCTCCTACTGTTGAACTTTTAGATTATATATTAAAGGATTTAGAAGAGCGCAATATTATTGTTGCTGTAAAGGATTGATTAATTTGGTAAAGAAAAAAACCAGAGTTGTAGTTGGCATGAGTGGGGGAGTGGACTCTTCCGTTTCGGCACTCCTTTTAAAAGAACAGGGATACGATGTAATTGGCGTATTTATGAAAAATTGGGATGACACTGATGATTCTGGTGTCTGCACTGCTACTGACGATTACGAAGATGTAAAAAGAGTAGCAGATCAAATCGGGATTCCTTACTATTCAATCAATTTTGAAAAAGAATATTGGCATCGCGTTTTTGAGTATTTTTTAAATGAATATAAAAAAGGCCGTACGCCTAATCCGGATGTTATGTGCAATAGTCAGATAAAGTTTAAATCATTTTTAGAGTTTGCACTTAATCTTGATGCAGATTACATTGCAATGGGTCATTATGCGAAAACTATAACTGACAAAAATGGTATCACTCATATGATGCGCCCTAAAGATGGCAATAAGGATCAAACTTACTTTTTAAGTCAATTAAGCCAAAATCAGATTAGTCGAGTTATTTTTCCGTTGGCTAATTTAACTAAACCACAGGTGCGCGAAATTGCAATCAAAAATGGTTTGGCTACAGCAAAAAAGAAGGATTCAACTGGTATTTGTTTTATTGGTGAAAGGAATTTTCGCAAATTTTTGAGTGAATTTCTGCCGGCTCAATCTGGAGAGATGATCACACCAGATGGAAAAGTAGTTGGTCATCATGCAGGACTAATGTATTATACAATTGGTCAAAGATCAGGATTAGGACTGGGTTCAACAAAAGAATCAACTGCTCCATGGTTTGTGGTTGGTAAGGATCTACAAAAAAATCAATTGATCGTCGAGCAAGGATATGACAGCAAATTGCTTTACGCAACTGAATTGGAAGCTAGTGATATGTCATTCTTTACCGGACAGCCTGATCACGATTTCAAAATTCATTGCAGTGCCAAGTTTCGTTATCGCCAACCCGATGTTGGGGTAACGGTATCTTATGATGCAGAAAAAAACAAGGCAAAAGTATACTTTGATGAGCCAGCCCGGGCAGTTACACCCGGACAAGCTCTTGTTCTTTATCAGGGTGAGGAATGTCTTGGTGGTGGCAATATTGATTGTGCCTATCAAAATGATCTTCAGCTTCAATTAGTTTAATGTCACTTGAAAGGAAAATGTTTATATACATTTTCCTTTTTATTTGTCTACGTTTTCTCTTTTAAACTATTAAATGATAAACTAGAAAATAACAGTTACAGAAAAGAGTAATTAATGAATGCAGATTTATTTTGTCAGACATGGTAAAACAGAGTGGAACTTACAGAAACGTTTTCAAGGAGCACATGGTGACTCACCACTTTTACCTCAAAGTTTAATTGATATTCAAAAATTAAGCGACTTTTTAGGTGAAACAAAATTCGCAGCAATCTATTCAAGCCCACTGAAAAGAGCCAGAACTACTGCAGAAAAACTTACTAAGAATCTAGGTAGTCCCTTTTCTGTCAAGATAGATGATCGTTTGCGAGAATTTGATTTGGGGGAAATGGAAGGACTTACGTTTACTGAGGCTAAAGCCAGGTATCCGAAGCAGGTCACTGATATTTGGGACGAACCTGCGAAATATGATGGTCACAGCATTGGAGGAGAAAATTATCCTGAGGTAATTGCACGTGGTAAAAGCTTTGGCAGAGACGTTGGACTACAATTTAAACAAGATGATAAAATACTGGCAGTGAGCCATGGAGCAGCTCTAGGAGCGATTATGGGTGGATTATTGGGTTATTCGCTACCGGATATCCGCCAGAATGGTGGTTTAAGCAATACTAGCCTTACTATTTTGGAAACAAAAGATAGGGGCAAAACCTTTAAAGCTCTGGTATGGAATGAGACGAAATTTTTGGACAGGAAAATGGTAGATTCGGATTCATTATGAGACAAAAAAGAAAAATAGCTGATAATTCAAACGGGGTTTCCAAAAAGGTACACAAACTAATAACGAAAATTGATAAACAACCGCAAAATAGTGAAAACTATTTAAATTTGGCAACTTATTTAATAGAACAGGGCAGTAATGACCAAGCAACTGAACTTTTAGAAAAAGCCAAAAAGTTAGTTACTCATCCTCAGGATTTGGATTATGATTTGGCCGTTTGTTACTATCTACAAGGTAAATTTGATTTGGCACTAAAAATCCTTAATCAAATTCCTAATGATGATTTAGTTTTATATCAAAAAGCACTCGTTTTTTTCAAAGTTGGTCAAAGCCAAAAAGCACTGGCATACGCTCTAACAATTAAGAATGTTGATGCAAAAGTGTTGGAATTAATAGGGGATATTTGGCTAAGCCTCGGTAACACTCAGGAAGCAGAGTCAACTTATAAAAAAATAGATACCGAAAAAAGATCGGCCAAAATCAATTTCATGCTGGGAATCACAGTTTTAGCTAGAAATCGACAAGAGGCTGAAAAATACTTAACAAAGTCAAAAAAGCAAGATCCTAAAGTTTTTGAACAAGAGCAAAAAAAATATTCTTCGTTACTAAGATTAGTGAATGATGCGAGAAAAAACAATGACTGAATTTACTGGAAAAATTAATCGAATAGTTTTTGAAAACGATCAAGACTTGTATAAGATACTTGATGTTGCCATAATCGGAAAATTAGAAAAATATGATCGAGAAGATATTAAAGTAACTGGCAGTTTTGGAGACGTTCAAGTTGGTGCAACTTATACTTTTTCCGGAAGATTGATTGTACATAATAAATTTGGTCTGCAATTTCGTTGTGATAATTATAAATTGGCCTTGCCTCATGAAAAAGGTAGTTTGATTAATTATTTAAGTTCCAGTAAATTTCCTGGGATTGGTAAAAAAGCGGCTGATACAATAATTTCAGACTTGGGAATGGATGCACTGACAGTTTTAAAGGAAAAACCTGAAAAGGTTCGAACTTTGTCAATTTCGAAAAAGCAAAAAGAAAGTTTGTTAAATGGTGTCAGTACAATGGATTCATACTCTGAAACTGTATTAAAACTGGCTCAATTTGGTTTGAATAAGAAGGTAGCGAGCAGACTATACCAACTTTATCATGGCGAAACCTTAGCTAAACTTGAAGAAGATCCTTATGCCTCTATTGCTGAAGTTACGGGTTATGCATTTAAGAGTGCCGATCGAATTGGCAGTAAATTAGGAATTAGTTCAAATGATCCCAAAAGAGTCAATGGTGCTGTTTTTCAAATTTTACTTGATGAAGTTGCTAAAGAAGGCAATACATACGTTAAACTTGAGCAGCTGCTGCAAGAAGCGGGTAAACTACTTCAAATTAATGAGTATGACACCATAGCAACTTGTGTTAATAATCTCCAACATCAAGGTAAAGTTGTAGTAATGGGAGAAAACGCTGCATTACAGGAAATTTATGAAACTGAAACTGATATTGCCAACGCAATGAAAAATCTAGTTGAAAAAAAGCAAAAGAGTTCAAGTTACGGTGAAAAAGATTTAAACCTTGCAATAGCTAACGCTGAAACTAAGCTGAAAATTCACTATGATAATACTCAAAAGACAGCGATTAAAAACGCACTAACTAACCCAATTTCAATTTTAACTGGTGGTCCCGGAACTGGTAAAACTACTATCATAAACGGTATTTTATTAGCATTGAAAGAGCTGGCAGAAATACCATCATCGTCTCTTTATAGTACAGACCCGCCATTTTTACTTGCTGCACCCACTGGTCGTGCAGCCAAGAGAATGGAAGAAATTACTGGGATTACAGCTAAAACTATCCATCGTTTACTAGGTTTAGGGATTGGTGAAAATGATGCAACTGATCTGAATGAATTAAATGGTGAAATTTTAATTATTGATGAAATGTCGATGGTAGATATGTTTTTGTTTAGGCAACTGGTTTCCAGCATTAACGAAACTAAGCACATTGTTTTTGTTGGTGATAAGGATCAACTGCCATCAGTTGGTGCAGGAAACGTTTTTGCTGATTTAATCAAATCACAGGCCTTTCCTACAACCGTTCTTAAGCAAATTCACCGTCAAGGAGATGATTCCAGCATTATTACGTTGGCTCATGACATTAATGAAGGAAAGAACCCCCAGGAATTATTTAAAAAGACCAAAAACTACTCATTTATTTCATGTCCACCACATGAAGTTTCGCATGTTGTTAGTCAAATCGTCCAACGTGCTTTAGCAAAGGGTTTTGATCCTGATGACGTTCAGGTACTAGGAGCAATGTACCAAGGTGATGGCGGGGTTAACAATTTGAATAATGTTATTCAAGAAATTATTAATCCTTCAAAGCAAAACAGTAAAACACTGGAAGTACACGATGAAATTTTTCGCATTGGTGACCGCATTTTGCAATTACAAAATAATCCGGAAAAAGACATTTATAATGGCCAAATCGGTAAAATCCTCGCAATTGATAATGATAATTCTCAAAAATGCATGGTGGCTGATTTTGATGACAGAGAAATAACCTTTAGTAAAAAAGATCTGTTTGATTTAACCAGAGCATACGCAATTACCATTCACAAAGCTCAAGGTTCTGAATTCCCGTTAGTAATTTTGAGTTTGACTATGCAAAACTATGTCATGCTTAAACGTAACTTATTGTACACTGCTGTTACTCGTGCAGAGAAAAATTTGGTTTTAATTGGTGATCCACGCGCTTATGAAATGGCTTTTAATACTTCTGGTAATGACCGTCAGACAGGATTAACTGTTAAACTGCAAAAAATATTAAATGTGCAAGATAAAACTGTTCAAGAAAAAGATTCAGGTAAAAATAAAAATGAACAAGAAGAAGCAAATTCTGATGTGCTTGAAGATCTAACTCAGGATCATATATTAACACCGGAATTGATTTATTCGGGTCGAATTGATCCTATGATTGGGATGCAGGACATTAAATTAGATGCAAAAACAAAATAAGGGACTTTTAAAACAATGACAAAGATAAAAAATGAACAAGTTAGTATAAACTTGCAGAAAGAACTTGCAGAGTGGGTTGCCACTAACACTCATATTTTAAATTTTGGTCCAGACATATTTGAAATTGAAACTATTTTTAAAGATTCATTTGGCGAATCAGTGTATTGCTTTGTCGAGAAAATTGAATTTGATAAATATAAAGTTACAGATGATGGTCGTACACTTTTTAAGTTAGATCCCAGCGCAAGTGACGAAGATTTGATAGCTGCCAGCGTAGATTTAATCACAGCCAGTGGTTTTTCTTTTAATGCTGAAAATGGAGTGATCAGCTGTGAATGTAATGAACAAACTTTGGCTGAAAGCATTATGCAATTAGGACAATTAGAAGTAAACGTTTCATATCTTAATTAAAAAGCTATCACTAAATACTATTTTTTATTGCTAATTTTAAAAAATAATGATTAAATTATTGGTATCATTTTAAGCAAAAGGAAGAAAGCCTATGGCAATTATTTTTGATAGGGTAAAGAAAAACTACGGTAAGAAGCCTGTATTTTATAACCTAAATTTTAAAATTCCTTTAGAACCAACAGTAATTGGTTTGGTCGGACCTAACGGTGTAGGCAAGTCAACCATGTTAAGGTTGCTTGCGGGGGTATTGGAACCAACCGAAGGATTGATCAAAAATGACCAGGCTAATGAACCATATGTTAAGTGGGCCAGCTTGCATACTATTTTCGTTGCTTCAGGTGAAAGAGGTCTTATGTACAGGCTAAATACTCTTGAAAATGGGATGTATTTTTCTTCACTTAAAGGAATTAGTATTAAAAAAACAGAAAACAATATTCGAAAAATGGCGCAGGATTTCAATTTTTCAAATGAACTTAACACTTATTTTCAAAATTTGTCTACTGGTTTGAAGAAAAAAGCTGCTATCCTTGTCGGAGCTGCAATGGAAACAGAAGTTTTACTTTTGGACGAGCCATCAAACGGACTTGACATAGCTGCTCAAGAAGATTTAGCGTCCTTTATTCTGGATTTGAAAAATAAATACGGTAATACTATTTTTATTTCATCGCATGACACACAAATGCTTTCTGGTGTTGTTGATCATTATCTGTTTTTAAGAGATGGCCAAATAGAGGAAAATATTGGACATAAAATGACTGAAAATGATCTGATTTCTGAATACCGTGAAATTTATCAGCGAAAGTAGGATTAAAAATGAAAAAAATTAAAAAGCTATTTAATATTTTTTGGGTACAATTATATTTACAGCTAAAACTACAATTTCGTTATGTTAATTCTGCGATTAGTTCGCTGGTTTTATATGCCGGAGCTTTCTTGATTGTTATCTTTTTCACTGATCCTGCACAACTTGGTCAGGCATATGGTACAAAGCAAGGGGTTTTATTTACTATTGTTGGTTTTTTGTTTTGGAGTATTGGTATTGCCTCAATGGGTCAATGTAGTAACGGAGTAGAATCTGATGAGCAAACTGGTTTGCTTGAAAGTGAAACTCAGTCTGTTTTTCCCTTATGGACCCTATATTTTATCGAAACTTTGGCAAATAATTTATTTGTATGGATTTATCTTTTAATCATAGGCTTTATTGCTTCGTTTTTTTCAATTTTCACGGTAGCTGAATTATTAGAAGCTTTATTGTTAACATTTGTATTTTCTTTAATTTCCAATTTTGGAATGTTTGGCATCGGGATGATTTTTGCCTCTGGTTCTATTAGATTTAAAAGAATGGGTCAGTGGTCTACTATACTGCAGGCTTTATTATTGATGTTGTCAAATGTTTATTTACCAGTATATAATGTCTTTCAGGAGGTCATTCCCTATGTTGGTGGCATCGAAATAGTTCGGCAAATATTTCTGGGTCATGGAGTTTCATTGCCAAAACTGATAATATTTATAGGGGTAAATGTTGTTTGGTTCTTAATTGGTATTTTAATATTCAATTATTGTATTAAGAAAGAACGCAAAGATGGCTCATTTGATGCTTTTTAATTTTAAGAAAGGTGATATTTATTTTAACGTTCAAAAATGTTAAATGGGGGACAAAAAATTATTTTAAAGTAAGAAAATTATATTTAGGCGCATTTCCCAAAAATGAACGATTTCCATTTGTCGGGTTGCTGGCGATGGCTTTGCAAAAAAGAGTTAATTTGCAAGCAGTCTATGACCATGATAATTTTATTGGGTTAATTTTTTGGACATATGCCGAAAAGATTATTTATATTGGTTATTTGGCTGTTGACCCAGTTTGGCGTGGAAAGGGCTACGGCAGTCAAATTCTAAATTCGATGAAACAACGTTATTCTGAAAAAGAAATAGTTTTAGATATTGAGCCAGTTATTAAAACAGCAAAGAATTATTCTCAAAGACTTAACCGGTTATCATTTTACAAGCGCAATGGCTTTAGACTAACTAAAAGTAATTTGGTCGATGAGGGTGGACATTACTCGATACTATGTTCTGATGGAAGCTTTAAAAAAAGCAATTTAAGTCGATTACTGGAGCAAATGAGTTTCAATTGCTATAAGTTTAAAATTGTTTCCAGATAATTAAACAAATAGTTATTTTGACCAAAATTACACGTTTATTTTTCTGTATACCATAGCTTATTAATATTTTAAAAATTAAAAGGATAATCAATAATTTGAGTTATTGATTATCCTTTTTAAATTTATTTAATGTATCCGACTTTATACCATAGGACATGCCCATTATTATTTTCAGATGGTTTAAGGGAATAACCTGAAATGTGGTCATTGATCGCTCTGATTTTGTATGAGTTAACTGTTGGAATCATGTAAGCTTGATCAAAAATATATTGTTGCCAGTCATGAAAGACTTTCACACGGTATTTATGATCAAAAGCTTTTTGTGAATCCATTTCCTTAAGCAGTTTAGTATTTTCTGGTGTCACGAAACGATCATAGTTTGCTGCGGTGCTGTCACCGTACATTCCATCCTGTGATGGTTCAGTAGACATATACCAAACCGGTTTCAAACATATCAACCTGAGGATCATCTTTGTTAAGTTTGTCGTAAAATGAATTTGTCTCAGTCAATCGACCATTCAATAAATTAACATTTAGTCCTATTTTATGCCACTGCTGGATATAATTTTGTATAATTGGACCTTGCGTTGGGTCACCAGCTTTGGCCATAAATGTAATCTTTAAAGGCTTGCCATTAGGTTGTACACGCCATTTGCCTTTCTTCTTATATCCGGCTTTATCAAGAATATCGTTGGCCTTTTTTAAATTATAATCATAACCCTTAACATTTTTATTGAAATAGTCACCAAATTGAGGTTGAATTAGGGTGGCTATATGAAAAGTTAGCCCATGAGTATAATGTTTAGTTACTTCATCAACATTCATCGCATAACCAATTGCTCTGCGTAAAGATGTATTGTTCATTTTGCTATTATGATTCATAATGCTCTTATTGTGTTTGGCATCCCATTTACCTAATTTAAAGCCAATGAACCAGTATGAAAGAGGGATTTCTGCTATGAACTTAACTTTTTTAATATGCTTCACTTCATCCCATTGGGAATTTACAACATTAATGACATCGAATTTATGACTCTTTATTGATTGCGATGATGAGTTAGGAGAAATCACCTGATAAATAATTTTATCCAGTTTGGGTTTACCACGCCAATAATATTTGTTTGGCACCCAAACAGCTGATTGTCCACGAACTAATTTTTCTAACTTATAGGCTCCGAAATACAAAGGCTTTTTCCTAATCTTATTAGATGACTGTAATTTGTTAAAAGGGACATCTTTTAAGTAATGATAAGGAGCTGTATATTCTGAAAAATAGCCATTTCCACTATTGTACATACCTGGTTTTAATTGTTTAAAGTGCAAAATGACTTTTCTGCCATTTTCACCATCAGGCATTTCAATGCCTGAAATAGATTTAGCTTTTCCTTCATGGTATTCTTTTAAGCCTTTAATAAGTTCAAACTGGCTGGAATACCTTTGTGAATCAGTACCTTTATTGGATAATATTTCATACGGGTATTCCACATTCTTGGCCGTGACCTGTCGACCATCTGACCATCTAACTCCTTTTTTAACAACAATTGTAATTGTCTTATTTTTATTATTAATCTTTAGGGTTGCAGGCCCTTTATTAGTGAAACGGTAATTATCATCTGTATCGAATAAGGATTCCGAACCAGGAGAGGAGAGGTCAGCATCTGTAGCAGTTACTTGTAATTGATCAGAAAAGATACCTGTGAATGGTGTATCAGTCTGTAATGCTACTCTCACAGTACCGCCTCGTTTCGTTGGTTTTGAAGGCATTTTTGCAGGAAATTTGCTTGCTTCTTTTGCGCTATTTTCTTGATTATTGCCGCTTTTACCGCAGGCCGTGAAGGGTTAGAGCTGTAGCCGCCAAAATACCAATAGAGCTTAAAACATTGCTTTTTTCATGATTCTTCATCCCTTATGAGTACTAGTTTATGATGATTTAACACATCAAATAATACCACATTAAAGATACATTTTAAATATAATAAATAAAAATTAATTTTTTAATATAATTTCGATGAAAAAAGGAGCTAAGCAGTTAAAGCATAGCTCCTTTAATTTATTAACAATTTTTTATTTTTTAACGCAATAAGTTAAAACTTGAAATAGAAAACTCAATATTAAAAGAATTTCTTTATAGTGAAACTGTGTATCATTAACGTGTGAGCCGTCTTTAAGAAGATTAATAAATAATTTTACCAGTTTTGCCAGGCTAAATTTTTCTACTACAACGGTATCAATTTTGTGATTGTCTATTTTAGCACTGGGTAGAAGAGGAAGACCGCCACCCAAGTATGGATGATTAGTAGTGGTAACCATAAAAGCGTCATCAAAATAAATTTTGTGACCTTCTCGTTCAATTTCAACACCAAATGTGTCCTGTTTCGTAACAGTGGCTAAAACATTATAACCGTATATTAGTTTTCCTTCATTAAGCCGGTTTAACAGTTTTTTAAGCTTAGATATATTACTATTATGGTTTACAAATGCATCAAAACCGATACCAAAGCTATTTGCAAAATAGTATTTTTTATTAATAGCGATATCTGGGAAAATAAATGAACCACAATCAATTAGGTCTGGTTTAAAGCCTTTTTTAAAATGCTCTAAAAGAATTCTGGGATCATCAGTTAAACTAGCTGCACGAGCGAAATCATTGCCAGTTCCAGCCGGTAAGTAGGCAATAGGTGTATCCGGATTGCTTGACCACTTAATTCCGTTAAGAACCTCATTGAGCGATCCATCACCGCCAATAACTAAAAGAACTTCATTTGGCAGGTGTTTTTGATTGCCATAATCTTGTGCTATACGAATTGCTTCTCCTGCATAATTGCTTTTTTTAAGATCAAAATTTATATTTTCATTAATGAGTATAGATTTTGTTTGCTCAAGAACTTTTTTAGCATGACCATTACCAGCTACTTCATTAACTAAGAGATGTATTTTTAATTTATTATTCATATATACTATTCATTATATAAAAAAGCCCTCAAGAATGGGCTTTTGCTTATTTTTTCTCAACTAATATTGGTAAAATCATCGGCCGTCTTTTAGTTTTAGAATACAGGAAATCAGAAAGATTAGCAATAATTGCATTACGAATTACGCTGTCTTTAGGGTGATCCATTTTGTCCATTTCCGATTTTATAATATGGTAAATATGTTTCTGAGCCTGATTGATTAGTTCAGTAGATTCGCGCATATAGACAAATCCCCGACTTAAGACATCAGGCCCTGCTAAGACGCGCTTGTGCTTGTAATCGACTGTAGCGACAACCACAACAAGTCCATCTTCAGATAAAACTTGGCGATCATGAACAACTACATTACCAACATCAGCTGTGCCTGAAGTATCAACGTATACGTCACCTGCTGGAATATGACCGGCTATTCTTGAACCCTCTGGTCCAAAACAAACAACTTCACCATTTTCTAAAACGAAAGTATTATCAGCAGGGACTCCAGCTGCTTGAGCCAGTTCAGTGTGGATGACTTGCATGCGGTATTCGCCATGAACTGGAATCATATATTTGGGTTTAGTTAAGCGAACCATCATTTTTAGTTCTTCTTGGCCACCATGACCTGAAGTATGAACATTATTAATTCGGCCGTGAACAACGCTAGCGCCACCCTCCATTAATTTATTAATTAAATGGTTAACGCTCAAAGTATTTCCAGGAATTGGGTTTGATGAAAATATAACCGTGTCACCAGGCTGTAAACTAATTTGTCTGTGCGTGCCGTTAGCTATTCTTGAAAGAGCAGCTAAAGGTTCACCTTGAGATCCGGTACATAAAATCATAACTTCTTCTGCAGGAGTATGGTTTATTTCGTTAGCATCAACAATTAAGCCGTCAGGTACATTTAAGTAGCCTAGATCAATGCCGTTTTGCACACCGTTTTCCATACTACGCCCGAAAATTGCAACTTTGCGACCCGTATCTTTGGCTGCTTGGATGGCAGTTGAAACACGGTAGAGGTTAGATGCAAAAGTAGCAAAAATTATTCTTCCATGTATCCCAGTAATAATGTCATGCAAGGATTTAGCGACAAAGCGTTCAGACTTAGTAAATTGCGTTACTTCAGCATTAGTTGAATCTGATAGCAGTGCCAAAACTCCTTCATTGCCCAATTTAGCCATTTTTTGAAAATCCGGAGCGGGTTGGTTCATCACAGGCGTTAAATCAAATTTAAAATCTCCTGTAAATACTACTGCACCAAGTGGGGTATGTACGGCTATACCTAAAGTGTCAGGAATCGAGTGAGTTGTTCTGAAGAAAGTAACGGTCAACTTTTTAAATTTAAGAACTGTGTCTTCGTGTTCTTCATGTAATTCTGTAGTCCTCAGAATGCCGTGTTCTTCAAGTTTTCCTTTGATTAAAGCAAGTGCAAAAGGTGTGGCATATACCGGAATTTCCGGAATCTTTTCAAGTAAGAAGGGGATCCCGCCAATGTGGTCTTCGTGTCCGTGACTAACAACTAGTGCTTTAATTTTTTTGCGATTTTTTATTAAATAAGAATAATCAGAAATCACATAATTAATACCAAGAAGGTCATCCTCCGGGAACTTTATTCCACAATCCATGATGATGATCTCGTCTTGATATTGCACACAGTACATATTTTTGCCAATTTCGTGCAACCCCCCGATTGCAACTACAGCAACTTCATTATTTTTAATACGCACAGAGACTACTTCTTACTCTCAAAAGTGGTTAATTTAAAATCGGCGTGCTCTTTTTCGTAAGTTAACGAATTGCCAGCCAATTCTTGGATGAGTTCAATATTATAGGGGGTATTTTCCTCAACCATTGTTCTTGCGGCCACCATGTTGTCGGCCTCAAGATAAAGAGTTTGGGTTGTTTCCCGTCTAGGATTGACAACCTTGTCTTTTTGATACAAAACTTTGTAGATCATATTTGTATTCTCCTTATTCAGTTAATAAAACGTTCTAATTTTGGATAACATAAAGTATCCAATAGCTAGTAAAATTCTACCATACATGTAAAAACAAGTATAGAATCAAGTTTTGACGGCTTTATTAAAAAACCGTCAAAGCAATAAAATGACGGCTAAAAATCTTTTTAATTAAATTAATAAATGACTATAGTATCTTCAGCTAATTTAAATGGATCTTGCTTGTTGATACGGTCATAAAAAAGATGTCCCCGTAAATGTTCGATTTCATGGGATGCAACAATTGCTGGGTAGTCTTTTAAGCGAATAGTTTTTTCTTCTCCAGCTACAGTATAGTAATGAATTTTTAATTTATCAGGACGAGGCACATAACCATCTATTACCTTGTCTACACTCAGGCATCCTTCACCTTCACTTAAGCAAGCTTGTCTCACGGATTCGGATAAAATTTCAGGATTGACAAAAGTTTCCTTAAAAACAATATCGCCCTTGTCATTTGGTACCAGTAAGGAGGCCATTTGAACGCTTTCACCAACCTGTGGGGCAGCTAGACCTACGCCAGCACGCAATTGATGTTTTTCTGCAATTTTTGGATCTTGCGAATTAACTAGATATTCCATCATTTCTTTAGCCAAATTTTGATAGTGTTCGCTTAACGGAAAAGTTAGGGGTTTAGCTACTTTGCGCAATACTGGGTTACCATCACGGGTAATATCTTTCATTAAAATCAATTACATTCACTCTTTCATAAAAGTTTATAGTTATATTTGTAACATAAAATAAACTAATTTGTCTGCTTTTTATTCTATACTAAATTTTTAATTTGAAAAAGAGGGATAAACGTTGACCCTTAAACAGTTAGGTGGTAAAATCAATGAGCGTAAATATACAGATATGAAACACTTCGATCAGCATGTTTTTGACGTGCCGCCGAAACTGTGACCACGTCACAGTTTTTTTATTGAGGAGTGGAGGAGGAATACTTTTGTCAGAAAAAAGAAGAAACGATATTAGGAATATAGCTATCATAGCGCACGTTGACCATGGTAAAACTACTTTGGTTAACCAATTGTTGAAACAATCCGACACTCTCCCTGAACACATGGCTTTGGAAGATCGTGCAATGGATTCAAATGATATTGAACGTGAGCGTGGTATAACTATTTTATCTAAAAACACTGCGGTTAAATATGGTGATACTACTATTAATATTTTGGACACTCCGGGACATGCCGATTTCGGTGGCGAAGTTGAGAGAATCATGCATATGGTCGACGGTGCTTTATTATTGGTTGATGCTTATGAAGGCACTATGCCACAAACTCGTTTCGTACTTAAAAAGGCATTAGAAGCCGGAGTGAAGCCAATTGTAGTCATCAATAAAATTGATCGTCCTGGTGCACGTCCTAAAGAGGTTCTTGACGAAGTTCTCGAATTATTTATTGAATTAGGAGCAAACGATGAGCAGCTTGACTTCCCAGTTGTTTACGCTTCAGCTTTAAATGGTACTTCTTCTTATGATCCTGATCCGTCAAAACAGGAAGAAACTATGAATCCTATTTTTGACACGATTATTAAATCTATTCCTGCACCAATTGATAATTCTGATGATCCTTTGCAATTTCAAATTACAATGCTTGACTGGGATGACTATGTTGGCCGTATAGGTGTTGGTCGTATTTATCGTGGACGAGTTAAAGTTGGCGATAATATCACTGTTATGAAACGTGATGGTTCTACTCAGAACTTTAGAGTTACTAAACTGTTCGGTTTCTTTGGGTTGAAGCGTAATGAAATCACAGAAGCTAAAGCAGGCGATATTATTGCCATTAGCGGAATTAACGATATTTTTGTTGGTGAAACTATTGCTTCGGCTGAAAATCCAGAGGCTTTACCTCTTCTTAAGATTGATCCACCTACACTGCAAATGGATTTTGTCGCTAATGACTCACCATTTTCCGGTCGTGAAGGTGACAAAGTAACACCAAAGAAATTGGAAGATCGTTTAATTAAGCAAACCCGGACTGATGTTTCACTACGTGTTGAACCTACTGATCAGTTAAATGCTTGGACAGTTTCGGGTCGTGGTGAACTTCACCTTTCAATTTTGGTTGAAGAAATGCGTCGTGAAGGTTTTGAATTGCAATTATCAAGACCAAAGGTTATTTACCGTGAAATTGATGGTAAAATGTGCGAACCATTTGAAGCTGTTCAAGTAGATACCCCTGATGAATACGTTGGTTCTGTCATTGATTCACTTTCTCAGAGAAAAGGAGAGATGAAGAATATGGCATCCACAGGTAACAATCAAACTCGGCTTGACTTTTTAGTTCCTTCACGTGGGCTTATTGGTTATAACAATGAATTTATGTCCCAAACTGGAGGATACGGCATTATGAACCATAGTTTTGATTCGTATAAACCTGTTGTTAAGAATTGGGAACCGGGTCGTCAAAATGGTGCTTTAGTTTCCATTAGTCAGGGCAAATCAACCACGTATTCTTTGCAAACAGTTGAGCAACGTGGTGAATTGTTTATTGGTGCAGGTGTTGAAGTTTATGAGGGAATGATTGTAGGCCAGTCATCGAGAGATCGTGATATTGCCGTTAACGTTATCAAAGGTAAAAACTTAACCAATACACGTGCTGCTGGGAAAGATCACGCTGCTGCAATTAGAACTCCTAAGACTTTGACCCTTGAAGAAGCCATTGAATTCTTAAATGATGATGAATATTGTGAAGTAACTCCTGATTCAATCAGATTAAGAAAGAAAATTTTAAATACTTCTGAGAGACAAAAAGCCGATAAAAGACGTAATAAGAAATAAATAATTTTTTTAAGAAGGGCACTCACTGATGAAGTGGTGCTCTTTTTGTTTTATAATGCTTATAATAAAGGTTAATTTATTACAGAAGGAGAGGTAGGCTTGTGCGGCAAAAACTTCACCATTTAAATTACAATATTTTTTTGCCCTATATCTTGTTAGTGGTCTTTGGAATAGTGATGGTCTATTCTGCTAGCTCAGATATCTTGCTTGTGAATGGGTTTAATCCGGCAGTTTACGGTATTCGCCAAGCCGTGTACGCTTTTTTTGCCGTTTTTATTTTTGGCGCTCTCTGTTTTTTTTTAAAACTCGATATTTTCAAAAGTCGTAAGTTTGTTGTTTGGTTTCTGGGGATCAGCATTTTATTACTTTTTTATCTGATTTGCTTGAAAATTTTCAAGGGCTCCGCTGCTGCCGTCAATGGTTCGGTGGGTTGGATTGATTTAAAAGTAATAAAGATACAGCCTCTGGAAATTGCCAAATTATCCCTAATAATTTATTTAGCTTATTTTTTAGATCGACATGATGGGTCTTTTAAAAAAGGGCAAATTATTCAAAACCTATCCAGACCAGCAATTTTAGCTGCCTTTATGATGTTTTTGGTAATTCTCGAACCTGATTTTGGTGGTACTGCAGTTTTGGCAATGATTGTCATTGTTATGTTTTCGGTTTCTGGTGTGCCAGCGAAAAATGCAGTTTTATGTCTTATTGGAATTGCAGTAGGTGTATACCTGCTCGTTTTCCTGATTATTAAATGGAATCCTGAATTTCTGCAAAATAAGTACCAGTACCGTCGTTTTCTTTCTTTCCTTCATCCGTTTGAATTGGAGCAAAAAGGCGGAGCACAACTGGTTAATTCATATTATGCTATTCATAATGGTGGCTTATTTGGTGTTGGGCTGGGCAATAGCATGCAAAAAAGAGGGTATCTGCCTGAACCATATACAGACTTCATTTTAGCAGTAATTGCAGAAGAAATAGGGGTTATTGGTGCTCTAATTGTGGTAGGTCTAATTTTTTATTTAATATGGAGTATTATGGAAGTTGGCATTCATGCCAGTTCACAATTTAATGCCTTAGTATGCTTTGGAGTGGCTACAATTATTTTTACACAGACAGTTTTTAATGTGGGTGCAGTGCTTGGATTATTGCCTATAACAGGGGTCACGCTACCATTTATTTCTTACGGTGGATCATCTTTAATAATTTTGTCGGCAGCTATTGGCATCGTTTTGAATATTTCAGCAAATGAACGAATTAAAAATGAAGAAAGGTTTGCAAATGAGCATTGAACAGGATTTAGCAAATAAAAATATTATTCAGAGACAGAGTCTTATTGTTTTTTTAAATTCAATTAGTGATCAGTACAAATTGAGACGATATGGCGATATTGTTTATTTTTCAAAGAAATTTGCCTACTGTATTATGTATGTAAATAAAAAAGAAATTGAACAAGTTTGCCACGACTTGAATTCACTTGATTTTGTCGAAAAAGTAGAAAAATCAAATTGGAATCAAATTGATCTGTCCAGTGACCATATTGAGAATCAAATTAGAGATTTAGCCAAAAAAGCCGAAAAAACATTACAGGAACGTCAGGAAGATACAGAACAAATATTATGAGAATTATTTCCGGAAAATACGCCAAACGCAATTTATTTACGTTGAAAAGCCAGAAAACAAGACCAACTAGTGATAAGGTTAAAGAATCGTTGTTTAATTCATTAGGTCAATTTTTTAATGGTGGAGAAGTTTTAGATTTATACGGGGGAAGTGGCGCACTGGCAATTGAGGCTGTTTCTCGGGGATGCTCTCACGCAGCAATAGTAGACATTAATTATCAGGCTGTTAACATCATTCATAAAAACGTTGCTTTGACAAAAGAGCCTGAACTTTTTTCAGTATATAAAATGTCTAGCAATGCAGCTTTAAGTAAATTTGCCGAAGAAAAACAAAAATTTGATCTTGTTTTCTTAGATCCACCTTATGCTAAACAAAGAATTACAGATGATATGGCAAAAATGGTTGACCTAGAACTGTTAAACAGTGATGCAGTAGTGGTGGCTGAAACTGATGATCAAACAAATTTAGAAACAAGTAGTAGCTTTCAGCTAATTAAGGAAAAACATTTAGGTAAAACTATTGTTCGATTTTATGGAAAGGAATATTAATGAGTGTCGCAATATTTCCAGGAAGTTTTGATCCCATTACAAATGGTCACGTTGATATAATTAATCAGGCTGCTGCAATATTTGATAAAGTTTACGTAGTGGTGATGGTTAATACGGCTAAAAAATATCTTTTCACAAATGAAGAAAGAGAGGACTTGATTAATGATGCTGTTAAAGATCTGAAAAATGTTCAAGTGTTGCTAAAGCCTAACCAGCTTACTATTAACGTTGCACATGATTTAGGCGCAAATACAATCGTGCGTGGAGTAAGAAATACTACAGATTTTTTATTTGAACAGCAGATTGCAGAAATGAATAAAAAAATGGCAAATGATATAAGTACCGTCTTGCTTTTTACTGAGCCAGAAAATAGTTTTGTTGCGTCCAGTATTATAAAAGAAATTGCACAATTTAATGGTGATTTTGCAAGCTTTTTGCCGACTAAAGCAGCACAGGCTTTAAAAGAAAAAATAGGTTATAACAAACATGAATAATGAAAAGAAACCACTCCAGAAGTTTTCAAAAGTTCGAAAATGGCTATTTATTATTTTGACATTTTTTCTGGTTTTTATTGGCTTAAACTGGCCAACCAATTATTATATTGAAATGCCAGGCAGTGCTGTTTCAATTGGCCAATTTGTAAAAAGCAAGGTTAAACCACCAAGTAACTTTTATTTAGTGACTGTTAGTGAAACGAGTCAACCGGCAACAGTATGGGAATATCTTTTTAGTTTTACCCAAAAACATGCTAGTCGTATACCAAAAACTGAATTGTTAGGTGGATCAAGCAGTAGTCAATACCAAGAATTACAAAATTGGTATATGCAAACTAGTCAACAAAATGCTATATATTATGCCGCCAAAAAGGCGGGACTAAAACCTAAACTCCACTATAAAGGTGTTTACGTTATGCAGGTACTAAAGGGTTCAAGCTTTAAAGGCAAATTGCAAATCGGAGACACTGTCTTAGGTGCTGATGGTCATAAATTTCACTCAACAGAAGAAATGATCAGTTATTTTCAAAAAAAGCAGTTAGGTTCTAAAACTGTAATTAATGTTGTGCGAGAACAGAAAAAAAAAATTTTAAAGGAAAAATTGTCGAGGTCAAAGGTACAGGCAAACCTGGCATCGGAATACAGTTGGTGGAGCATGTACAGGTCGAAACTAAGCCAAAAGTTACAATTAATGCTGGTGCAATAGGAGGACCATCTGCCGGGTTAATGTTCACTTTAACAAGTTATGAAGTTTTTTCCGGCAAGCACTTAGCTGAAGGTCATAAAATTGCCGGAACTGGGACAATTAGTCCGTCAGGAAAAGTAGGTATGATTGGTGGTGTCGATAAAAAAGTTGTGGCTGCTGACAAAGCTGGAGCTGAGGTCTTTTTTGCACCTGTCGATACGGCTGGAATGAAAAAAAGTGCAAGTAATTATTTGGTTGCTAAAAAAACTGCCAAGCAGATAGGAACAAAAATGAAAATTGTTCCTGTACGCACATTTGATGATGCACTCCATTATTTACAAGAAAAATATTAATAGATATTAATAAAAGTCCAAAAGTTTTTGGGCTTTTTTGCGTACTTAAAAATAGGAGTTGAGAAAATGGATTGGGAAAAAATAAAAACTTTTATTGATGAGCACAAAAAGTATTTTTTCATTGGATTGGCATGTCTAATGGCAGTTTTTTTAATTGAGCTTAAGAAGTCAGGATCCAACGAAAATTTAAGTGATTTCGATGATGAAAACACTGAGTTTTTGCAAAGTAAAAAAGACAACACTGACAACTTGACTGGTAAAACGAACTCAAATGAAATAAAAACAGAAGAAATTGCTGCAGATAAGCCTAAAAATGTCACGTGTGACATTTCAGGTGCGGTTAATCATCAAGGAGTATACACACTAAAAAATGGAGCACGATTGAATGAGCTGATTGCCGCAGCAGGAGGTATTAAAGGCAATGCTCAGCTAAAAAGGGTTAACCGGGCTTTGATATTGAAAGATCAGGATAAGATTCATATTCCTTATAAAGGAGAAAAAATAAAGGCAGAGCAAGTGGTGGAATCGGTTTCATCTAATTCATCTGACTCGGTTTCTAGTGAATTTAATAGCAACAATAGTGGTCAAACGACTGTAGGCAATAAAGTAAACATCAATACTGCAAATGCACAACAACTACAACAGCTTAATGGTATTGGAGAGAAAAAAGCACAGCAAATTATTGCTTATCGTCAAAAGAGTGGCCAATTTAAATCCATAGAAGAACTGAAGCAGGTATCTGGAATTGGAGAAAAAACATTTGTGGCACTTAAAGACCAATTGGAAGTTTGATGTCTTAAAACCAGGTTTCCTTCTTGTATTAGCATTATTACTGATTGATTTAAGTTTTTTATACTATCAATGCGATACCTTAACTCAAAAGTTATGTTCTTTTTTAATAGCCGCTTATCTCTCATATTTACTTTTTTATAAGTTTAATTCTTTAAGATGGTTTTCTCTTGTGATACTTTTTATAGCATTTTTTGCAACTTGTTTCGATAAAAAGCAAACTGACTTTGTAATCAGTCCAAGATCTCAAATAGTTTTTTACCCTGATCAAATTGATATTTTTGACGATTGGTTCACAGTTGATGGTCAAGTAGAAAAAGGCAAAGTAAAAGTCTCTGGGAGAATAAACTCAAGACAGATACAACAAATAAAATCAGGGTACAGAGTTAAACTTTATTGTTTATCTGGTGATGTAAATCCGATTGAACCGGCTTCTAACTATGGACAATTTGACTTGCAAAAATTTTATCGATATAAAAATATTTCTCAAGAAGTTAAACTAACAAGCTATAGAATTAAAATTGACAAGAGTGGCATTTGGAACTATTTGCATTTTTTGCGATTCCATTTTAAAAAATTTTTTCAGCAAATGCCACCAATTTTATCTTTTTTTAGTAGTGAACTGATCCTAGGTGAAAATCCAAGTCGAAGATTTCAAACAATTCTGAATAATTATCGTGACCTTGGCGTAATTCATATTTTGAGTATTTCTGGTCTGCATGTTGGTATTTATACCTTACTAATCAGTAAATTTTGTTATTTTTTAAAATTAACAGAGGGCGAGACATTTGTTCTTTGTTTGATTATTTTGCTTGTAGGGATTTTTCTCAGTAATAGTCAAGTTGGTTTTATCAGAGCAAGTTTGACCTATATTTTGGGTCAACTCTTCTCTATAAATAAATTGCAAATTAACAAAAGTGATTTACTTGGACTTACTGCAATCTTGCATTTAATAATCAATCCTCGTTTAATGATGAGTACTGGCGCAGTTCTAAGCTATATTTTAGCCCTGGGTTTGGAAATGACTAATCACATGACTAAATTTAAGCAGTCATTTTCTTTAAATAATCTCTTACTGCCATTGCTTTTATTTTACTTTTTTCAATTTAATATACTAACTGTTTTTTTTAATCTGTTAATTGTGCCATATTTCAACTGGGTAGTAATGCCTTTAACCTTTTTAAACTTGTTGATCTTTAGAATTAATCCAAAATGCAGTATTTTATTTGAAAGGATACTTGAACTTGGAGAAAAGCAAATTGCACAAATTTCTAACAGTAAAATCGGCCTTTTAACATTTGGCAAAATAAACTGGTGGCAATGTCTTTTTTTATTAATTCTGACGTCTATTATATTGATTTGGATAAATGAAAAACCAAACTGTAAAAAAATAATAAAAAGATTTATAGTATGTCTTTTATTTATATATGGATTAGTTTTTTTGACAATTCATTTCCCACTTCAAGGTCAAGTAACTTTCATTGACGTTGGCCAAGGAGACAGCATTTTTATTTCTACTCCGATTTTTAGAAAAGTTTATTTAATAGATGTCGGCGGAAAACTTAATTTTAATGGCAAAAAAATAAATCCGCAGGTTAACAAAATTACTCTCCCATTTTTGAAAGCACAGGGTATAAGCAAAATTAACGGGATATTTATTACACACCAAGATGCAGATCATGTAGGTGATTTGAAGCCACTTTTGAATCAAATCAAAGTAGAAAAATTATATGTGGCACGAGGACTAATTCAAAATCCTTCTTTTCAAAAAAGAATCACTGGAAAAATCAAGAAAGACCAAATTATACAATTGTTAGCAGGGAATGAAGTTAATGACTCTCAACTATCTTTTCAGACTGTTTATCCTTTTAAGCCAGGCTTAGGAAAAAATGAAGATTCTCTTTCTTTAACATTTAAACTGGCCGGCAAAAGATGGCTTTTTACTGGCGATTTAGGTCAAGAAGGTGAGTTGGAGATCATGAATCAGTACCATTTGCATGTTAATTACTTCAAGCTGGGTCATCATGGTAGTCGTACTGCTTCAAATAAAGAATTCCTAAAAGCTTTACGTCCAGAAAGAGTTTTTATTTCTGCTGGTCGCAGAAATCGCTTTGGTCATCCCCATCCTGAGACCATAGAAACTCTGCAGACTCAACATATTCCGTGGGCATCGACACAAGACTGTGGTATGATTACTTGGACTTATGGTGCTTTTGTGAAGCCTAAATTCAAAAGATTTTTACCGGTGATTAAGAAATGACATTACTTTCATTATTTAAAGATTCTAATAAGAAAACTGCTCATACTCTGATTAATGGCGGTGACGCTTTCTTAAACGAATATATTGCTGATTCATATATTCATGAGGAAGAATTGTCAGAATATGAGAAAATTTCTGTTGATTGCGATTCAGAAGGGTTAGATGAATTAATTGCTGATCTCACTGAATCGAGTCTTTTCAGTCAGAAAAAGGTAATAACAATTAAAAATCCATTTTTTCTAACAGCAAAAGTCCCTAAGAAATTTCAAAAGCAAATTTCAAAACTGCAAAATATTTTTGAGAATATTACGCAACTGGATGATATTTTAGTAATTGTTTCTTCATATGAAAAAATTGATCGGCGAAAGAAAATAACAAAGCTCATTACGAATCATTTTAATGTTGTTGAAACTGAAATTCGACCCTATGAATTGAGTAAATTTATCAGAAATTTGATTTCTATGGAGGGGTATCAAATTACTAGCTCTGCTTTAAATCTTTTATTAGAACGCAGCGATCAAGTGGTAGATACTGTTTTGAGTAATTATAATAAGTTGAAAATGATTACGGATAACAGAAAAATTACAACTGAATTAGTTGAAAAAAATGTTGATTTGTCATTAGCACAAAATATTTTTGCCATATTGGATTCAGCGTTAAATAGCAATTACCAGGAAGCTTTGGCAAGACTAAGTAATCAATTGCACAATGGCAACAATCCAATACAGATTCTTGCTGTATTTGAAAATCAGTTAGAAATGAGTTTGATTGTTAAGGTTCTTAAAGAGAGAGGACGCAGTGAACCTGAAATTGTAAAAACGCTGGGTGTTCATCCATACCGAGTTAAATTAGCTCTAAAAAATAGAGTATCGCCAGATAAGATAGCAAGATTATTAAAGCAGGCAATTAAGTTGGATTTTAATTATAAGAGTGGTCAATACCGAGAAGACAATTTCTTAAAACTTTTTATTCTCAGTGTTTGAATTTTGGTAGAAATAAAAAGACAGAAATGAAATCATTTCTGTCTTTTTATTTTTTAATTAAGCAAGATCGTTATTTTGCAAGTTTTGCTAAACGGCTTTTATCACGGTTAGCTTTATTCTTATGAATAAGACCTTTAGAAGCAGCTTTATCTAATGCACGAGCAGCAGCTACGTGTAATTCGGAGGCATTTTCAGCACCGGCAGCTTGAGCAGTCTTAAACTTTTTAACTGCAGTCCTTAACTGATTCATTTGAGCAGCATTACGCTTTCTTGTAGCATCTTGAGTCTTAACACGCTTAATAGCTGATTTGATTTGTGGCATAAATTTCACCTCCATTGATCGTAATTCTACTTTATAGATTATACTGAAAGATAAATGCAGATGCAAGATAAATAATACTTGCTTTTTAAAAAATTTGTCTGTATTATACTATTGTTGTGAACCGTTAACGCTGTTTGCGCGCTCACACCTGACGGTTAACGTTGTTAACGGCAATTATTCTAGTGAAAGGTGAAAATAATATGGCAATTTCAAAAGCAGAAAAAGATGAAATAATTCAAAAATTTGCGACTCACGAGGGTGATACAGGTTCAACTGAGGTTCAGGTAGCTATCTTGACTACAGATATTAACAACCTGACTGAACATATGCGGAATCATTCACATGACCATCATTCATATGTTGGCTTGTTGAAGAAAATAGGTCACCGTCGTAACTTACTTCGTTATTTACAAAATAAGGATATTAATCGTTATCGTGAATTAATCAAGAAGTTAGGTTTGCGTCGTTAATTAGTTGAAATGTCAGAAAAGCTGATTCAATTAGGAATCGGCTTTTTTATTTTTGTCAAAATACCATTTTATGCTAGAATAAAAAAAGATACTTTTTACGTTGTGATCATATGATCCATAAATAACAACTGAATAGCAAATTAAGGAAAAGGAAATATAATGACTGATCAAGTTAAAATTATGATTTTGAGCGGCGTTCGTGAACAAGGAAAAGACATGTTCGCTGTTCAAGTTAATGATGAAATTTTTGTTCTTGATGCTGGTCTTAAATATCCTGACAGCACATTGTTTGGAATTGATCTGGTTATTCCAGATTTAGACTTTTTTGAGCAATATGCTGATCAGGTGGTCGGTATCTTTTTAACACATGGACATGCAGACTCTATAGGAGCTTTGCCGTATATTTTGAGAAAGTATGATATACCAGTTTTTGGGTCACAGCTCACAATAGAACTGGCAAAAATAACAGTTAAACGGGAAAATAAGCGCTGTAAAAACACTCTTTTTCATGTTATTGATGCCGAAACAGAGATTGATTTTAAAAATGCTAATATATCATTTTTCCCGACTACTCATTCTATTCCAGATTCGCTAGGAATAGATGTGCATACTCCTGCAGGAGAAGTTGTTTATACCGGAGATTTTAAGTTTGATCCTTCTGCAGCCCCTAAGTACCGTACGGATTTAGACCGCTTAGCAGAAATTGGACAAAAGAAAGTTTTAGCACTTTTAAGTGACTCTTCAAATGCTGAAGCATCTTTGCCCAATGTTGCCGAGCAGGAGATTGGGGACTATGTAACAAATGTTTTTCGGAATGCCAAGGGCAGAGTAATTGTCGCTGCCAAAGCATCTAATCTGATTAGAATTCAGGAAGTCTTAAATGCCGCTCATAAAACTGGCAGACGCGTTTTGCTGACGGGCAGAGATTTAGCTAAAATAGTCCGTACTGCCATGAATCTTGGTTATTTGAATGTTCCTAAAGGCTTGTTGATGCGTGTTAAAGATTTAAAAGAAACTCCTGATGAAAAAACGGTTATTCTTGAAACCGGCCAAATGGGTGAGCCTTTAAACTCTTTACAAAAAATGGCAAAAAAACGTCACAGTATGATAACGATTCATAAGGGAGACTTGGTTTTTATTGCTACAACGCCTTCTCATTCAGTAGAGACTATTGTGGCTCAAACAAGTGATATGGTTTATCGTGCTGGTGGTACTGTAATTCAACTAGGTAAAGCAAAACATACCAGTGGACATGCGACGGGTCGTGATTTACAACTGCTTATTGACATTATAAAGCCACAATTTTTAATTCCGGTAATAGGTGAATATCGATTACTGGAAATTCACAAAGATTTGGCAATCAGAGCTGGACTTAAAAAAGATGATATTTTTATCACTAAAAATGGTGATTGCTTAAGCTATGATTTTAATCAAAAACGACTTTATTTGACGGATCCTGTTCCTGGAGAGGACACAATGATTGATGGGTCTGGAATTGGTGATGTGGGCAATATTGTTTTACGCGATCGCGAAGTTTTGTCCGATGATGGCATCTTTATTGCAGTAGTTACTATTGATCGTCGCAAGAAAAAAATTGTTGCTCAACCGCAGGTTACAAGCAGAGGATTTGTATATATTAAGGCAAATCAGCAGTTGATGCGTGACAGCATTGAGCTTATTAAAAAGACAATAACTAATAATTTCGAACACAAAAAATTTGACTGGACTGAAATTAAACAGGATGTTCGTAATGACTTGGAAAAATTTCTTTACCGCAAAACCAATAGACGCCCGGTAGTTTTGCCAGTTGTAATGGAAGTTAACCAAAACAGACATCGAGCAATGCAAAAAAGAAATAGCAAAAATGATATGCCAAAAAAGGAAACTCATCACCCAGTTGATGTTAATAAGACCGGTCAAAGAATTATCAAGAAAGATTAACTATGACTTCACTCAGTCAAAAAAATTTAATTAATCTGGCAAAAAGAAATGAAGCAAATGGTGATTTGGCTCAGGCTATTCAAAATTTAGAAGAAGCTTTAAGGGATGGTCACAGCGACGAGGTTGTTCTTAATTTATGTGAGCTATATATTAAGAACAAGCAGAGTTATTCTGCTTATGAATTAATTAAAGAAGAAAAGGATCTTTTCACTAATTCTAAAATTTTTGCTGAATATAGTAAAATTCTTAAAAAAAACAATTTTTTTATTGAAGCCTTAGAAATTAAGAATGTCACTAAATATGAATTGTCAGATTCGGTAGAACCTGTTAGTTCAGAATTGCAACAAAAAATAATGGTTGCTTTTAGGAAAAAATCCAAACCGACAAAATATGATTATGAGCAGCTATTTAAACTCGACTTATCGAATTTTAAAAATTTTGCACAAAGCTTATTGATCGATCCGAGTTTAAATTTCGCAGTTCGCCTAGTTTTATGTGAGGATTTGTTTCGTCTTGGTCTCAGCAGTAAATTTAAAGTGCTAGTATTAGGGCAGAAAGAGGAATTTATTCCAAAGAAAATCAATTTGCTTGAAAAGGATCCGGTTTATCGTGAAGTTGTTTCAGGCATTGGCTCACGATACTACCATAGGCCTAGTCAAATTCCAGCTGTATTAGGTGAAGTTAATTTGATTTTAGGAAGTCTTTATCCTAAACTAAATAAGTATGTTGATGATCCCGACAGTTTTGCCAGTGATATTGCTTCTTATATTGATAATCATGATGGCAGAAGCAATCAGAAGCTGTTTGAGAAAATCGATAATAATATATCCGAATAAAATTGGATAAAATGCCTTTACTTTTTCAAAGTATTTAGTATAATAGCAAAGGACGTTTTCATTAGGCATGGCTCTATGCATTAAAATACTAGGCATTTGCCAATGAAAGTAGTACAATATTCAACAGAGAACTATCCGTTACTTACTCAACGGACTTCTTGCAAATTTACAGGAGGGTCATTTTAATGGCAGAAAAAGAACATTACGTAAGAACAAAGCCACACGTAAACATTGGTACTATCGGTCACGTTGACCATGGTAAGACCACTTTAACGGCGGCTATTACTAAAGTTTTATCAGAAAAGGGCTTAGCTAAAGCAGAGGATTACTCAGAAATCGATGCAGCCCCAGAGGAAAAGGAACGTGGTATTACTATTAATACCGCTCACGTAGAGTACGAAACTGAAAATCGTCACTACGCTCACATGGATGCCCCAGGTCACGCCGACTACATTAAGAACATGATTACCGGTGCTGCCCAAATGGATGGAGCTATCTTGGTTGTTGCCGCAACTGATGGTCCTATGCCACAAACTCGTGAACACATTTTACTTGCTCGTCAAGTTGGTGTTAACTACATCGTTGTTTTCTTGAACAAGACTGATTTAGTTGACGACCCAGAATTGATTGACTTAGTTGAGATGGAAGTTCGTGACTTGTTAACTGAATACGATTACCCTGGTGATGATATTCCAGTTATCCGTGGTTCAGCTTTGAAAGCTTTACAAGGAGACAAGGAACAAGAAGAAGTTATCATGAAGTTGATGGACACAGTTGATGAATATATTCCAACTCCTGAACGTCAAACTGATAAACCATTCTTGATGCCAGTTGAAGATGTCTTCACAATCACAGGTCGTGGTACCGTTGCTTCAGGTCGTATTGATCGTGGTACAGTTAAGATTGGTGATGAAGTTGAAATTGTCGGCTTGGTAGATAAAGTTCTTAAATCAGTTGTTACTGGTTTGGAAATGTTCCACAAGACTTTGGATTTAGGTGAAGCCGGAGATAACGTTGGTGTGTTACTTCGTGGTATTGACCGTGATCAAGTCGTTCGTGGACAAGTTTTAGCTGCACCTGGCTCAATTCAGACTCACCACGAATTTAAGGGACAAGTTTACGTTTTGAAGAAAGAGGAAGGCGGACGTCATACCCCATTCTTCTCAGACTACCGTCCACAATTCTATTTCCACACTACTGATATTACTGGTGAAATTGAATTACCAGAAGGTACTGAGATGGTTATGCCTGGTGATAACACAGAGTTTACTGTTAAATTAATTAAACCAGCAGCCATTGAAAAGGGTACTAAGTTCACTATCCGTGAAGGTGGTCGTACTGTTGGTGCTGGTCAAGTTACTGAAATTCTTGATTAGTTCGTTAAAAACAGTTTAAAAAGATGTACTTCTTCATAGAAGTACATCTTTTTTTGCCTAAGTTTGTTTTTTGCGACCGTTTAATGTAAGATAATTTAGTGTGTAAAGATGCAATTTAACTTGACATTGGAGGTATTTAATTAATGTCTGTAAAATGGAATAAAACCGATAAAACTACCGGTGAACTTACTTTTGATATTCCCCAAGCTGATGTAAAGCGTGGGCTAAATCAAGCATTTAGAAGGGTAAAGAACAGCTTACGTGTTCCTGGCTTTAGAAAAGGACATGTTTCTCGTGTGATCTTTGATCAATATTATGGTGAAGAATCATTATATGAAAATGCATTGAATATTGTTCTACCAGATGCGTATGAAGCAGCGATTAAGGAAGCTGATATTGCGGCTGTAGGTCAACCACAAATTTTGCCGGTTTCAATGGAAAAGGGTAAAGATTGGCAAATGAAAGCCACTGTTACTGTTCAACCTGAGGTAAAACTTGGCGAATATAAGGGAGTTGAAGTTCCTAAACAAAACACTCGAGTATATGCCAAAGATGTTGATGCCAAATTAAAAGAAGAGCGTGAAAAGAATGCTGAGTTAGTACTGAAGAAGAGTGCTGCAGCTAAAGGTGACACAGTTACCATTGATTATAAAGGAACAGTAGATGGGAAGGCCTTTGATGGCGGTTCAGCGGATGATTATTCACTTGAATTAGGTTCTAATACATTTATTCCTGGCTTTGAAGACCAATTAATAGGTCACAAGGCAGGAGACGATGTAGACGTAGTCGTAACTTTTCCGGAAGATTATGGTGCAAAAGATTTAGCTGGTAAGGAAGCTCATTTTGCTACCAAAATTCATGAAGTTAAATCGAAGCAGCTACCTAAATTAGATGATGAATTTGCTAAAGATGTTGATGATTCTGTTGATACTCTTGATGATTTAAAAGAAAAGATCAAGAAGGATCTTAAGGCGAAGAAAGAAGAAGCTGCACAAGACGAAATTGAAAAAGCCGCAATTGAAAGTGCTGTTGCCAATGCTACTATTGATGAAATTCCGAATGCTATGATTCAGGAAGACATTAACACGCAAATGAATCAATATCTAGGTAATATGCAACGTCAAGGAATCAGTCCTGAAACATATTACAAGATAACTAATACTACAGAAGATCAATTACGCTCACAATTTGCTAAGGATGCTGAAGAGAGAGTTAAAACTAACCTGGTACTTGAAGCAATTGTCAAAAAAGAAGGCATTAAAGCTACTAAAGAAGAAATTGACAAAGAGATAAAAGATTTAGCTAGTGAATATAATATGGATGAAAAAACTGTCCGTAACACTCTGACTGATGACATGCTTTCGCATGATATCAATGTACGTAAGGCTATTAATATTGTAGCTGACAACGCAAAACAAGTTTCTAAATCTAAAACTAAAAAAGACGAAAAAAAGTCTGATAAAAAGTAGAGTTTTAAATTCTGAGTAAAAAGGTGGTGTTGTACTGCCTTTTTATTTTTTACAAGCATATAATTCATATACCACCCGTATTTTATGCTAATCTTAGACTTGTAAATACAAGGAGGAATAGAATGGCTTCACAATTTACTGATCAAGAGGTAATTAAATGTTCCTTTTGTGATAAAACACAAGATCAAGTTAAAAAGATGATTGCTGGCAACGGGGTTTATATTTGTAATGAGTGTGTAGATCTTTCAAAAAGAATTATTGACGATGAGTTAAAATCCGATTCTTTAAAAAAGGCACAGGATTTGCCAAAGCCAATGGAAATCAAAAAGCAACTTGATCAGTATGTTATTGGTCAAGAGCGAGCAAAGAAGATTTTGTCAGTTGCAGTTTATAATCATTATAAGCGTGTTACGCAAATGGATGTAGATTCTTCAACTGAGTTGCAAAAATCAAATATTGCTCTGATTGGACCAACAGGTTCAGGTAAAACATACTTGGCTCAAACTTTGGCCCGCATTTTAGATGTGCCATTTGCGATAGCTGATGCAACTACCTTAACTGAGGCAGGGTATGTTGGAGAAGATGTTGAAAACATTTTACTTAAATTGTTACAAAATGCAGATTACGACATAGAACGCGCAGAGCGAGGAATCATTTACATTGATGAAATAGATAAAATATCTAAAAAATCTGAAAATGTTTCAATTACCAGGGATGTTTCTGGAGAAGGCGTTCAGCAATCATTATTAAAAATTTTGGAAGGTACTATTGCTTCCGTACCACCGCAAGGTGGTCGTAAACACCCTCAGCAAGAATTAATACAGATAGATACCACCAACATTTTGTTTATAGTTGGTGGAGCTTTCGATGGTATCGAACAAATTGTCAAAAGCCGTTTGGGTAAAAAAGTAATTGGTTTTAGTGCTGAAAACGAGCTTAATAAAGTACAAGATGATTCTTGGACTAAGCATTTAACGACAGGAGATTTGGTCAAGTTTGGACTGATTCCAGAGTTTATTGGGCGTATTCCTATTATTGCTACATTAGATAAGTTAGATAGAAATGATTTAGTTAGAATTTTAACCGAACCTAAGAACGCGCTGGTAAAGCAATATAAAAAATTGATGTCGCTTGATCAGGTTAACTTAGAATTTACCCCAGATGCTTTAAAAGCCATTGCAGATTTAGCCATCGAACGAAATATGGGAGCACGTGGCTTGCGGACAATAATTGAAAATGCGATGATGGGCATCATGTATAAAACTCCTAGTGAGCCTGATATTGAAAACGTTAAAGTTACTGAAGATGTCATTGAAAAAAATGCCGAACCAAACGTAACAAGACGTAAAGAGGATGATCAGGAAAATAATGAAGAAATAAAGGCAGCTAATGATCATTAAAGATAGTTCGTATGCAATCAGTGCTGTACGCGAGGATCAATATCCAACTGATAATTTGCCCGAAGTAGCACTTTCTGGTCGCTCTAATGTGGGCAAGTCGAGTTTAATAAATACATTATTGAATCGCAAAAAATTGGCGCGAACCTCTGCACAACCAGGAAAAACGCAAACCCTTAATTTCTATTTAGTAAATCATGCCTTTTATTTAGTCGATGTACCAGGGTATGGCTACGCCAAAGTTTCACAAAAAAAACGTGAACAGTTTGGTACTATGATTCAAGATTATCTTGAAACCAGGGCAAACTTACAAGGACTAATTATCCTAGTGGATGGTAGACATGAGCCTACTAAAAATGATATAGCTATGTATAATTATGCATTATATCTTAATATACCTATTTTGGTAGTTTGTACTAAAATTGATAAAGTTAAGAAAAGTCAGCAAAATCAGGTGCTTGCCATATTGAAACGAAAACTTGATTTAAATCATGATAACGTTGATGTTATTACTTTTAGTTCTGTCCAAAAGTTGCATGTTCAAGAAGTGTGGCAATGGATTGAACAAAATCTGTAAAATTTGCAAGAAAAAATGGTTCTCATTGGAGAACCATTTTTAATTGTCTTTGTCTTTAACTATTTTATCCTTGTTTTTAGCCAATTTTTTCTTTTTGTCATCAGGTACAGTAGCAAATTTATCAAATAGTTTTTCTAACTCGTCTTGTTTTTTAAAAGTTAACCCCATAATAATTTTCCTTTCTGATTTTATTATAATAAAAAATAAGACTTCAAGCCAGAAAATACAATAATTTGTTAGCTTTAAATAAATATAATTATGTAAAGCTAATATTTTTAAATTTTAAGTTTCTAATAATCAAGTGATAACTAAGCAAAAGCAAATTTAAAACTATGAATTGTATGTTAAAATATGATAGCGAATTTGGGGAGTGATTTTTTGGCAACTCAGCTGATTGAAAATAAATTAAAACTTTTACCAGCTAAGCCTGGCTGTTACTTAATGAAAGATGTAAACGGCAAGGTTATTTATGTTGGCAAGTCGAAAAATCTCAGGAGTCGAGTACGTTCCTATTTCAAAAGTACTCAAGTTGGCAGAAGAGCGGAATTAGTTGAAGATATTCGAGATTATGATATCATCACCGTTTCAACTGATAAAGAAGCATTTTTGCTTGAAGTTACACTTATTAAAAAATATCAGCCATATTACAATGTGCAGTTAAAACAAGGAACGGGCTATCCATATATTGAAATTACTAATGAACGTGATCCACAAACCAAATTAACCAGTATTATTAGAAAAGATGGTGGTTATTATTTTGGACCTTATCCTAATGTTTATGCTGCACAGGCTACGCTTAAGTTTATTCAAAAAGTTTTTCCTTTAAGACGTTGCCATGGCAAGCAGGGCAGGCCTTGTTTGTATTATCATATGGGACAATGTTTGGGAGCATGTTTTAAAACGGTCCCTAAGTCAGTCTATGAAGCTCAAATAAAAAAGATTAAGAGCTTTTTAAACGGTGATATAGGTTGGGTAAAGAAAGATCTTAACGAAAAAATGGCAGCTGCATCTGAAAATCTTGAGTTTGAGCGAGCAGCTGAAATTCGTGATCAGCTTAATTACATTGAAGAAACCGTTGAAAAGCAAAAAATTATTTCAAATGACAATACTCAGCGTGACATATTTAATTTTTATGTTGATAAATCATGGATAGCTATTCAAATTTTCTTTTTACGGCAAGCAAAGCTGCTTAGAAGTGAGACTAGAATGTATCCACTGACAGACACTAACGATCCAGAAGATACGTTTGCGTCCTTTATTGTTCAATTTTATGGGCAAAAGAATAGAATACTGCCAAAAGAAGTTTTAATACCTGCCAAAATTGACAATGAGGCACTGAGTGAAGTCTTGCATGTGCCTGTGAGAACGCCAAAAAGAGGTCAAAAACGCTCTTTATTAAATATGGCAAAAGACAATGCAAAGCTCAAACTTGATGAGAAGTTTCGCTTATTAGAATTAGGAAATAGAAAAACAAAGGGTGCACAGAAAGAAATTTTTGATTCCTTAGGTTTGCCTTATGGTCATGTTATTGAAAGTTTTGACCATTCTCATATTCAAGGAGCTGATCCGGTTTCAGCTTTAGTCGTTTTTAAAGATGGTGAACCAGATAAAAACTCTTATCGTAAATATAAATTAAAGGGTGAAGTTGAGCATCAAAATGGTGGCGATGAGGTTCGTAATACTCGTGAAGTTGTTCGCAGAAGATATAGCAGACTACTTAAGGAACATAAACCAATGCCAGATCTAATTTTGATGGATGGTGGTCAAATTCAGGTAGATGCTTGTGAAGATATTTTACGCAATGAGCTGAACCTTAATATTCCAGTAGCTGGTATGGTCAAGGATAACAAACACAGAACCAACCACCTTTTATATGGAGATCCAATTAATGGAGTGCCTTTGAAATTAATACCCTTGAATCCAAAATCTCAAGGTTTCTATTTAATGACACGAATTCAAGATGAAGTACACCGCTTTGCAATCACTTTCCATAGAAGAACTCATGCTAAAAATGCTTTATCGAGCAAACTCGATTCAATTAAAGGGATCGGACCAAAAAGCAGAAATAAGCTTTTACGAAAATTTGGTTCTTTGAAAAAAATTAAAGAGGCCTCAATTGATGAATTACGTTCTGCTGGCTTAACATTGCCCCAAGCCCAGACAGTTAAGTTGACTTTGTAAATATCAATTTTTACCACAATAGTCTAAACTTTTTGTGGTATAGTGGTATAGTAATAAGGTTAAGAAAGACGGAAGGAGAATTTATATGCCCACATTTGTCGATCAAACTAAGATTGAAGTTCAAGCTGGTAAAGGCGGAGACGGCATGGTCGCTTTCCGCCATGAAAAATATGTCCCAAATGGTGGCCCCGCTGGTGGCGATGGTGGTCGTGGCGGTAGTATTATATTTGTCGCTGATAGCGGTTTGAGAACATTAATGGACTTTCGGTACCGCCGTAAGTTCAAGGCAGAAAATGGTGAAGATGGTCGCATAAAATCTCAATATGGTCGAGGAGCTAAGGATTTGTATCTTAAAGTTCCTGTTGGAACGACTGTATATGACTTTGATACCAATGAAGAAATTGGTGATCTAACTGAAAATAAACAAGAATTGGTTGTAGCGCATGGTGGTAAAGGTGGACGAGGCAATATTCACTTTGCAACGAGTGTTAATACTGCACCTGAAATTGCTGAAAACGGTGAACCTGGTGAAGACCGAGTATTGCGCCTAGAACTAAAGGTTTTGGCAGATGTTGGTCTTGTGGGTTTTCCTTCAGTTGGCAAGTCAACATTATTATCAGTTGTCACGAAAGCTAAACCCAAAATAGCTGCTTATTCTTTTACGACTTTAACGCCTAATTTGGGTATGGTTATTTTACCCGATAGTCGTGACTTTTCAATGGCTGATTTGCCTGGTTTGATTGAGGGAGCAAGTCATGGCGTAGGTCTTGGTATACAATTTTTACGTCATATTGAAAGAACAAAGGTGATTTTGCACTTGGTGGCGATGGATCCTGCTAATGGCCGTGATGCGCTTCGAGATTACCAGACAATTCGTCAAGAACTGTTAACTTATGATAAAAATCTAAAAGATAGAAAAGAAATAATTGTCGCAACTCAAATGGATATTTCTGGTGCAAGTGAAAAATTAAAACAATTCAAGAAAGATTTGAAAACGGAAAAAATCCAAGCGCCTGTTTATGCTATTTCAAGTGTGACACATGAAGGAATTGAACAATTGTTGCAGGATACTGCGACCGTAGTAGAGCAAGTAGAAAAAGAACGAGCATTGCAGAAGCCTGAACTTGTTCAAAAAGTAAAAGAGTATAAATATCAGGCAAGTCAAAAGAATGATTTTACTATCACCAAACTAGAAGATCATGTTTTTGAGATTAAAGGTGAAAACCTGGAAAGATTAGTGGAGCGAACCAATCTTGATTATCAGGATGGTGTTATGAGATTAGCTCGGAAGCTTAAGAATCTGGGAGTGGATGATGCTCTACGTAAAAAAGGAGCCGTTGACGGCGATGATGTAATAATTGGCTCATTCAACTTTGAATTTGTCCAATAATAAATAGAAAAGTTTTGAAACATGACAAAAAATCGATATATCACAGGATATTCTGGACTTAGAGCTTTGGCAGTAATTGGAGTGATTCTTTATCACTTCGATCCTAATACTTTTGTTGGCGGATATCTTGGCGTACCGATTTTTTTTGTTTTGTCAGGTTACCTGGTTACATGCCAAATACTAAAGGCGTATGATGAAAATGGGTTTTATAATACAAAAAAGTTTTATTGGAGTAGAATTAAAAAAATATATCCGCCATTAATTGCAGTATTGTGGATTTCTGCAGCGTATATAGTTTTATTTCAGCAGAATTTACTTGCCAAACTAAGTCAAATAGTTGTGGCAAACTTGCTTAATATCTATAATTTTTGGCAAATTTTAAATGGGCAGAGCTACTTTGAACGTTTTGCCGCTAGCGAATCTCCATTTGTCCATTTATGGACAATGTCAATTAACGGGCAATTTTATATACTGTGGCCATTAGTTATTTTCCTATTAGTAAAATATGGCAAAAAGAGAAAAAATATTTTTAGCATTTTACTAATTTTATCAATACTTTCCGCAATTGAAATGGCAATAATGTTTAAAACCGATGTTAATATCAATCGCATTTATTATGGCACAGACACTAGATTTTTTTCTTTAGGCCTAGGGGCTGCACTGGCTGTGGTTTGGCCATTGAACAAGTTGAAAAGAAATATCAAGCATAATTATTACCTTTTATTAGATATTTTCGGTCTGATTTCTTTTTGTGGAATCATAATTTTATTTCTTTCGCCAATAATGAATGCAGAGAAAGCATTTACCTATTTGGGTGGTATGTTTTTGTTCACGTTGTTTACAACGATACTGGTTGGTGTAACTGCTCATCCAGGGAGTCACTGGAATAAATGGTTAACCAACCCTATTTTTAATTGGATTGGCTCAAGAAGTTATGAAATTTATCTTTATCAGTTTCCTATAATGATTTTTTTTGAAGATAAAGTTTCCAATATGGCAGATCATGTTTTGCTTTATCGCTTTATTGAACTAATTTTGATAGTCATTTCAAGTGAGCTTGCATACAGAGTTGTAGAACAACCATTTGGAAAAATATCTTTACAAAAAGCAAAAAAATATTTGCAACAACTTCGCGATAAGAAATCAAAAAATTATTTTCAAAAAGTGTGGGCTATTCTTATAGGCTTGATTTTTTTAACTGGTAGCATTGCAATTTTAATTTCTCCTGCTGCACAAGCCCAAAATTTCAATCAAAGTCAATTGGCTCGCAGAATTAGAGCAAATCGCAAACAACAAAGAAAAGACAATAATGCTTTAATCAAGGAATACCAAAAAATTAGTCCCAGAGAACAAAAAAAGGCTAAACTTATAAAAGAAGCTAAACAAGCAGCAAAGAAACATCCAATAAAAAAATCTTTTGAGAAATTTGGTATCTCACAAATTGAAATTCAATTAGCACGTAAAATTGATTTGACTGCTATCGGTGATTCAGTTATGGCTGGCTCTAGCAATGATTTGAAAGATTTGTTGCCTAAGGCTGTGATTGATGCGGCTATTTCACGTCAACTAAATGTTTCGTTCGATTTATTAAAACATTATCAGAATGAGAATGTTTTAGGAAAGAATGTATTAATAGGTTTGGGTACTAATGGTCCATTTAAAATGTCTGATATAGATGATTTAATGAAGCAGTTAGGACATAAAAGACAGGTATTTTGGATAAACACATATGTACCGGCGAAGCCTTGGCAAAATGATGTTAATAATTTATTAAATGAGGCAGCGAAAAAATATCATAATTTTATGGTGATTAATTGGTATTCATATGCAAAGAATCATCCAAATTGGTTTTATGAAGATAAAACGCATCCAACACCAATAGGATCAAAGCACTACAGTGCTTTAATTGTTAAAGAAATAGTTGAAAATGCTATGTATTAGATAGGTAGAGTATGGAGTTACAATTTTTAGGAACTGGAGCAGGGCAACCCTCAAAGAAACGTAATGTATCAAGCATCGCTTTGAAAATGCTTGATGAAATTAATGAAATTTGGTTATTTGATGTGGGAGAAGCCACACAGCATCAAATTTTACGAACAAATATTAGATTGCGTAAAGTCACAAAAATATTCATTTCCCACAATCATGGTGATCATATTTTCGGCTTGCCTGGATTGCTGGCAACAAGATCATTTCAAGGAGATGTTGGTCCCATTACCATTTATGGACCTGCAGGTCTAGAGCAATTTGTTAGAACAGCTTTAAAAATTTCACGTACAAAAATTAGCTATCCTATTAAGTTTGTTGTTTTAGAAAATGGAGGATTAATTTTTCAACAGAATGGTTTTAGAGTATATGCAGAAAAATTAGCCCATCGAGTACCTAGTTTTGGCTATCGAGTGGTTGAAGATGATCGTCCGGGAGAACTTTTAATGGATAAATTAGCGCAATATAATGTACCTAATGGGCCTTTACTTGGTAAACTTAAAAATGGTGAAAAAATTGTTCTAGATAATGGTACTATATTAGATGGAAATGATTTTTTGGGCCCTAACAAAAAAGGTAGAATTATTACTATTATTTATGATACACGTGCTACTCCTGCAATAGCACAACTAGCACAGAATGCGGATGTTTTGGTGCATGAATCTACTTTTGCCGGTAATGAGGCAGATTTAGCTCATTCATATTACCATTCTACGGCAGTTGAAGCCGCGAAGGTTGCACGTGATAATAATGTTAAACGTTTATATTTAAATCATATTTCTGCTAGATATTTAGGAGCTAAAGCCAAAAAGCTGGAAAATCAGGCACAAAAGATATTTGCAAATACAAGATTAGCTAATGATTTTGACCGAATTGTAATTCCGATGAAAGGAGAAAAAGATGAGTGATTCTCTTAGAAATAAAGTGGTTGTAATAACAGGAGCTTCAAGTGGGATAGGCCATTCTATCGCATTGGAAAGTGCTGGCAGAGGAGCAACAGTTATTTTAATTGCCAGAAATAAGGCAAAGCTGGAAAAGGTAGCTTCTGAAGCACATGAGTTGTCAGGAGCTGACTCTTATACTATAGTGACTGACATGAGTCAAAGCGACCAGATAGATGCTGCTTTTACTAAAATTATTAATTTAACTAAGCATGTTGACTATTTAGTTAATTGCGCAGGCTTTGGCAAATTTGAAAATTTTGTAGAGTCAAACCGTCGTGAAGTTACAGCCATGTTTCAAGTTAATGTTTTAGGATTAATGTATTTTAGCCGCTTAGTTGGTCGACTAATGATGGAACAAAAATCCGGACAAATTATTAATATTGGTTCAATAGCAGGTAAAGTTCCTACTGTAAAGTCAGCTGCATATAGTGCATCAAAAGCAGCTGTTATTCAATTTTCGAATGTTTTGCGTTTGGAACTAAAACCATTTGGAGTTAAGGTCATGACGGTTAATCCCGGACCGGTTTATACAAATTTCTTTAATATTGCTGATAAGAGTGGGCATTATGCTGAAAGCGTACAAAAATTTGTCCTGGATCCGGATGATGTTGCCTGGCAAGTGGTTCATTTCTTTGGTAGTAATAAACGTGAGCTCAATTTACCAGTTAGTTTAGCAATTTTGGCTAAATTATATAACCTGTTCCCAACGATAGGTGATGAATTATCGCTGAAGTTTGCCTCAAGAAAGTAGTGCAGAGTATGAAAAGTAAAACAAAACAGATTAAGCTCATCTTTACATTGATTTTAACCTTACTGGCTGTAATTTTCGTTGTTTTAAATACGAATAATGTTACCATTAATTTTGGCTTATTTCAGTTCAAATTGCCTTTGATCATTATTTTAGTATTGATGATAATTATCGGAGTTCTAATTGGTTATTTTTGGGGTTCTTATGGTCATAATCAAGACAAGAATAACTAATATAGCTTGATTTATTTGGGATACAATAGTATCATTAACAAACGTGAAGTATTTTGGGTACTTTTAAGTAACCTAAAATCGTAATTCTACAAAAAAGGAGATCAGTTAAATGGCAGTTCCTAAAAGACATACTTCTAAGCAAAAGAAACGTTCACGTCGTGGTCATATTAAGTTAACTGTACCAGCAATGCATTATGATGCAACCACTGGTGAATATCGCTTAAGCCACCGCGTTTCACCTAAAGGATATTACAAGGGTCGTCAAGTTGTTAGTCAAACTAACTCAAATGACAATCAATAATTAAAAGACACCAAAAACGGGTGTCTTTTTTTATTTTAAAAATTAGGCAATTCCCCATCTAGGAAGAGGAAAAGGTGAAATGAAACTCGTATTCTTACATTCAAGTGATATTCATGGCTTTATTTTTCCCACGGACTATCAAGAAAAAAATAGTTATGCTGCTCCTTTTGGATTAAGCAGACTGAGTAGCATAATAAAACAGCAGCGAGATAAATATGGTGCTGAAAATGTAATTGTGACCGATTCAGGTGACTGTCTTCAAGGCTCGCCTTTAGCGGCTTATGTACATGAGTCGAATAGTGATGCTAATTTAAAAGCATTTGCAGATTGCTATAATCTCATCGAGTATGATGTCAGATGTTTAGGCAATCATGACTTTAATTTTGGATTAAGCTATTTAAAAAAATATTTAGCTTATAGTAAAGCTACTTTTTTAAATAGCAATATATTGGCTGAACAAAATGATTTGCCGGCCTTTGGACAAGATTATATCATTATCAATAAAAACGGTATAAAGGTAGGAATTATTGGTATTACTACACAACGGGTACCGTTTTGGGAGCCAGCAGACCACGTTGAGGGATTAAAATTTAAATCTGCTTTTGAGCAGGTTAAGCAAATAACAGCTTTTTTAAGGCCTAAAGTCGATGTCTTGGCTGTGCTTTATCATGGCGGTTTTGAAGCAGATCTTCACACTGGAACACGCAAGGAGCCACAAACAGGAGAAAATGAAGGATATCGTATTTTACAAGAAATTCCTGATATTGATGTAATGCTGACAGGGCATCAGCATCGAAGACTAAATATCGTAGACCATGAAACTGCCATTGTACAACCAGGTTATCGCGGAGAATCTATTGGTAAAATAGTGTTGGATATCGACCAGCGAAGCAAGGAAATAAAAGCAATCTCTACTGAATTGATTGACGCTCAAAACTATGAATCTGATTGTGAAATTACTGCTTCCAGTTTGTCACTGGAACAGAAGGCACAAAAATGGCTTGACCAACCAATTGCTTATTTAGATGAACCTGCTCTTATTTTAAATGCAGATGAAGCTAGAATTAAGGGTTCACCGTTTATTAATTTATTGCAGGATATGCAACTGTATTTTACAAAGGCTGATGTCTCAGCAACAGCTTTGATGAGTGAAACAGCTCAAGGATTTAATAAAAATGTTTCAATGCGTGATATTTTGCTAAATTATCCTTTTGCTAATCAATTATGTATAGTTAAAGTAACCGGGAAAGAACTACGCAATATTGTCGAATATCCACTAAAATTTTTAATTAAGGATAAAAGGGGCAAAATTATGTTTGACCCTCAGTATCGCAATCAGCTTTTTAATTTTGATGTTTTTTACCCGCTTAATTATGAAGCGGATGTTCTGAGACCTGTTGGGAGTCGCTTAACTAAGTTTGAATTAAACGGGCAACCAATTTTAGAGCAAAAAAAGTATCGTTTGGCCGTTAATAATTATCGTGCTATGGGCGGTGGCTTCTACCCTGATTACAATATTAATAAGATTGAAAAAATTCTGGATAAAGATTATGTGGAAATGTTCAAAGAATTTTTGACTAAAAATCATCCAAAGATTAATTTGTCACACAATTATAGTTTTAAGTAAATAAAAAAGTCATTAGGTGAGAGCTAATGACTTTTTTATTTACTTAAGTTTAGAATACTTACTTTTGTCTTTATGAGAATGTGCCGTGATTGTGGGGATAATGGCTGCAAATAACAGACCAAAAATCAAACCAACAATAGCAGCTTCACTTAGATTAAAAACATGTTGGGTTAGAGGAGCGGCAATAAAACCTACAATTAACATGTAAACAACGCTCCAGCAAATAGTTACGATATAACGACCCATAGCGTTTCCTTCTTTCATACCCTTGAATTTTAACAAATATTATGCAGGTTTTCAATCCAAAAGATAGCTTTTTGGTATACTTATTTATATGGAAGGTGAACTGAATATGAAATACGCTGCATTGCAAAACCTTAGCTCTTTTACCCTTTTAGACAGTCCAATAAAAATCAAAGATTTGCTGACTACTGCAAAGGAATTAGGTTATGAAGCTGTAGGCTTAACTGATATTAACGTAACCTATGGATTAGTTAATTTTTTTGAAGTGGCCCAAAAAGTTGGGATTAAACCACTTTTAGGGATGCAGTTAAGGTTAAGTGGATTAATTGACAGTGCTCACCGATATGATCTTATCGCTTTAGCAAAGACTGATGAGGGTTATCGAAATATCTTGCGTTTATCAAGTAGAATCAACCTTTTGACAGATAATGGCAATAAGCAAAAAATTCTAACTATAGCAGATTTAACCAAGGATTTAAATGATTTGATATTTATTATACCAGCAAATTTGCATAGTGAGTTATTAAACTTGCAGATGCAGAATGAAAATTTAGGAACAGATTTTTTGCGTCAGTTAATTAGCATAATACCTAAATCTAGTTCCTTATATATAGGAGTTTATGGCAGTGAAAAGCAAAAAAATTATATACAATATGTCAGAGGGTTATCAAAACAGTTTGATTTACCAATAGTTAGCGTTGAAGATACCTGTTATTTAAAGCCTCGCGATCAGTTTTTACGTAAAACTTTACAAGCTATAAAAAAAGGTGAGGTTTTGGAAGATATCACAGATTTAGCTAAACAATCTGGTTCTCATTATTTGCCTTCTATTGAAGAATTGAGCGAACGCTACCATAAACTGGGTTTAGATGAGGCTTTAGAAAATACAGAAAAAATCGCTTCTATCTGCAATGCTAAAATTATATTTCAAACTCCAGTTCTGCCGAAATATAAGCAGGATCAATATTCAACTTCCAAGGATTTTCTACAATTTTTGGCTAAAAAGGGTTTACAAAATCGTTTTGGTCAACGTAAAGTTCCCTCTGATTATCAAAAACAGCTAAATTATGAATTACAAGTAATAGATCAAATGGGCTTTAACGATTACTTTTTGATTGTTTGGGATGTTGTAAACTACTGCCATCGAGTTGGAATTGCGATGGGTCCAGGCAGAGGATCAGCTTGTGGATCGTTAGTTTCCTATTCTTTAAATATCACTGAAGTTGATCCAATTAAATATAACTTGCTATTTGAGCGTTTTTTAAATCCTGCCAGACACGAAATGCCAGATATTGATTTGGATATACCAGATAATCGTCGTGATGATGTCATAAAATATATGTTTAATAAATACGGCATGGATCATGCTGCTCAGATTCTCACATTTGGGACTTTGGCAGCTAAGCAAGTTTTGCGTGATACTGGCAGAGTATTTGGTCTTCAAGAAATGCAATTAAGTGAGTGGTCTAAAAGCGTACCTTTCGCAAAAGGCAAAATAAGTCTGGCTCAGGCTTATAAAGAATCCAAAAAAATGCAAATGCTGGTGAATGCAAATGACATGAACAAGTTGCTTTATGAAACGGCAAGTGGATTAGAAGGCCTGCCACGCCACTATTCAATCCATGCTGCTGGTTTAGTTCTTAGCGATAATTCTATTGCTGCCATTGCCGGCTTGCAATCAGGACAATTGGGAATACCGATAACTCAGCAAACAAAAAAATATGTAGAATCACTGGGATTATTAAAGATAGATTTTTTAGGCTTAAGAAATTTAACTATTCTTGGTGATACGGAGAAAATGATTCGCGAGCAAGGAAAAAAGATCGATGTTAATCAGATCCCCCTAGATGATCCGGCTACTTTAAGTATTTTTCAAAAGGGTGAGACGGAACTCGTCTTTCAATTTGAATCAGGTGGAATTCGCAATGTTTTGCGTGAATTGCATCCAGATAATTTTGAAGATTTGGTAGCAGTCAATGCACTTTATCGTCCAGGTCCAATGCAGAATATCAAAACTTTTATTGCACGCAAGAAGGGCATACAGAAAGTCACATACCCTGATCCCAGCTTAAAACCAATTTTGTCTTCAACATATGGTGTTTTGGTTTACCAAGAACAAGTCATGCAAACTGCCCGAGTTCTGGCAGGCTTCTCTTTAGGAGAAGCCGACATTTTACGCAGAGCAATGTCAAAAAAAGATCAAAAGGTTATTGAACAGGAAAAATCTAAATTTATCAACGGTGCAGTAAAAAACGGCAGGACTGTTCAGGTTGCAACCCGTGTATATGACTATATTGAACAATTTGCCAATTATGGTTTCAACCGTTCACATGCCGTTGCGTATACAATGATCGCATTTTGGCTCGCATACTTACAAGTTCATTATCCAGCTGAATTTTATGCCTCTATGCTTAATTCTAATATTGGCAATCAAAATAAGGCGAACGAATATATAATGCGCGCTCAAGAGGATGGCGTAAAAATTTTGCCACCTGACATTAACAAAAGTGATTTAGCTTATCAGGTAATTGATGGGCGGATTTTGGTTGGTCTACGAGCAATTAAAGGGGTTAGAATAGATTTTCTTAAAGAAATAATTGCAAAGCGTCAAGCGAAACCTTTTGTTTCTCTTAGCAACTTTTTACGTCAGATTGATGTCAAATTTATTAAAGCTAATAGCATTACAAATGTAGTTGAATCTTTAATCAAATCTGGTTGTTTTGACCAACTTAACAAAAACCGGAACGAATTGTTACAGAATTGTCCTGAAATAATTGAAAATGTTAAATTGACGGGGGAAAATCTCGCTTTGTCAGAAGGGCTAGGTGGCGTTCCTATTAAGCCCGCTAAAGAACCTAACAAACAAGAATTGGCTTTGATGGAAGAAAAAACTTTAGGTTTTTCTACACTCACTTCTCCATTAATTACAGTTCAAAAATATGCTCAGAAGTTTAATGCTAAACCATTAAATGAGTTTCAAATTCATGACGGTGGAATAGCTGTTGGCAAACTGATGTCATTAAAACTTGTGAGGACCAAAAAGGGTCAAACAATGGCTTTTGGCAGTTTTGCTGACACAACCAGTAAGCAGGATATTGTAATTTTTCCTCATGTTTATGATAAAATTCAATCGAATTTAAAGGAGGGTAATATTTATTTATTAGGCGTTAAAGTTCAGAATGATCGTTTCGACTCAAGTAAAAAACAATATATTTTAACTAATTTAAAAGTTGTAAATTTAAAAGAGTAGAGTTTTTTTGAGTAAGCGTGAACAAATTGCTGATGTTAACGCTAACATCGAAAAAGACTGTCAAATCAAGAACTTTAATCATTTTTTGTGAGATTTTTTCGTGAAAGAATGTTAAAATTTAGTGGATGTGAGAAATTACACAATAAATCTTGATGAGGTGAATTCATGAAGCGAATTGGAATTTTAACGAGCGGTGGCGATGCTCCTGGCATGAATGCAACTGTTAGGGCTGTTACAAAAACTGCTATTCATCACGGACTTGGCGTTGTTGGTATTCGTTATGGTTATGCCGGGCTTGTAGCAGGTGACTTTGTTACTTTGACTGCTGAAAATGTTGATCATATGATCAACATGGGCGGTACTTTTCTTTATAGTGCCCGTTACCCTGAGTTTGCACAAAAAGAAGTGCAAGAAAAAGGGGTTGAGCAATTAAAAAAGCATGATATTGATACTGTAATTGTTATAGGCGGTGATGGTTCTTATCATGGTGCACTGGCATTGACTCGTTTAGGGATTAACTCTATTGGTTTGCCAGGAACAATTGATAATGATATTCCATACACTGATTATACTATCGGACTTGACACTGCCTGCAATACGGCAATGCAAGCCATTGATAGAATTCGTGATACTGCCAGCAGTCATCATCGTGTTTTTGTCGTTAATGTTATGGGTCGTAATTGTGGCGACATTGCTATGCGTGTTGGTTTGGCAAGTGGTGCTGATGCAATTGTTGTTCCAGAAAGAAGTTATGACATTAAAGCAATTGCTGAAAGATTAAAGCGCGGTTTTAAAGATGGCAAAGATAATGGTATTATCATATTGGCTGAAGGTGTCATGGATGCCGCTGATTTTAGAACAGAACTTCTAAAATACGGCGAATTCGATTGCAGGGCTAATGTAATTGGTCACATGCAGCGCGGTGGCGCGCCAACGGTTACTGATAGGATTAATGCTACAAAAATGGGAAATTATGCGGTTAAGTTACTTCTTGATGGTAAAGGCGGTTTAGCTGTCGGCATGGAGAATGGACAATTAGAAACCCATGATATTCTTGATCTTTTTGATGAAAAGCATGCCAGTGAAGAATCGTTAATTGATATTAATGAAGAAATGACTAAATAATTAGTCGATTTTGGGGAGATTTTTAAATAATGAAGAAAACTAAAATTGTTAGTACCTTAGGGCCAGCTTCAAATGATATTGAAACTATTACAGCTTTGGCCAAGTCAGGCGTAAATGTATTTCGTTTCAACTTTTCACATGGTGACCATGCTGAGCATCTTTCACGGATGAAAATGGTTCGTCAAGTTGAAAAAGAAACTGGCTTAGTACTTGGTATTGCATTGGATACCAAAGGTGCTGAGATTAGAACCACTGATCAAGAAGGTGGCAAATTTACCATTAATACTGGAGACCAAATTCGTGTGTCGATGGATGATTCTAAGCCTGGTAACAAGGACATGATTCACGTTACTTACGAAGGTCTTTATGGTGATACTCACGTTGGTGGTCACGTTTTAATTGATGATGGTTTAGTTGACTTATTAATTAAAGAAAAAGACGAAGAAAAGAAAGAATTAGTTTGTGAAGCTCAAAATACGGGTGTTATCGGTTCTAAGAAAGGTGTTAATGCACCTGGTGTCGAAATTCGCCTCCCAGGAATTACTGAAAAAGACACTGATGACATCAAGTTTGGTTTAGCTCACGGCATTAACTTTATCTTTGCTTCGTTTGCACGTAAGGCGCAAGACATTCTTGATATTCGTAAGCTTTGTGAAGATGCTGGCTGTGATTATGTTAAGATTTATCCTAAGATTGAGTCACAAGAAGGTATTGATAATGCAGATGAAATCTTACAAGTTTCAGATGGTTTAATGGTAGCCCGTGGTGACATGGGTGTCGAAATTCCGTTTATTGATGTGCCATTTGTTCAAAAAGATTTAATCAAGAGGGCAAACGCACTTGGTAAGCCTGTTATTACTGCTACTCAAATGCTTGACTCAATGCAAGAAAATCCTCGCCCAACTCGTGCTGAAGTTTCCGATGTTGCTAATGCAGTTCTCGATGGTACTGATGCAACTATGCTTTCTGGTGAATCAGCTAATGGTTTGTACCCAGTTAAAGCTGTTTCTGCTATGGCCGAAATTGATGAAAGAACTGAACAAGAGCTTCTTAAGCGCAATACTCTAGCTCTTCAAAGATTTGAAGAATATAAGGGCTCGAATGTTACTGAAGCTATTGGGGAATCTGTTGTACGGACAGCCCAAGAATTAGGAGTTAAGACTATTATTACGGCTACTAATTCTGGTTATACTGCTAGAATGATTTCTAAGTACCGTCCAAACGCAAACATCTTGGCATTAACTTTTGATGAAAAGATCCAGCATTCACTTGGTATTTCTTGGGGTGTTCAGCCCATGCTGACTGATAAACCAGCTTCTACTGATGATATGTTTGATGTAGCAGCTAGAGTTGCTAAAGAGCAAGGTTATGTTAAAGATGGCGATTTGGTCATTATCGTTGCTGGTGTTCCTGTTGGTGATTCAGGTACAACCAACTTAATGAAACTACAGATCATCGGTAGCAAATTGGCTCAGGGACTTGGTGTTGGCAATGGTTCTGTTGTCGGTAAGACAGTTGTTGTTAATAGTGCCGAAGAAGCTATTAGCAAAGCAAAAGAAGGCGACATTTTAGTTGCTAAGACCACTGATCCTGATTACATGCCGGCAATTAAGAAGGCATCAGGTTTAGTTGTTGAAGCCTCGGGCTTAACTTCACACGCGGCTGTTGTAGGTTTGTCATTAGGAATTCCAGTTGTAGTTGGAGTTACTGATGCAACTGAAAAGATTGGCAGTGGTATTACTATTACTGTTGATGCTCGTCGTGGTGCTATTTATCAAGGCGAAGTTTCAAATCTTTAATTAAAAGCAAGAATTAAAATAGCCAGTGCTTATTACTGGCTATTTTTGTTTGGTTTAGAATTTAGAGAGATCAGAAGTAAATTTAGATTGACTAATGTCAATTTATTCCTTTAAAATGATATACTTGTTATCAGATCCCATTCTAGATTTAGGAGAAAAATCATGCTTGGCACAATTGCAACTGGAAAAATAATAGACCAAAACGAAGAATCTTTTTTTGTTCAAATTGACGGTATTACTTATGAACTGAAAAGAAAAGAAATCACACAAGAAGAAAAGCCACAGCTCGGAGATCAAATTAAGGGATTTTTATACGATGATAAGCAACATAATCGTGAAATGACGCAATTTTTACCCTTTGTTCAACAAGACCAATATGGCTGGAGCAAAGTTACCGAAGTTAAATATAACCTAGGTGTCTTCGTCGATATTGGCTTGCCAGATAAAGATGTCGTAATTTCAATGGATGACTTACCTTATGACAAAGAGCGTTGGCCCCAACCTGAAGATCAGCTTTTGGTTCACCTTGAAACAGATGAAAAAAATCGTATTTGGGCAAAATTGGCGGATGAAAATATTTTTGAACAGTTGGCAGCTCATTTTCCTGGTGATATGAAGAATAAAGATATTTTTGGTACTGTATATTCTGCTCGTGAAGTAGGTGCATTTATAATCACCAAGGAGTATTATTTAGGCTTCGTTCATCCATCACAAATGGCACGTCCTTTGCGTTTGGGGGAACAATTCAGAGGCAGGGTGGTTGGTATCAGCCAATATGGTCGCTTGAATCTGAGTACTTTGCCACGAGCTTTTGAGGAAATTGATGATGATGCACAAATGATTTTAATGAGTTTGCGTAGAAAGAGAGATAAGACCTTACCTTTTTACGATAAATCTGACGCACAGGATATTAAAAATTATTTTGGTATTTCTAAATCAGCTTTTAAGAGAGCTTTAGGACACTTGCTTAAAGCTAAATACATAAAGGAAGACAAAAATGCTGGTTCCATCTCATTATTAAAAGATCCAGAAGATGCCCAAAATGACTAATTTATCAGAACAAGTTGAAGATTATTTAAGATATAGTCAGGTTGAACGTGGTCTGAGTAATAACACAATTACAGCATACAGGCAGGATTTAACTTCTTTTATAAGTTTTCTTCAAAAAGAAAATTTAACTTCCTGGCCTACACAAGCTGTTGACATCGATGCTTTTTTGGCAGAACAACGCGATCAAAAAAAGGCCACAAGTTCTATTAGCCGCTTAATTACCAGTTTGCGAAAGTTCTACCAGTGGCTGGTAAGACAGAATATTCAGAAACTAAATCCAATGCTTGAAATAGACTCACCTAAAAAGCGTCGTACTTTGCCAGTCGCTTTGACAGTTAATGAAGTTAATAATTTGCTTGAGCAACCTGATACAAAAAAGAAATTAGGTTTACGTGATAGAGCCTTACTTGAAACTTTGTATGCAACTGGGATTAGAGTAAGCGAATTAATTAACCTCAAATTTACTGATTTGCATGAAGAACTGAAATTGGTCAAAGTTTTTGGCAAGGGATCAAAAGAGCGATTAATTCCAATTAGTGAAGTAGCTTTAAGTTGGATAGACAGCTATAAGGAAAAAGTTCGTGATCCATTAATATTAAAAATTGGCAAAAATACTGATTTTGTTTTTCTTAATAGTAGGGGAAGCTCTTTAACAAGACAAGCCGTTTGGCAAATTATTAAGCATTATTGTAAAATGGCTGGTATTCAAAAAAATGTTACTCCACATACTTTAAGACATACTTTTGCAACACATTTATTGGAAAATGGGGCAGATTTACGTGTTGTCCAAGAAATTTTGGGACATTCAGATATTAGTACAACTCAAATTTATACAAATTTGTCTCAAAAACATATTTTACAAGTTTATGAAAAAACGCATCCTCGAACATAAGGTGATTAAATGCTAATTGAATGTAAAAATGATAAGGAAAAGGTAGCTATGGGCTTATTATCTTATCTCTCTGATTTTAAAAATCTGGCTAATCTCAAGGATGAAATTCAATTAAATAAAAGCAGTGCTGAGTTTTGCTTATATCTCTATCGTTCAAAGGCTCCTAATTTTATAGGGGTGGTAGGTACACAATCAAGTAAACATTTTGTAATCATTCGTTATATTTCTTTTGCTCCTGATTATCGTAAAGCTAAGTATGAAGCTAAAGCAGTTCAAGAGTTGGCACAAAATAATCCCAGCAAAGTTATTACGGCTGTTCCTGAATATATTTATTTAATTAAGTATCTAAAAAAGGATATAGAAAAATGAGTGATAATCTTACCCTTGAACTGCCTAACTTTGAAGGTCCTTTGGATCTGCTGTTACATTTAATAAAAGTGCAAAAAATTGACATTTATGACATTCCAATAGCTCAAATTACAAGCCAATATCTAGCTTATTTGCACCAAATGCAAAAACTTAATTTAAAAATTGCAGGAGAATATTTTGTTATGTCATCGATGCTTTTGCGAATTAAGTCTCAGTCTCTTCTTCCGCAAAATGATTTTACTGAAGAAAATGATGAACAGGAAGATCCAAGGGATGAATTAGTGCAGCAGCTTATCACTTATTCGGTTTTTAAAAAGGTTTCAGCATACTTCAAAAAGCGGAATGAGGAAGTCCCGATCACTGCGGCTAAAGAGGAGAGCGCACCAGAAAGCAAAAAAATTCAGCCTTTGCCAAAAGGACAAATTACTTCTACTGAATTAGCTAATACTTTTATTATTATTTTACAAAGACTGAAAATCAGACAGCCAGATATTGTTTCAGTTGAAGTAAAGGAAACTTCCGTCAAAGAGATGAGTACTTTCTTGCAAGAGGAATTGGCGCGAAACAAGCAGTTAAGCTTTTTTGCCTGTTGTCAAAAAATGAAAACTTTATCTGATGTTATTGGTTTGTTCCTAGCACTGCTTGAACTTTGTAAAAAACAGGAAATTCGGGTAAAACAAAAGAGGATGTTTGGTGACCTGAACTTGGAAAGAGTTGGTAGTAATGATAAGTAAAATGGCGCAGTTAGAAGCGTTATTATATGTTGCCGGCGATAATGGCATTGAAAGCAGCAACTTATGTGAACTTTTGCAGGTTGGTAAACCTGCATTGCGCGAACTAAGCAAAAATTTGCAAGAAAAACTACAAAAAAATCCTGATTCAGGATTACAAATACAACATCTCAATGATATTTACAAATTGACAACTAGACCAGAAGTTAGTAGAACAATTGAAAATTTTTTTCAAAAAGATTTATCAAAGAGCTTAAGTCAGTCGGCGTTGGAAATACTATCTATTATTGCTTATCGGCAGCCAATTACACGTGTAGAAATAGATGACATCAGAGGCGTAAATTCATCTGGGGCTTTGCAAACGTTAATCTGGCGTGGATTAGTTAAAATTAATGGTAAAAAAGATGCTCCGGGTCATCCTAATTTGTACGTAACGAGTGAGTATTTTTTGCAATACTTTGGGTACCAAAGTCTGGCTGATTTACCATTAATAGAAGATTTCGAAGATGATAGCATCAATAGTGAAGGCGAAATAGATTTGTTTGCAGCTAAAGGTCAAGCAGATAAAAATATTGCAAAAACTCAAAAAGGAGCAAAATAATGGTTTTAGAACGGTTGCAAAAGGTAATTGCTGAGGCAGGAATTGCCTCACGGCGCAAGGCTGAAAAAATGATTTCTGAAGGTCGAGTCACTGTTGATGGCAATGTAGTAACTAAACTTGGTACTAAAGTGGATACTTTTAGTAATATTACGGTTGATGGTGAGCCCATTGAAAGAGAAAGTTTGCATACTTATCTCTTTTACAAGCCTAGAGGAGTGGTCTCAACTGCAAACGATGATAAGGGGAGAAAAACAGTTGTCGATTATTTTAAAGATTTGCCTTATCGCCTATATCCAATCGGCAGACTAGACTATGATACTTCTGGATTACTTTTAATGACTAATGATGGTGAACTGGCCAATTTATTGATGCATCCGCGAAACAATGTAGCCAAGGTTTATGTTGCCAAGATTTCTGGAATCCTCACCCCAGATGAAATCAGTCAGCTGAAGCATGGAGTCAAAATTGATCGACATCGCTGTGCCCCTGCAAAGGTCAAGATCATTAGAAGCGACCATAAGAAAAACAACCAAATAGTGCAATTAACAATTCATGAAGGTCAATATCATCAAGTAAAAAGAATGTTCAAGGCAGTTCACCATCAGGTGAAGAAATTAGCTCGTGAAAAATACGCTTTTCTTACACTTGACTCTCTTATCTCAGGAACATACCGAGAATTATCTCATGAAGAAGTTGACAGATTAAAAAACGTAGATTAGTATAGTATGTGAAATTTAATAAATAAGTTTGTTGTCTTCATGGCAGGGTGTAAGTCCCGACCGGTGGTGTAAGTCCACGACCCACGAAAGTGGTGGAATCTATTGAGATACCGATAGTTAGAGTCTAGATGAAAGAAGACAGACTAAACTAAAAGCCAAGATCTAAAGCTTACTTTTACTCGGTCTGTTGCTAGGAGCAACAGACCGAGTTTTTTTGGAGGTAAGAATTTTGCAAAAAAAAAGCAGAAACAATTTAGTTAATATTTTGGCTTATACTTTAATTGGTACAATTGCCTATGTATTAATGCTTTTGGAAATACCATTGCCGGTAACTAGTTTCTTAAAGTTTGACTTCTCGGATGTCGTAATTACAATTGGGACATTTTTATTCGGACCAGGACCTGGTATTTTTATTGCATTTGTCAGAATGCTGATTAATTTAATTTATAAAGGCTTTGCTTTACCTAGTTTGGTAGGACAGTCAGCAGCTTTTTTAGCTTCAATATCTTTTGCTTTACCATTTTATTATTTAACAAAGAATATTAGCAAGGATGAGAAAAATTTTTCTAAAAAATATTTAAAACCAATTTTAGGTATTGTTCTCGGTATTATAGCTATGGCATTTGTACTTTCTGTACTGAATGCATTGGTTTTAACGCCTTTTTATGCAGTAACTACTGTACCTAATTTACCGACAATACATGGATATTCTGGTTTACTTTCTTTTACTGAAAAGGTTTACTTGGGTAAACTGCTACATATTCCATCAATGAGTGCATACATTTTTGGCATTATAGTTCCATTTAACTTGTTAAAAGGAACAATCAACGGTGTCGTAGTTTATTTACTATTTGAAACTGTACTGAGAACTTTTAAACCTTTTGTAAGGAAAAATTTTAATCTTAAAAATTAAATCTTAAAAATATTGTAAATCGGTCTAGTAAATGACCGATTTTTTTGTCCACTTAAATGTTAAATATGCTAAAATTAAACAGGTTAGGTAAGGAGGTTTTTCAGATGAATAATAACTCAAAAGGGCCATATCAGCATTATAAGCGTCCAAAAAAGTCGAGAGTAGAAACTTATTCTTCCGTATCAAAAGGCTGGATTGCTTTGATAATTCTGATTGTAGTTATTCTTATCGGTCTTGTTCCTGTGGTTCATAAATTGGCATCAAACAATGGTTCAAATGAAAAAGCAGTTGAAGTACGTAAAGCTGCCAAAAAGGAAGATACTAAGAAAAAAGCTAAGGTTCAGCCTGTAAAAAGTAAAGAAACCAAAGCCAAGGCTAAAACAAAGACAAAATCATCTAAAAAAACTCCAAAAAAGCCTAAAAAGAAACATGTTGTGATTAAACAATATGTCGTACAAGAAGGGGATTCCTTGACTAGTATTGCCCGCCACTTTAACATTTCAGTTAGTCAATTGGCAGAGTTGAATCAACTTGATCCCAATAGCCAGGTGGATACAGGACAAACTTTAAGAATTAGATAATTTAGAAAGGACAGGGACTTAAGTCCCTTTTTTATTGGAATGCAAATAGCAATTGATGGTCCAGCTTCAGCTGGAAAAAGTACTGTAGCAAAAATTATCGCCCATAAGCTTAATTTTACATATATTGATACTGGGGCAATGTATCGGGCTTCGACTTGGATTGCACGAGAAAATAACATTGATTACGGCGATGAAAGAGGTATTTTAACTGCCATTGACCAGGAAAAAATTGAATTTAGATTTAAAAATGGTCAGCAAAAAATATATGCCGGTAATAAAGATATTACTCAAGAAATACGTACTCCTGATATTTCTGCCAATGTTTCTCAAGTTTCGGCATTAGCCGGAATCAGGGAAAAAATGGTCAGTCTGCAAAGGCAAATGGCCGGCGAAATGAACGTTGTGATGGATGGACGTGATATTGGAACTACTGTTTTGCCCAACGCTGCAGTAAAAATATTTTTGGTCGCTTCAGTTCACTCTCGCGCTGAAAGAAGAATGATAGATTTTAAAGAAAGAGGAATTAAAACTAATCAGTCTCTTGAAGAAATTGAGCACGACATTTCAGAGAGAGATTACAAAGACTCACACCGAAAAATTTCACCATTAAAAAAAGCCCAAGATGCTATTGAAATAGACACTACTTCTATGAGTGTTGATCAAGTCGTAAATGTAATTTTATCAGAAATTAAAAAAAGTCAAAAAAAACTATAAAAAAGGGTATAAAACAGTAGAAAAATATCAAACTTTCATTTAAAATTAGAGTATGATATTGGGAGGTAAATAATGTCAGAAAACAGTAATCAATTTTTAGATGCATTAAAGCAAATGCAAGGAGTTGAGGTCGGAGATATTGTAGATGTTGAAGTATTAGACGTTGAAGAAGGTCAAATCGATGTTGGTGTTGAAAATGCCGGTATTGAAGGTGTAATTCCTCGTCGTGAATACACTTCGGATCGCAACGTTGACCTACGTGAGGCAGTTAAGCCTGGAGATAAGCTTAAAGCTTTAGTTTTAAGAAAAGCCGGCGGTGACAAAGAAAATGGTGAATTTTTCTTCTCAGTTACTCGCTTAAAGGAAAGAGAAGCTTACGATGAATTGCAAAAGGACTTTGAAGAAGGCAAGACAATTGAAGGTACAGTAACTTCTTCAGTTCGTGGCGGTTTATTAGTTGATGTGGGTACAAGAGGATTTCTACCTGCTTCATTGATTTCAAATCGTTATGTTTCAGACCTTAAGCCATTCATTGGTAAAACGATGAAACTCAAGATTACGGAGATTGATCCAAGTAAGAACCGTTTGATTCTCTCTCACAAAGACTTAATTGAAGAAGAACGTGAAGAAGCTTTTGATAATGTTGCATCACAATTAGTTGTGGGTGACGTTGTTGAAGGTAAGGTTTCTCGTCTGACTAACTTTGGTGCTTTTGTTGATGTAGGCGGTGTGGACGGTTTAGTTCATATATCCGAGATTTCATATAAACATGTTGACAAGCCAAGCGATGTTTTAAAGGCAGGTCAAGATGTAAAAGTTAAAGTAATTGGTATTGATGATGATAGACATCGCATCTCCCTTTCAATTAAGCAAACTGAACCTTCTCCATTCGAACAAGCTACAGCTGACTTACATGAAGGCGATGTATTTGAAGGTGAAGTTAAGTCTTTAACTAACTTCGGAGCTTTTGTTGAAGTTGCTGATGGTATTCAAGGTTTAGTTCATGTTTCAGAAATATCATATAAACACGTAGACAAGCCTAGTGATGTTTTAAAAGTTGGTCAAAAAGTTAAAGTAAAAGTTTTAAATATTGACCCTAATGAACGTCGCATTTCACTTTCTATGAAAGCTGCTGAACCTAAGAACTCTGATGGCGAGGGAAATCGCTCACATAATTCTTACAATCACAATTCAGTTAACAAGAAGTATATGAATAATGATGACAGTGGCTTTGCTTTAGGTGACATCATTGGTGATCAATTAAAGGATCGTCATTAAATTTAATAAAAAAGCCGACTTTAGAGTCGGTTTTTTTATTTGTAAAAGGAGGCTGAAAAATGGTTTTACCTGTAGTTGCAATTGTAGGACAGCCTAATGTTGGTAAATCAACGCTTTTCAACCGTATTATTAATCAACGTTTAGCAATAGTGGAAGATAAACCTGGGGTTACCAGAGATCGTAATTATGCTCCAGCTGAGTGGTTAGGTCATAAATTTGATTTAATAGATACTGGTGGAATTACCTGGGAAGATAGTAATATTGAAGAAGAAATCAGAGCACAGGCAGAAATAGCAATTGAAGAAGCCGACGTCATCCTATTTTTAACTAATGTTACAAATCATGTTACTAACCTCGATGAACGCATAGCTCAGATGCTTTATCAAACTAAAAAACCGGTAATTTTAGCGGTTAACAAAGCAGATAATCCTGAACAGCGTATGGACATTTATGACTTTTATAGTTTAGGTTTTGGTGATCCGATTCCAATTTCGAGTGTGCATGGTACAGGTATTGGAGATTTGCTGGATCAAATAGTGGCCAGCTTGCCCAAAGACATAAGCTTGAATAATAATGAGCAAATATCATTTAGTGTTATTGGTCGACCAAATGTAGGTAAATCCTCAATTGTCAATCGTCTAGTAGGCGAAAAAAGAGTGATCGTAAATAACGAAGAAGGAACTACCCGAGATGCAGTCGATACTCCATTTAAAACCCAGGATGGCACGAAATTCAGAATTGTAGATACTGCTGGCATAAGACGTAGAGGAAAAGTTTACGAAAAAACTGAAAAATATTCTGTAATGAGAGCAATGGGTGCCATTGAGCATTCTAATGTTGTATGTTTGGTACTTGACGCAAGTACAGGCATTAGGGAGCAGGATAAACATGTTGCAGGATATGCTCATGATGCTGGGCGAGGCATCATTATTTTAGCCAATAAATGGGATTTACCAAAGAAAACCAGTAATAGCGGCAAGGACTTTGAACAAACTATTCGAACTGAATTTCAGTATCTTGACTATGCTCCAATCTTGTTTGTTTCTGCTAAAACTGGTCAAAATATAGAAAAGATTCCGAAACTAGTACAAAAAGTTTATCGAAATCAACAACAAAGAATTAAGTCCAGTGTATTAAACGATTTATTATTAGAAGCAAGCAAATTGGTTCCAACACCAATGATCAAAGGCAAGAGATTACGAGTTTATTATATGACCCAGGTATCTACTAATCCGCCGACATTTGTAGTTTTCGTAAATGATCCTGAATTAATGCATTTTTCTTATCAACGCTTTTTGATCAATCAGCTACGTGAAAATTTTGATTTTGATGGAACCCCCATTAAGATAATTGCACGAAAAAGAAAATAGTTTGTATCTACCAAATGCATAAAAATCACATTTTTAGTTTAAATTGCTTGTTGTATCAGGGGTTTTGTGCTATTTTGAAATCAAGGAAATAGTGATTTAAATAATCATTTATTCCTTGTTTCTCAATTGAGGAATTAATTAGGAATCTTAAAATAAGATTCAAGTTTCAGGAGGTGATTTCCCAATGGCAAATAAGGCAGAATTAGTCACTGAAGTTGCATCAAAGACAAAATTAACTAAAAAGGATGCAGCTGCAGCAGTTGATGCAATTTTTAGTTCTATCCAAGATGACCTTTCTAAAGGTAAGAAAGTACAATTGATTGGTTTTGGAACTTTTGAAGTGCGTAAGCGTGCAGCCCGTAAAGGACGTAATCCACAAACTGGCAAAGAAATTCAAATTCCAGCAAGTGTTGTACCAGCATTTAGACCCGGTAAAGCTCTTAAAGAAGCTGTTAAATAGCTTAATAGTTTTATCTAAAAAGATGGTGGCTAATTCGCCATCATCTTTTTGTGTGTTATCATTTAAACTGATTAAGTTGGGTAATATAGATAGTTAGTAATGGAGGAATGAGAATGAGCTACTCTGAAAAGCTTCTTGATGCAATTGAGCAGCAGGATTTTTCTCAAGAAAAAATATTATTAGAAAAAGCTTTAGAAAAGGATAAACCTGAAATATTAGCCTCATTGGCAGAAAATCTAGTAGGATTGGGTTTTTCAGATCTGGCGAAAGAAATATATCGCAGTTTAATTGCTCGTTTTCCCCGAGAGGACATTTTCAAAATATATTTAGCAGAGATTTTATTAAATGACGGTAAAGATGAAGATGGTCTTACTCTGCTTTATAATATTGCTCCTGATTCTTCCTCTTATCTTGACAGCTTATTAGTTCAAGCTGATTATTATCAAACCAATGGGTTGATTGAAACAGCCTATAAAAAACTGCTAGAGGCAGAAAAAATTGCCCCAGATGAGGATGTTGTAAAGTTCGGTTTGGCTGAACTCGATTATCTCAGTGGTAACTACGAACAGGCTCTTAACAGATATCAAGATTTGATAAAACGACATAAAACTTTTAGTGAAGTAAATTTAAACGATCGTCTTTTTCAAACCCTTGCAAAATTAGGACGGTATGAAGAGGCCGGCGAAGTTATTGCCAAAAATGGCAATGATATTCTTGACATTGATAGTAAATATCAGGCTGCATTAGTCATGTTAGCATTGAACAAAGACGATCAGGCAATTAAATATTTGAATGAAGTAATTGATCAGAGCCCCGATTATGTAAATGCATACCGTTTACTTACTACAGCTTACGAGCATAAAAACAATAATGAGCAGGAATTACGTTCTGCTCAGGCAGGTATTGCATACAATGAGTTAGATCCTGTTTTGTACAAAAAGGGTGCGCAGGCAGCAGTTAAATTGAACGAATTGGATACTGCTGAAAACTTGCTAAAAAAAGGTATTAAAAATATTCCTGAAAGTTTAGATTTACGCACACAGTTGTCTAATTTTTATGTTAAAGAAAATAAAAATGATGAAAATATTGCACTTTTTGCCAAAGTTGATGATGAGGATCTGGAAGCTCAAGTTCACTGGAATTTAGCTCTTTCTTACCAAAATTTAGATCAGAGCGCAAAAGCCAAAAGTGAATTTTTACTGGCTTATCCTGAATTTAAGAATAATAGTGCTTTTTTAAAACAAATGATTCGTTTCTTCAATACTGAGCCAAACTCAAAAGATATCGTCAAAGAATTATTAAACTCTTATTTGAAACTCGAACCTGAGGATACTGAAATGCAGGAGTTGAATAATGAATTGTTATAATGATTAAAACAATATATACTTTGATGAAAAAGAAAGTTTTTACGCTTCATTTTTATTATTTATAAGTTTAACAGGGTAATAAATCAAATTTGATTTATTACCCTGTTGTTTTTATCAGCTCTCACCAAATTAGCTTGATGTTAAGAATCATTTTCTAATCAAAAGGTGATGGCTTTTTTGTTTATAAGTAAAACCCTCTCCTAAGACTTCATGGACTTCGATAACGCTAACAAAAGCATGAGGATCTTCTGCAGCAATCAATTCTTTTACTAATGGAATTTCTCTTGGTGAGACAACAAGATAGATTACAGGCCGTTTGGTTTTTTTATAACCACCGCGAGCTTCAAGATAAGTAAAGCCACGATCTAATTTTAAATCCATCATTTTAGCAATTTGTTGATAATTATCAGAGATAATAAGCAAACCACGTGCAGAATAGGCTCCTTGCTGGACGGCATCCATAACTTTAGAAAGAATAAATGCTGCTACTAAAGTATACATAATATGCTTGAGGTCTAAATATGATAAGGATGATAATAAAATAATCGTGTCGCAGAACAATAAAACTTTGCCAGAAGACATGCCATACTTCATTTGCATAATGCGGGCAATAATATCTGTGCCACCAGAAGTGCCATTATACCGAAAAACTAAACCCAGGCCAATACCAGAAAGGGTTCCAGCAAGTATGGCAGATAAGAAGAGGTCGTGTTCTAAGTTCAATTGATATATAATAGGGGTTAAGCACCAGAACCACAAGAAAAATGACAGCCAAAGCGTTCCCCAGATAGTATAGGCTAAAAGTCTTTTACCCATAAAACGATATCCTAGAATTATCAAAGGAATATTTAATAGCAAAGACGACAAACCCATGTTAATGCCCCAGAAGTGTCTCAAAAGCAAAGTAATGCCACTAATGCCACCATCTGTAAGCCTATTTGGTGCAGATACCACGTCAAGGCTGAAGCCATAAATTCCACAGCCAATCATGATCATTATAAGTTCAAAAATATTTCTTTTGTTAATCTTTTTCATGATAATAAAACTTTCTTTATATAAATTGATACTTTAAAATTACCATAAATTAAAAATAAAAACACAGATAAATGAGTTGAGATAATAATGATAAAAATAGACAATTTACCACCAATTTTTACAGCCGCTTTTCCCGTGCTCAAGCAGTTAGAGCAAGCTGGTTATGAAGCATATTTTGTAGGAGGATCGATTCGCGATTTGATTTTAAAAAGACCAATTCACGACATAGATATTGCTACCAGTGCATATCCCGCAGAAGTAAAAAGAATTTTTCCAAAAACAATTGATACAGGAATTAAACATGGTACTGTTACTGTTTTAAATGATGGCGCTAGTTATGAAATTACCACATTTAGAACAGAATCGGGTTATCAAGACTTTCGCCGACCGGATCATGTCACTTTTGTACAAAATCTAGCTGAAGATTTAAAAAGACGTGATTTTACCATCAATGCATTGGCAATGAACAGAACAGGGGAAATAATTGATCTTTTCAATGGCTTGGGGGATTTGCAAAAACATCTTATTAAAGCCGTAGGAGATCCTATGAAAAGATTTCATGAAGATGCTTTGCGTATGATGAGAGCGGTACGCTTTATGAGCCAGCTTAATTTTGACCTTGAATCTCAGACTAAAGAAGCAGTAAGTAATTTACATCAATTACTGTCCAAAATTTCTGTCGAAAGAATCCGTGATGAATTTGTCAAGATGGGCACTGGAACAAATTCGCGAGCTGCCTTCAAAATCTTTTTACAAACGAAGTTAAGCGAAAGCGTGCCTGATTTTGCTGGTAAAAGTGATTTACTGGCAATTTATCCTAAGTTAAAATTTAACCCAAGTTTGGAAACCAGTCTTTGGTCTATAATTATTATTTTGTTAAAAATTTCAGATAACCAAATAGCCCGCTTTATGCGTGATTGGAAAAATTCAAATGCTATGACAGAAAAAGTCAAAAAAATTGTGGCTCTGTTTGATTTGATTTCTGAAAAATCGCCTTCTGATCTTGAGCTGTTTAATGCCGGCAAAGATATTTTGCTTAACACAATAGACGTGGCGCATATTTTAGGACAGCCGATCAATTCTGAAGCACTGGTTGATCGTTACACAGCTTTGCCAATTAAGTCAATGTCAGAATTGGCTATTGACGGGCAATTCTTAATTGCAAACGGCATAAAGCCTGGACCAAAATTGGGTCAAATTCTTAATCAAATTAAACAAAAGGTAATTTCAGGAGAGTTAGATAATTCTGAGGATGAAATCCAGGATTATTTGCAGCAAATAAATTAAACTAGACGTAAAGCAGAACAGAAAAAAACATTAAAGTTGATCCTAAAATAACAAACAGGTGCCAAATCACATGAATAAAGGGGATCCTTTTCATTGTGTACAAAAGTGCACCAACAGTATAAGCTACACCTCCGCTAACTAGTAGCCAAAATCCAACGGGGCTGAGTCGCACATACAAATAGTTACCGGCTAAAATCACGAGCCAGCCCATAGCAACGTATAAAATAGTGTCTAATATAACGTGTTTGCCACGATTAAAAATGTAGTAGATGATGCCAAATATCGCGATTATCCAGACCAGAGTAAATAGCATTATGCCCCATTTGCCACCTATTGCTACAAGGGAAAAGGGAGTATACGATCCTGCAATCAGCAAAAAAATTGATGAATGATCAAAAATTTGAAAAACATTGCGAGCCCGAGTGAAGATGAGACTATGAAAAAGCGTAGAGAAAAGATAAAGCAGAAGCAAACAAGAGCCGTAAATAGTGAAAGTAACTATTCTTAATGGACTATGTGTTGAAACAGCTTTGATAATTAAAAGTACTAATCCGGCAACTGCCAGGCAAAAACCAATTCCGTGCGTGACAGCACTGAGTATATTATCTACTATGTAATAAGTTTTGGATCTTTGTTCAGGTTCTTGCCAGATTTTTTGCAATTTCATCATGAAACAGTTTGTTCGCTTTCTTTTTTTTGCTAGTTTTTTTGCTATAATAATTTATAATTAATACAGTTCACATTCTATCATAAATGAGAACATCAAATCAGAATTGAGGGCGAGTACGTTGTCAGAAATAAAAATTTTGACTGATTCTTCCGCGCAGTTAACGCCGGAAGAAATTAAAAAATATCATATTACCGTTGTGCCTTTATCGGTCACAATCGATGGTGATACCTATCTTGACGGAGTGGAAATAACCAGACAGCAATTTGTCCAAAAAATGAGTGAATCTAAAAAGTTGCCAACTACGAGCCAACCACCTATAGGAACCATGGTTGATACGATTAATGAATTGACTAAAGATGGTAGCGAAGTCATTGGCATATTTTTGGCGAAGGTATTAAGCGGCACGATTGATGCAGCTCGTCAGGCAGTTAAGCTAACCGGTAAATCAGATCTGGTGCATATAGTTGACTCAGAATTAACTGATCGTTCTGAAGGATTTCAGGTTTTGGCAGCTGCACGAGATATTGCCGCTGGCAAAAGTATTCCTGAAATTTTGGCTCATATTGAAAAAATTAAAAAAACTCAGCGTTTGCATTTACTTATTGTCAATTTAGAAAATGTGGTTAAAGGTGGACGCCTAGGTCCTTTAGCTGGTAAAATTGTCAACATGCTTAATATACACATTGAATTGCAAATGCCGAATGGTCATTTGAAAATTGCAAAAAAAGGCAGAGGCAAAAAGTTTTCTTTAGCTTTTGATAAACGCATTTTAGATGAAATTGAGGCCAACAAAGAAAAAATCAAGGAAGTCGGTATCTCATACGTTGCAACGGGCAGCACACCGCAAAAGCTACTCGATTTTGCCCAAAAAATTAAAGATATTAATTCTAAAATCGATGTTTTAGTGCGAGAAACCAGTCCTATTATTGCAACGCATGCAGGGATGGGAGCATACGCAGTTTTGTATTACACGGAGTAAAAATTGGCATATAGAGAAAGCTTTTATCGCTATTTAATGACACAGCGTAATGCTGATTCAAATGATGAAGTTGCGCAGTTTGCAAATAATGCACAAAATGATCAGACTTTTCCCAAGCAAGAGCAGAATTATGAAAAACTATCAGATTATCTTGAACTTAATGGTGGTTACCTGCCAAGCATGAGTATTTTTGATAAAGCTTATCAAATGTACCGTGAAAAGATGACGTATTAAACTAGGGCTCCCAAGTGATATGGAGCCCTTTTGGTGTAAGAAAGGCAAAAAATGGTTAATATTCAGTGGTATCCCGGGCATATGAATAAGGCTCGGAATCAGCTTGAGGATAAAATGAATTTAATTGATGTCATTGTAGAAGTTTTAGATGCACGAATTCCTCAATCATCACGTAACCCAATGATCGAAAAACTTGTAGGCAGTAAGCCACATTTGATTATTCTGAATAAAGCTGATTTGGCTGATCCGGTTATGACTAAAAGGTGGCAAAAGAAATATACGACTAATGGCAAGTTTGTTATGGCCATGGATTCTCTTCATAATACTAACATGCAAGTGTTAGTGAAGATGATTAAAAAAGCTGCTGAAGCTAAAATAAATAAATTAAAACAAAAAGGTGCATCAAGCCCTGTTATCAGAGTTGCGATTGCTGGTATCCCCAATTGCGGCAAGTCCACAATTATTAATCGTCTTGTTGGTCGCAATGTCACTCAGGTTGGTAATAAACCGGGAGTAACCAAGGGGCAAAATTGGCTCAAAACTGCGGATAATATTCAAATTTTAGATACACCTGGCATTTTGTGGCCTAAATTTGAGGATCAAACAGTTGGATTAAAGCTTGCTGCGCTTGGGGCAATTAAAGATACTGTTTTTAGCGCTGATGATGTTGCCTTATTTTTATTAGCAAAGTTACGCAAGCACTATTTGAATGATTTAATCAAATTTGCCCGAACTACTAAAGATGAAATTGAACATATTAATGATACCGATTTGTTATTGGCACTGACTGAAGAATATGGCATGCGTGACGATTATGATCGTTTCTCTATGTACTTACTGCAACGTTTACGTAAAGGAAAAATAGGAAGGATTACTTTGGATCGGATATGACAATTGGTGAAATAAAAAAAATTCTTTCAAAAGGCCCGGTCAATCCAGAAGATTTGAGTATTTTAGAAAACGATACTCGTGTAGGTGTCCAAAAACTCTTACTTAGTTACCATAATCGCCAGCAAAAATTAGCCAAGAAAAAGGCTGCATTTACAAAAAGGTTTGTTTATGAGAAAACTTTTTGGGCCAAACAGGAGATCGTTGCAGGGGTAGATGAAGTTGGCAGAGGACCATTAGCTGGTCCTGTTGTGACAGCTGCTGTAATTATTGATGACAATTTTGATTTGACAGATGTCAATGACTCTAAAAAATTAAGTGTCAAGCGCCGTCAGGATCTATATCCTTTAATTTTAAAGGAAGCAGTTAGTGTGGCAATTGGCATAAAAAGTCCGCAAGTAATTGATAAAATAAATATTTATGAAGCAGACCGTTTAGCAATGGCTGAAGCTGTAAAGAATTTAGACGTCAAACCTGACGCTTTGCTGGTTGATGCTATGCAAGTACCAGTTAAATTGCCCCAGGTCCGATTAATAAAGGGTGACTCAAAATCCAATTCTATTGCTGCTGCTTCAATTGTTGCCAAAGTATTCAGGGATAAATTGATGGCGGACTACGCTAAAATTTACCCTGAATATCATTTTGATGAAAATGCTGGCTATGGCACTCAAGCTCATCTTCAAGCACTTGAAAAATTTGGTCCAACGCCAATTCATCGTAAAACTTTTGCACCAGTGAATTCTTTTTATAAATAAAAAATATGCCTCCTTTTTACGTATTTGTATTTAGGAGGTTTTTTATGAAGACTACCAGTTTTCTCTTGCGCTTGAAATTACAAAAAGGCATCGGATATGTTAAGATGTTACGTGTTGCTAGTCAATTAAAAGTTGCTGATGTTGACATTCAGACTATTAAAAACTTAAATTTGACGAGTAATTTGATAAAAGTCTGTCTAAATGCTTATAATGATATTTATGCGGATAAAATGATCAGAAGAATAGAGAAACAATGTCAGGTTATCAGTTTTTTTGATACAGAATATCCCGAAAAACTACGTCAAATTTATCAGCCACCTTTAATTTTATTTTTACAAGGAAATCTGAAATTACTTCAGAAAAGAATTGTTACAATTGTAGGTTCACGTCAAGCCACTGGTTACAGTGGCTTAGTTTTGAACAAAATTGTGCCCAAATTAATAAAAGATGACTTTATTATTGCCAGTGGATTGGCTAAGGGTGTCGATGTTATGGCACATAAGGCGGCACTGAAATTTAATGGACAAACAATTGCAGTGGTGGGTAATGGTTTAAATTATTTTTATCCTTCGATAAATCAACAGGTGCAGGAAAAAATTGCTCAAAAAGGCTTACTAGTGAGTGAATATCTACCTGACACTCCACCAAGACCTTATAGATTTCCCCAACGAAACAGAATTTTGGCTGGAATAGCTGAAAGTGTAATTGTTACTGAAGCTAAACAAAAATCGGGTTCTCTGATTACAGCAAACTTAGCTTTACAAGAGAATCGTGACATTTATGCTTTACCTGGTCCAATTACCAGTGAGCTGTCTCAAGGACCCAATGAACTTATTCAAGCAGGTGCTTATCCAATCACTGATTTTGATTTGCGACTTGAAAGATTTGACAATTAGCAGTTAAATATTCTATTCTCAATGAGTATTTAAAAAAGAATTTAATGAGGAGGCTTTTGATGCCTACTAAATCAAAGCCAAAGAAACGTAAGAAGACACTAGTAATAGTTGAGTCTCCGGCTAAGGCTAAAACAATTGAAAAATATTTAGGACGTAATTACCGTGTAATTGCTTCAAAGGGTCATATTCGTGACTTGCCAAAGTCACAAATGGGAATCGATTTTGACAATAACTATAAGCCAAAATATATTTCTATTAGAGGTAAAGGCGACACTATTAAGGAACTAAAGTCTGAGGCTAAAAAAGCTAAGGATGTATATTTAGCGTCTGACCCGGATCGTGAAGGTGAAGCAATTGCTTGGCATGTTGCTCATGTACTTGATTTGGATCAAAAAGACAAAAATCGGGTTACATTTAATGAGGTAACAAAAGACGCTGTCAAAAATAGCTTTAAAAATCCGAGAACAATTGATATGGACACTGTCAATGCTCAACAAGCTCGCCGTATTCTGGACAGAATTGTTGGTTATTCACTATCTCCAATTTTATGGGAAAAAGTGAAAAAGGGATTGAGTGCTGGACGTGTTCAGTCAGTCGCATTAAAGTTGGTAATTGATCGCGAAAAGGAAATTAAGAACTTTAAGCCACAGGAATATTGGACAATTGACGCGGAATTTAAAAAACTAAAAAAGACTTTTAATGGTCAGTTTTGGGGTATTAATGGCAAGAAAACTGATTTGCCTGATAATGATTCTGTCCAAAAGATCCTGGCTAAAATTGATAAAAAGAAGAGTTTCGCAGTTGAAAATGTCATTAAACGTGAGCGCAGGCGTCAACCAGCAGCTCCCTTTACAACTTCGACAATGCAACAGGAAGCAAATAAACGTCTGAATTATCGTACTAGAAGAACAATGAGCATTGCCCAGCAGCTTTATGAGGGTATTAGTCTGGGTAAACAGGGTACAGTCGGTTTGATTACCTATATGAGAACTGATTCTAAACGGACATCCCCAATCGCACAAGCAGAAGCCTCTAAGTTTTTAAATGAAAATTATGGCAAAGAATATGCCGCTAAAGGAGCACGCCATTTCAAAAACCAAGAGGATGCACAAGATGCACATGAAGCTATTAGACCAACCAGTGTTTATCGAACTCCAGAGTCTCTCAAATCTGTTTTAACTACTGAACAATATCGTTTGTATAAATTGATTTGGTCCAGATTTTTAGCCAGTGAAATGACTCCGGCTGTTTATGACACAGTAAGAGCAGACATTACGCAAAATGGAGTAGTATTCAGAACTACAGGCTCAAAAATGAAATTTGCCGGGTTTACAAAAGTTTATGATAATCAACAGGAAAAAAATGTCGAATTACCTGAATTAAACGAGGGAGATAAAGTTAAGTTAGCCAAGTCTGATAATAAGCAGCATTTCACTATGCCACCTGCAAGATATACTGAAGCCAGCTTAGTTCATTCATTAGAGGAAAATGGTGTTGGTCGTCCTTCAACCTATGCACCGACAATTGATACTATCCAGCGACGCTACTACGTTAAATTAGATGGTAAATCTATTGTGCCTACAGAGCTAGGCGAAATTGTCGATAATTTGATCGAAAAATTTTTCCCTGATATTGTCAACATCGACTTTACAGCGCAACTGGAAAATGATCTTGACGGAATTGAAGAGGGCAAGAAAAATTGGGTCAAAGTGATTGATGATTATTACCATCCCTTTAAAAAAGAACTGGATAAAGCCGATGCTGATATCAAAAAGGTGCAAATTAAAGATGAGCCTGCCGGTTTCAATTGTGATATTTGTGGTGCACCCATGGTCATTAAAATGGGACGCTATGGTAAATTTTACGCCTGCTCACGTTTCCCAGATTGTCGCAATACAAAGGCAATTGTAAAAAAGGTTGGCGTTATTTGTCCGAAGTGTGGCAAAGGTGACGTGATTGAGAAAAAATCAAAGCGTAACCGCAAGTTTTATGGCTGTTCACGTTATCCTGATTGTGACTTTGTTTCTTGGGACAAGCCTATTAACCGAAATTGTCCTAACTGTGGCCATTTTCTAGTTGAAAAAAGAAATAAAAAAGGACCTGTTGTTCTTTGTCCAAATGGCGACTATAAAGAAGAAACAAGTGCTGAAAAAGATACTGTAGAAAGTTAAATTTATGTTAATATCATCAGATCATTCATGATTTGATGATATTCTTGTATATAAAGTAAAAAAGTAAAATATTTTTAGTAAAGGAATATGATCATATGCCTGAAAGAGTATCTGTAATTGGTGGCGGCCTGGCCGGAAGTGAGGCAGCCTGGCAACTAGCAAAGCGTGGAATCGCTGTCGATTTTTACGAAATGCGACCTAAAAAAATGACCCCGGCGCATAAAACAGACAAGCTAGCTGAATTGGTGTGCACAAACTCAATGCGTTCAAATCAGTTATCTAATGCTGTAGGTTTATTAAAAGAAGAAATGCGTCAGCTTGATTCGCTTATTATGGCAGCTGCTGATCATTCCCAGGTACCTGCTGGTGGAGCATTAGCTGTTGACAGAGAGCAATTCAGTGATTTTGTGACCAGTAAGCTTCACGCAATGTCAAATATTAATTTTCATAATGAAGAGATTACACAGATTCCGCAAGATTGTATTGCAATTATTGCTACTGGTCCCTTGACGAGTGACAAACTGGCCGAAGAGATACAAAAGTTTTCAGGCAATGAAAGCCTGCATTTTTTTGATGCAGCGGCACCTATAATTGCGGCTGATTCGATTGATATGGATATCGTCTATAAAAAATCTCGATATGACAAAGGTGAAGCTGCATATCTAAATTGTCCTATGACAAAGGAAGAATATGAAAGATTTGCCCGGGAATTGGTTAGTGCGAAGACTGCAGAAGTTCACAGCTTTGAAAACAGTGATGTTTTTGAGGGCTGTATGCCGATTGAAGTTATGGCTGAAAGAGGTATGAAAACTATGCTTTTTGGTCCACTTAAACCAGTAGGATTGGAAAATCCTGTCACTGGAAAAACTCCCTACGCTGTTGTTCAGCTTAGACAAGATAATGCCGTAGCTTCAATGTATAACATTGTTGGTTTTCAGACCCACCTAAAGTATGGTGAACAAAAACGTGTTTTTTCTATGATTCCTGGCTTGGCTCATGCCCGTTTTATCAGATATGGCAAAATGCACCGCAACACGTATATGGCTTCTCCAGCTGTATTATCTGCCACATATGAAGCAAAAAAGCAACCAGGTCTATTCTTTGCAGGACAAGTGACTGGAGTCGAAGGATATGTTGAAAGTGCTGGCAGTGGTTTGGTTTCAGGGATTAACGCTGCTAGAAGAGCAATTGGACAAGAACCGGTTGCTTTTCCTAAACAAACAGCTTTAGGATCAATGGCTAATTACGTAACTACTGCTGACATTAAGCATTTTCAACCTATGAATGCCAGTTTTGCATTAATTCCGGGACTTGAAGGTTCTAAAGTGCGCAACAAGAAAGAGCGCCACTTAAAAATCAGCCAACGCGGTCTAGAATGTCTTAAGGAATTTCAAAAAGAAGTGCTGAATTAAGATGGATACTGAAAAAGACGAACTGATAAAGCTGTTTACCTCATATTTGCGTATTGAACGTCAATATAGTCCCAAAACAATACTGTCGTATCAAACTGATTTGCTTGAGGCTAAGAGATTTTGGCAGAAAAATGGCGGCTTTACTGGCTGGTCAAAAATAAATAGACGTGATGTTGAAATTTTTTTACAAAACTTAACAGAACGCAAATTGGCGCGCTCGACGCAGTCGCGTAAAATGTCTAGCCTCAGGTCGTTTTATCACTTTTTAACTAGACGAAAAATTGTTAAAATAGATCCAACGCAAACAATTGTTTTGCGCACTAAAGAACGAAAGTTACCCCAGTTTTTTTATGCACCAGAAATGAAGCAGGTATTTGACTCTTTAAGTGGAAATGAACCCTTGACTTTACGTAATTTAGCATTAATTGAATTGTTTTATACTACTGGGATGAGGGTTAGCGAAGTAAGCAACTTAACAAGAAAGCAAATAGATTTAGATTTAAAGATAATTCTGGTACACGGTAAAGGTAATAAAGACAGGTACGTTGCGTTTGATGATAAAACTAAAGGCGCGTTAGTTAATTATTTGGAAAACAGTCGCGATCAACTTGTAAAAGATGATGACAGTTCAGATTATGTCTTTTTAAATAATAAAGGCAAACCATTAACAGAACGTGGCATCGAGTATATTATGCAAAGGGTTTTTAATAAGGCTGGCATTAATGGTAAGGTACACCCGCACGAATTGCGACATTCATTTGCTACGGCAATGTTGAATAATGGAGCAGATTTACGCAGTGTACAGGAACTTTTGGGTCATGACAATTTATCTACCACACAAATATATACTCACGTGACTATGAGCCACTTACAGGCAAATTATGAAAAATACTTCACTCGCAATGATAAGAAAGATGAGGCAAAAAAATGACAACAATATGTTCAGTAAAATTTAATGGTAAAACCGCAATTGCTGGCGATGGACAGGTAACGCTGGGTGAAAAAGTAATTGCAAAATCTACCGCTAAAAAGATTAGACGAATTTATCACGATCAAGTAGTAATTGGTTTTGCGGGAGGCGTAGCCGATGCAGTCAGTTTGCAAGATATGCTTGAAGGTAAACTGGAAGCATTTGGGGGTGACTTGCGCAGAGCTGCTGTGGAAATGGCTCAAGCTTGGCGCAAAGATGCCACCCTGCAAAAACTGGAAGCAATGCTTATTGCTTTTAATGAAAAAGATCTTTTATTAATTTCTGGCAATGGTGAAGTGCTTGAACCAGATGAAAATGTAGTTGCAATTGGTTCTGGTGGAAACTTTGCGCAGGCTGCAGCAATAGCAATGACCAGACATTCCTCCAATATGAGTGCCAGCGAAATTGCTCATGAAGCTGTTGAAATAGCGTCCGGAATTGATATTTTTACTGATAATCAGATTATCACTGACGAATTGTAAAAAACGAGGCAGATAAATAATATGGAAACAAAAACACCAAAGCAAATTGTTAATTTACTTAATGAATACATTATAGGTCAAGATGAAGCAAAAAAAGCAGTTGCTGTGGCCCTTTATAATCGTTATCGCAGAATGCAGCTGCCAAAAAAAATGCAGGAAGATATCACACCTAAAAACCTGTTAATGGCAGGCCCCACAGGTGTTGGTAAAACCGAAATTGCCAGAAGATTAGCAGCGATTGTTAATGCGCCATTTGTAAAAGTGGAAGCTACAAAATTTACTGAAGTTGGTTATGTTGGTCGTGACGTTGAATCAATGGTACGCGATTTGGTAAATGAAGCAGTGCGCATGGAAGAAAAAGATCAATTTGACCGTGTTCGCACTCAAGCAACTAAAGAAGCCAATAAAATTTTAGTACGTTTGCTTGTTCCCGGAATCAAGCAGGACAAAAGAAAAAATCAGATGCAGGAATGGCAAGATATGATGTCAATGCTCATGTCAGGAGGTCAGAACAATGATCAGTCTTCTGACGCAGACCAGGAAGAAATAACCGATGATGTCCGCAATCAGCGTCTTACAGTATCTGAGCAGTTAAACAAAGGCCTGCTTGAAAATCGAGAGGTCACTATCAATGTTGAGCAAGCTCCTAAAGTCAATCCAATGGGTGATATGATGGGCCAAATGGGAATCGATATGAGTTCGATGCTTAACGATTTGGTTCCTAAAAAGAAAATTAAGCGTACACTGGAAGTAAAAGACGCACGTGAAGTTTTAATTCAACAAGAGTCTCGCAAGTTGATTGATTATGACTCTCTTTATCAAAAAGCTATTGAGCGTACGGCAAACAACGGTATTATTTTTATTGATGAAATTGATAAAATTACTGCTGGCAATAAGAAAACTTCTGGTGAAGTATCACGTGAAGGCGTGCAAAGAGATATTTTGCCAATTGTAGAGGGCTCTACTGTTCAAACTAAATATGGTCCAGTAGCAACTGACCACATTCTCTTTATTGCCGCTGGAGCATTTTCTGAATCCAAGCCGAGTGATTTAATTCCTGAACTGCAAGGTCGTTTTCCAATTAGAGTAGAACTCAATGCTTTAACAAAAGACGATTTTGTTAAGATTCTCAAGGATCCTGAAGATTCACTTTTAGAACAATATGTAGCCTTGATGAAAGCTGACGGAATCAAATTAGTCTTTACGCAAGAAGCAGTTGATCGAATTGCTCAAATTGCATATGACGTAAACCAGGGAACTGATAACATTGGTGCCAGAAGATTGTCAACAATTCTTGAGAAGTTACTGGAAGATGTTTTGTATGAAGGTCCAGATATGTCTATGGGCGAAATTACGGTGACTGAAGCATACGTTAATGAAAAACTTAGTGATATAATAACAAATAAAGATTTAACTAAGTTCATTCTTTAACAAAGGTGATGATTATGCATGGATTACACTATCAAAAATAGCATCTTACAGGTCAAAATTGCGAGTAAAGGTGCTGAAGTTCAAAGTGTGAAAAGTTTACATAGCGGGTATGAATATATTTGGCAGGCTGATCCTGAAGTTTGGAATAGACATGCTCCTGTACTTTTTCCTATTGTTGGGAAACTTAAAGATGATGAATATACTTATCAGGGCAAAACATACCATTTGACCCAACATGGTTTTGCGCGTGATTTAGAGTTTAAAGTTGAACGACATACAGAGGAAAGCATCACTTTTTTACTGACGGATTCTGCAGAAACCAGGGAAGTTTATCCATTCAAATTTGAATTGCGTGTGAACTATAACTTACTTAATAATCTGCTGGAAGAGAATTTTTCTGTCATTAATAAGTCAGATGGTGAAATGATTTTTGGCATTGGTGGACATCCCGGCTTTAACATTCCCACAAGTAAGACTTTGTCTAAGGAAGATTTTTACTTCAGTACTAAGCCTTCTCGTGCCCGAGTTCGTATTCCTCTTAAAGGAGCATTTTTAGACTGGCCTAATCGGTCGCTAGCCTCGACCAATAGTTTGATTACACTGAGTGATCATTTGTTTAAAGATGATGCTTTGATTTTTCAAATGCGTGGACACGACAACCGTGTATCTTTAAGAACAGATGCCAATAATTTTCATGTAAATGTTTGGTTAAGGGATGCTCCTTTTGTAGGTGTGTGGTCCCAATATCCTAAGTCTGCAGACTATGTCTGTATTGAACCCTGGTGGGGCATAGCTGACCGCAGTGACACTAATCAAAAATTAGAAGAAAAATACGGCATGAATCACCTTGAAGCTGGTGGCACTTTTACAGCTGGTTTTAGTATGGCTTTTCATGATCAAGATGAATGAGTATAAAAATAAATTATTTAGGTTGAAAAGAAAGCCTCAAGGCTTTCTTTTTTTACAGTTCCCTATTTACTCAAGCAAAAACCTTCTTGCGAACTAATGTTCTTATGTCTATAATAAAATAGCTAGCTAAACTCGCTAGCCATACTTATTTGATATACAATCATAATTTATGATGTCTTTTCTTATACCAGTACCATAAACCAAAGGGAATGATATTCTCTTGATGGTGCAATAATCGTTTAATATTGCTTCTGTGACGAATAAATAAGATAATCATGATGCAGCCCACGATAATTTCAAGATAAATATCGTGAAAGAAGAAAGTTACAATAAATATTAAGACAACTGCAATTAAACTGGACAGACTAACATAAGACGTGATAAAAACCAATGGTAAGAAAATGAGAGCACAGACGCCAAAGAATTTTAGGTTATAGCCCAAGAAAAGACCCGCACTGGTTGCTACAGCTTTACCACCTTTAAATTTTAGAAAGATGGAACATGTGTGTCCCAGGATGGCTAATCCCCCTGAAATTAACAAAAAATATTTAGGGGCATTGATATGAAAGATTCTAGGCAAATTTGTGGCTAACGTTCCCTTGAGGACATCAACAATCAAAACCAGACTACCTGCCAGTGGTCCAAAAACGCGAAAAGAGTTAGTGGTTCCGATATTGCCAGAGCCATAATTTCTAATATCTTCTGCAAAAAACACCTTGCCGACGATCACGCCAGTAGGAAACGAACCTATTAAATATGCTAGAATAAATATCAGAATTAAATTTAAATTTATCATGTATATCCTGCTCTCTTAAAGTCTAATGCTATTTTATCAGAGTTTACAAAGTATGAGGATTAAAATAATAAATGATTTTTAACTGGAGGAGTCTATTTGACTAAAACAAGTAAAAAAACAAATTCCTATGATGACTCATCAATTCAGATTCTTCATGGCCTGGAAGCTGTACGGAAAAGGCCGGGTATGTATATTGGATCAACTGATGTTCATGGTCTTAATCAGCTAGTCTATGAAATTGTAGATAACTCAGTAGATGAGGCAATGGCCGGATTTGGTAAAGAAATTGACGTAACGATTCATAAAGATAACAGTGTGACGGTACGTGATTTTGGTCGTGGAATGCCTACAGGCATGCATAAATCTGGCAAGCCTACAATTGAAGTTATCCTGACTGTCTTGCATGCTGGTGGTAAATTTACCGAGCAAAATTATAAAACTTCCGGCGGACTTCATGGAGTAGGTTCCTCTGTCGTTAATGCTCTTTCCAGTTATATGGATGTTAAAGTTATACGGGATGGAATTGAATATGAAGAAGAATTTAAAGATGGCGGTCATCCCGTTGGCACATTGAAGCGCTTAGGTAAAACAAAGGAATCTACAGGTACCACCATTACTTTTAAACCAGATGAAAAAATTTTTTCGACTATTAAATATAAATATGAAACTATTCAGGAACGCATACGTGAGTCGGCTTTTTTGCTTAAAGGTGTGCGCTTTGTCTTAGTAGATGAGCGTGATCCCCAACATCATGATGATTTTAAATATGATGAAGGAATAAAGGCTTTTGTATCCTATCTGAATGAAGGTAAAGATACTTTAAGCGATATTTTTTATTTTTCCGGTAAACAGGACGAAATTGAAGTTGAATTTAGTGGTCAATATAGTGACAGTTATTCCGAAAATCTGGTTTCTTTTGTAAATAATGTGCGTACATCAGATGGTGGGAGTCATGAAGTAGGTGCACGAAGTGGCTTTACTCGTGCTTTTAATGATTATGCCAAAAAACAAGGATTGTTAGGTAAGAAAGACAAAAATATTGATGGGTCAGATTACCGTGAAGGTTTAAGCGCTGTTTTATCAGTTAAAATTCCAGAAGAGCTATTAGAGTTTGAAGGGCAGACCAAGGGCAAACTGGGAACTCCTCAAGCTAGATCAGTTGTTGATGCAATTGTTTATGAAAAAATGTCTTATTACCTGATGGAAAAAGGTGAACTGGCACAAGAGCTGGTGAAAAAAGCACAAAGAGCAAGAGATGCTCGTGAAGCTGCGAAAAAGGCTCGTAACGAGAGTAGAAATGGCAAAAAACGCCATAAAAAAGAAGTCCTGTCTGGTAAACTAACACCGGCGCAATCACGTAATCCAAAAAAGAATGAACTTTTTCTAGTTGAGGGGGATTCTGCCGGCGGTTCCGCAAAGCAGGGACGAGATCGTAAGTTCCAGGCAATATTGCCTTTACGTGGAAAAGTTTTAAATACTCAAAAAGCAAGATTGCAGGATATATTTAAAAATGAAGAAATTAACACCATGATTTACACTATTGGTGCTGGTGTTGGTACTGAATTTAATGTAGAAGATTCAAATTACGATAAAGTAATCATTATGACGGATGCCGATGATGATGGTGCCCATATTCAGATTTTATTGTTAACCTTTTTTTACCGGTATATGAGACCAATGATTGAGCACGGCAAAGTCTATATTGCTTTACCTCCTCTTTATCGCTTGCAAAAAGGTCGCGGCAAAAAGGCTCAGGTAAAGTACTCCTGGACTGATGAAGAACTTGCTGCCGATGAAAAGAAAATGGGCCGTGGTTATGCTTTACAACGATTTAAAGGTCTGGGAGAGATGAATGCTGAACAGTTGTGGAGAACAACAATGGATCCAGAAACAAGGCTGCTTATTCGGGTAAAAATTGATGATGCTGCCTTGGCTGAACGCCGTGTGACTACACTAATGGGTGACAAAGCAGATGCAAGGCGAAAGTGGATTGAAGAAAACGTTAAGTTCAGACTAGGGGATAATGTTTCAATCCTAGAAAAAGAAAATGAATAAAGAGGTTTTTAATTAATGGCTACAAAAGAACGAATTCGTGAAATGCCCCTTGAGCAAGTCATGGGTGAGCGATTTGGCAGATATTCTAAGTATATTATCCAAGAGCGTGCCTTGCCAGATATTCGTGATGGTTTAAAACCAGTGCAAAGAAGAATTCTTTACGCTATGTTTCAAGATAATAATACATATGACAAGCCATTCAAAAAGGCGGCTAAAGCAGTGGGTAATATCATGGGTAATTTTCATCCCCATGGTGACAGTTCCATTTACGGTGCCCTAGTTCACCTTTCTCAAGACTGGAAAATGCGAGAACCTCTGATTGAAATGCACGGTAACAATGGTTCAATGGATGGCGATGGTCCCGCTGCAATGCGTTATACCGAATCACGTTTAAGCAAGATTTCCAATATGTTGTTACAAGATATTGATAAAGATACTGTCAACATGGTCTTGAACTTTGATGATACTGAGTATGAGCCAACGGTTTTACCTGTTCGGTTTCCTAATTTACTAGTTAATGGCTCTACAGGTATTTCGGCTGGTTACGCTACCGAGATTCCACCGCATAACTTGGCAGAAGTAATTGATGCTACTATTTATTTGTTAAAGAATCCTGATGCAAGTCTTGATGATTTAATGCATTTTGTTAAAGGTCCTGATTTTCCTACAGGTGCCATTGTTTTAGGACAAAAAGGATTACGGGAAGCTTATGAAACTGGACGTGGACGCATTCAGGTAAGAGCAAAAAGTTCAATTCAGGAAATTAGAGGGCATCGCGAAGAAATTGTCATTACTGAGATTCCTTTTGCTGTTAATAAAGCTTTGTTAGTTAAAAAGATGGATGAAATTCGTCTTAACAGGGAGATTGATGGTATAGCGGAAGTGCGTGATGAAACTGACCGTCATGGTTTATCAATCGTAGTAGAGTTAAAAAAGGGTGCTGATGCACAAAATATTCTGAATTATTTATTCAAGAATACTGAATTGCAAGTTTCCTATAACTTTAATATGGTTGCCATTGATCATATGACTCCCATGCAAGTTGGTTTAAAGCATATATTGTCTTCGTACTTAGAACATGAAAAAGATGTAGTAATCAAGAGAACCAAATTTGATTTAAATAAAGCAGAAGAGCGTCTTGAAATTATTCAGGGTTTGATTCATGCCATGGATATTTTAGACAAGGTAATTAAGGTAATTCGAGCATCTAAAAATAAAGCAGAGGCAAAGAAAAATATATCAGATAAGTTCAAGTTTACTGCCCGGCAAGCAGAAGCAATTGTGTCTTTACAGCTGTATAGGTTAACTAACACTGATGTTGATGCTTTGGTTAAAGAGCAAAGCGAACTAAATGAAAAAATAGCTCGTTTTAAAGAACTTTTGTCTAATAAAAAAATCTTAGATAAAGAAATAATTAAGGAACTAACGACCGTCAAAAAGGAATTTGGTAATCCTCGACGTACTGAGATTTCTTCCGAAACCGCTAAGATTCAAATTGATGAAAAAGCACTGGTAGCGGATGAACAAGTACGTGTTTTAATCAGTCGTGATGGGTACTTAAAGAGGTCATCTATTCGTTCCTGGCAATCTAGTGATGATGAGGATAATGGTTTGCCGAGTGGGGATGACGTTGTATTCGAAAAGACTCTGTCAACGTTAACTAATTTATATTTATTCACTGACCGTGGTAATGTCATTTTTAGACCAGTAAATGAATTAGTCGAAACGAAGTGGAAAGAAACCGGTCAGCATTTGTCTCAGGAAATTGGCTTAAGCGAGAATGAGAACATCATTCGCGTCTTTGATTTTGAACAATTAAACCAAAAACTAAACTTTTTAATTGCAACTAATGATGGTTATATAAAACAATTGGAACTATGTAATCTCCAGCCTACTAGAACTTACCGTTCACGCGCAATTACTGCAATGAAAATGAAAAAAACAGACAGTAAGGTTGTTCGTGTTGATTTAGTAAAACCTGAAAGTAATAAAGAGATTATTTTATTTACGCATAAAGCTTATGCTGTCCGCTATGATTTGACTGAAATTCCTGCATCTGGTGCCAAATCATTTGGAGTCAAATCTGTGAATTTAAAGGATGAAGACTATGTAGTTTCGTATATAGTCATAAATCCTGATTATCTTAATTTAATTCGCATAGGTATTATTACACAAAGAGGAGCTTTTAAGCAGTTTAGGGCTGGGCTAGTCAATAAAGTATCCCGTGCCAAACGAGGAGTATTAGTTTTAAGGGAACTTAAAACTAAGCCGCACCGTGTTGCTGCTGTTACTTCGTATGGCCAAGACCATACCCTGCTGATAACAACAACAAGCAGCCGGCATGTAAAGATTTCGACTTGCGATTATCCTTTGGGTGACAGATATTCTAATGGTTCTTTTGTATTAGATACGACAAGTGACGGTCATCCAGTTAATATAAAATTGGGAAGGCCTTTAAGAGCAGAATAAATTTTTATTTATTTAATGATATTAATAATTTATGGAATGGCTTCAAAAGATTTAAATATTACTTTGACACAAAAGGGTTTTTGATTGATAATAGCATATAAATAGAGCCATATTATTATTAAGATAGAAGGAATAATCTTATGCCTAAAACAGATACAATACTCTCAACCAAATCCCTACATTATTTTTTGCAATTAATTGATACCATGAACTACACTCAAGCTGCTCAAATCCTTGGTATTACTCAACCGGCTTTAACTCAGCAGATAAAGAAAATTGAACATGCAATCGGAACACCTTTGTTTGGACAAATGGGGAAAAAGCTTTATTTGACTGAAGCTGGTAAGCAGTTGCAAACGGGGGCAATTAAGCTACTCGGGACTATTAACTCTGTTGTTAGCGATATACAAGAGTTTACTCAGGCTGACAAAGGCAATATCGCAATTGGTGTTTTAGAAAGCGTCAATTCTGATCTTCTTAGAAAATTTTTGGTTGAATTTAATAAAAACTATCCCAATATAACTATCAGTGTTTCTTATTTCAATCGTAAAGATCTTTGGTATAATCTTGATAATAATTTGGTTGATTTAGCAATGCTTTATCTTCCCGAAACTACTAAAAAGAGTCAGACGAATTTACAAAATCAATACGAATTAATGAAAGTTACTCAAGACAAATTAACTATCTTAACTCACGATAGAAATGTTGAAGCAGGGAAGTCCTATCCAGTTTCTAAGTTTTTAGGAAAAAAATGGGTTCTTTATCCAGATAGCTTTTATTTAACTCAGATACTTAAAGGCAAGCTCGGCAGTAAGGTGAATGCAAGAAATGGTCTGAACGTTCCTTTAACTTTTACTTCTACCAAGGAGATGGTTGAGACAGCGCAGGACACTGGCTATGATACAATTGTAAGTGACTCTTATTACCGCCTAAATCAAAGTGAAATTAATTTGGTACCTGTATTTTTAAAAGGCATTAAAAAGTTCACAATTTCACTTATTTATCGAAAGGGTAAAAAAGAAGTCCCACGTATACAAAACTTTTTGAAAGAATTTAAAAAGTTTTTGGAAGACTGATGTTGCCACATAATCTTGTAAGTTCTTTTGAAGTAAGACAAAAATTTATAATTTGTTCTGTCAAGAATAGCCTTTATTAGGTAAACTAATTATATAAGTAAAATTTTAAAAAGAAAAAGAGGAAATCTAATGGAAAAAGAATTGGTCTTTGGTCACCAAAATCCTGACACAGATGCAATTGGTACAGCGATAGCTTATTCATATTTGCAGAATAAGCTGGGTTACAACACAGAGGCGGTTGCTTTAGGCGAACCTAATGATGAAACAGCTTTTGCATTAAAGAAGTTTGGTTTTGAAGCGCCAAGAGTGATCAAAACAGCAGCAAATGAAGTTAAAGAAGTAATGCTTGTTGATCATAATGAACCACAGCAAAGTGTATCAGACATTGATCAGGTTACTGTAACTCATGTTGTTGATCACCACAGAATTATGAATTTCAACACCAGTATGCCTTTATTTTATCTTGCTGAACCGGTAGGTTGTACTAGTACAATTATGTTTGGTCTCTATAAGCATTTTAAAGTTGAAATTCCTAAGAATATTGCTGGTATTATGCTTTCTGCCATTATTTCTGACACATTATTGCTAAAATCACCAACAACTACTGATAGAGATAAAAAAGCCGTTAAAGAACTTGCCGAAATTGCTGGCGTAGATTACGAAAAATATGGCTTGGATGAATTAAAAGCTGGAACTAATATAGCAAGTAAATCAGAAGAAGAACTAATCGATTTAGATGCCAAATCATTTGAATTAAATGGCAAGAATGTACGGGTAGCTCAAATTAATGTGGTTGACTTGCCAGAAGCATTAGAACGCAAAGAAGCCTTCCTGAAAACTATGAAAGATTCAGCAAATTCAGAGGGCTATGATTTGTTTATGCTGCTTATAACTAATGTACTCGATTCAGACTCAACTGCATTAGTTATAGGTTCAAACGAAGCTTTGGCTTCGTTTGAAAAGGCATTTGGGGAAGTTAAAGATTCAGAAATCAGCTTACCTGGTGTTGTTTCAAGGAAAAAACAGGTTGTTCCACCGTTAACTGAAGCATTTAAGTAATTTAAAAAGCACGAAATAGATTTAACTATTTCGTGCTTTTTTTAATCTTTGTTAATTTCCTTGGCCAAAATAATGAATGATTTACATACTCTTTCAGCTTTGTCAGGTGACATTTTTCTAAGTTCATTAAGAACCTTCTTAATAAATACAGGAGTATTATCTTGATGATTTTCTACTTTAACTTCCTTAAAGCGGTAAGCATTCATGATAATATCTGGTGTAGTGGTATTTAAAGCTCTGGCAATTGAATCGAGCTTTTGAATACTAATGTTTTGATTTTTTGTTCTTTCCAAACGAGAAATAAAGTTAACCGATAAGTCACTTAGTTCAGCGAGATCCTCCTGGGTCAACTTTTGTTCGCGCCGCCTACGGCATATTTCTTTTCCTAAATTTATACTCATGGAATAAATTCAACCCTTTCAAAAAATAATTCCATATTCTATAATAACAGATTAATTATAGAAATAAACAATAAAACAAAAATAATAATGAATAAAACACTTGCTTTTGGCAAAATTATACTCAAACTAAATGTTTTAAACTATACCCCACATAGTATTGTAAGCTATTTTTTGGAAAAATAAAATAAAAAAGCACCAATTAATTAAACTTAAAGTGAAAAAGGAAAGAGTGGCAAATATTATATCAAAGTATGGATTCGCTTGCTAGAGGGGCAAGGAGAAAAGCGCTTAAGTGAAAAATCAAAATCCAATTGTTTTTATATATTTATCTATTATAGAAAACGCTTTTATTTATATTTTTACACTTATAACGTAAAAAGTTTAAATAAATCAAATAATATGAAGAAAATGGTTTAGTAATTATTTAATTTACAAATTTCACAAACAATAAGTATTATTTTACCTAATGTAAGATACAATTTTTAGTTCAAAAGCAAATTTATGACAATCTAAATAAAAATTAGTTTTACCAATATTACTAATATAATCTAATTAGAGATATACTTTGATGAAAATAGAGTAGTATCAGAATGTCAGAAATACTTCTTTCATTGATTTTGCTTCGTATAATATATATTATGTAAAGTAAAACAAAAAAATTGAAAGAGAGCTTATGAGATTGAGACTGCATTTGACTTAAACAAAATAATTTTACTTTGAGATTGTCACAGGTCAATTCAGAGCTCGTTAAAATCAAAATGAATGCATAATTTATCAATTGGTCATCGAGTTGCCTCTGAGTCTCATCAGAAATGACTTGAATTTTTATTAATAAAAGTGTTTTGTTAATTAATATTGAAAGTCTATAAAATTGCGTTGATATATTTTAATTAAGTTAATTAAGAATTGCTTTGATAACAGTTGAGTAATAATGGTTAAAATCTCAATTTTAAGTATAAAAAGTCTGCTCACATAATTTTTTTCAACTTCTAAACGTGCTAACTATTAAAGAATTTTATAGTTGCTTTCATTAAAACTATAATTTTAATGAAAGATATTAAAACAATAAACAAGTTTAGTTATTTTGTATTCGTTGAATGTTTTTTAGCAAAGCTGAATATGATTTTTTAGATTAATTTCAATTAAAGGCGAAATTTCAATTCAAACTTTTAAAAGATTTATCTTTAAAATACCAAAGCAGTATTTTGTTTCATTAAATGTAATTTTCGCCTTTCCCTCTCCTCTATTCCATAATAAGTATACACGACACAAACATACATTCTAGTTTTGTTTTATAATGAATTATATAACTTAATATTTGAAGCTAGGAGAAATTTATTACGTGGAAACAAAGAAATATTTAGATCTAATTGATGAAGAATTAAATAAAATGCCTGATTTTGTTAAAGAATACAATTTTGGCACAAGTCACTCTTTAGCTACATCCTATCAGTATCTAACAGAAATCAGAAGATTTTTTGACTGGCTCCGTCATGAAGGCATTTCAAAAGCTGAAAATAACAAAAGTATTGAAACTCAAACTTTAGCTCACCTGCAACGCAATGACATTATGCTTTACATTAATTATTTAGGTCATACTAAGAATAAGCAAGGCAACTTGAATTCGCCTACAACAATAAATCGGTCTATTAATGCCTTGAGATCCCTTTTTAAGTTTTTAACCATTACTGCTGATAATATAAATGGCAAACCGTACTTTGAACGCAATGTTATGCTCAAAATTGATTCTCTTAATAATACGGAAACTTTAAACTATCGAGCCCATGTTCTTGAATCGCACATGTACACAGGAAAATTAAAATACCAGTTTTTGGATTTTATTGAAAATAATTATGAATTTAAATGCAATAAACATGCTTTACCAGGATTTAAAGCAAATAAAGAACGCGATATGGCAATTATTGCTTTAATTTTAGGAACTGGAATAAGAGTTTCTGAATGTGCAGGAATTGATTTGCCAGACATTAATTTTAAAAAGGCCACATTGGACGTAACCCGCAAAGGTGGCCAACGAGACAGCGTGCCAATTGCTGAATGGACGTTGGTTTACATCAGAGAGTATAAGAAAATAAGAAAGCAACGTTATTTGGCAGTCAAAAGCGATTCAGCATTTTTCCTGACTCGCTGGCATAATAAAACACGTCGGATCACTACTAGCGCTATCGAGAAAATGGTCAATAAATATTCAGCTGCTTTTGGGCACCCCCTCACTCCTCATAAATTACGTCACACAGTGGCTTCTGAACTATATGGTGTAACCAAAGACCAAGTGTTGGTGGCTCAGCAACTGGGCCAAAAAGGAACTTCAGCAACCGATTTATATACTCATGTTGATCAAAAAAAGCAACGTGCTGCTTTAAATGAGATCTCAAAAGCAGATAAAAAGAACAGTGATCACAAACAGGCTTGATGCAGAGCCTGTTTTTTATTCAAATTTTGTTTGCCAGTTAGGATTTTGATTCGCTTCAAAACACATTTTTATTTCTGCTAAAGAATTTCGTGGCAATGACAAAGGTGGTAAATTATCGAGTTCAAAAAATGAACATTTATCAGTCTCGGTATTTTTTGAAAATTTCCCACCCAAGTCTTTACATAAAAAGATGACATTACAAACATTAATAGCTCTTTTAATTCGCTTTTTACCATAAATATTAGTTGAATGGTTATTCACTGCAATAATTTGTTCAACTTCAATTTTATGCCCAGATTCCTCTTCGGCTTCTTTTATACAATTTTCTTTAACAGTTATATTAGGTTCACACCAACCACCAGGCATTGACCATAAATTATCTGTAGTCTCTTTAACCAGTAAGATTTTTTGTTTACTAAAAATTGCAGCTCGAGTAGAAACTTTAGGTGTCTGGTACCCATCATCACTACTGAACAAGCCTTTAACAACATTTATTGATAGTCCAGTTTTTGCTGCCATCATTTCGGTAGCAATCTTTCTTACTTGTTCGTAGCGCTCCCGATCAAAACGATCATAACCATATTCTATACCGTTTTGAGCAATACTCTGTAACTCTACAGCCCATTTTGTTATTTGATCCATTTGCTTTTTCATAAATATCCTCATACTTCTGTAACAAAAAAAGCAATCTTACAAAAGGTTGCTTTTATTTAGTCAAATCGATTTTATCAATATCAATCATCCATCCAATGGCAAAAGACTTTTCTCCTAGATGCGTGGCAATAACAGGGCTAAATTTCGTAACGGAAATGTTTTGCTCTGGAAATTTTTCTGTTAAAAATGCTTTAGCTTCGTCTACCTGACTGCTGTCATTGGAGTCAATAATAAAGAGCTTGATTTTATCTTTATAAGGCAATTGATCTATTTTCTTTACCGTTAATTTTTTAATTTTGATAAAAGCTCGTTTCATAGAACGAATTTTGTCAAAAGCTACTATATTGCCGTCTTTAAAAGTAAGCAGCGGCTTGATATTTAGCATTGAGCCGATAAAAGCACCGGCATTGCTTAAGCGCCCTCCTCTACTTAAATTATTTAAATCATTAACCACGAATATTTCATCAATAGTTGAACGGATCTTTTCGAGTCGAGTTAAAATTGTATCCAGATCAAGACCATTTTTTATCATTTTGGCTGCTGCCAAAACCAAATTTCCTTGTAAGCGAACAGTCATTCTTGTATCAATTGCATGTAAATTATATTTTGGATGATTTTCAGCAATATTACATAATGTTTGATAAAAACCAGAAATCCCGCTGGAAAGTGTAATAGCAATAATGGCTTCATAACCCTTATCATTTAGGCTGTCAAAAAGACGAATTAAATCGCCAGTACTTGGTTGAGAAGTTTTAGGAAAATCTGCGCCCTCTCTCTGCATTTTAAAAAGCTGATCAGAAGTTATATCAACATTTTCCAAATACTCTTTTTTACCTATAATGATTGGAATTGAAACAACAATAATGTTATTTCTTTCTGCCTCTTGTTTTGTTATGGCACTAGTACTATCAGTAACTAAAGCAATCTTCATCTAACTTACCTTTCGCTTTTGTGTGTACAACATACAAGAATTATAGCATAAAAAAATAAGTGTTTCGACCATCAACTACAGCGAACTTGTTCTCTCTGTTTTCTGCACTAGTTTAGCAAAAGTTTGGTCAAATGCTTTTATTTCTTGCTCTGTTAAACCATGCAAAAGTGATGCTTCTATTTCTTTTAAAACGTTTCTCAGTTCAGAAATTTTTTTCAACCCCAGATCATTTAACAGAACTGTTTTGCTTGAGTCACTTTCTGACCTTCTAATTGTTACAAAACTCATGGTTTTCTTTTGCTGCAATTGTCTGCTTAATGTTGAAAGTGATATTTTTAATTTTTCAGCTAAATCTCCCATTTTTAAAGCAGTATTACCATTATGGTAAAAATAAAGCAAAATTCTGGTTTGCGAAAGATTTAACCCACACTTTTTATTTATTTCGTTTTTAATATTTCCAGCAATTGTGCTAAAAGATAAAACGTCCATTTAACTACCTTTTCTGATTAAAACAAAACATAAAAATATTTTATAAACTTAAATTTAAGCAATATTAAAAGCATGAAAATGCATAAAAAGCTAAACGAAAAGTTGTGAAACATTCATGCTTAATTGTATAGTAATATTTGTTACTATTATTTTTAGCTTATAAATATTTATACTGATAACTTTAAATCTATATTACCAGTATATCAGTTTTTTGCAATGATTTCTTTAGTTATTTCAAAAATGATTACTATATAATTAGTGGTACTCTATTTTAAGATTATAAATAAAATATATTTTAAACAAGCACTTATCGCCTAATACTTGGTATAATAGAAAGCGTGTTTTGAGGTGATATTATGGCTTTTGATGGTTTGTTTATACATAGCCTGCTAAATGATGTTAAACCAAAAATAGAAAGTGGCAGGCTTTCCAAAATTTATCAACCATTTGAACAAGATCTAGTGCTAACTTTTAGAAAAGACAGAAAAAATATACAATTACTATTATCTGCCAATGCTCAGTATCCACGTTTTTATATTATTGAGCAAACTATTGCTAATCCTGATAAGGCACCAACTTTTGTTATGGTGTTACGTAAATATTTAGAAGGCTCAATTCTACAGTCAATTGACCAACTAGGAGTTGACCGTATTGTCAATTTTTATTTTAGTAATCGTAATGAGCTTGGAGATCAAGTTCAGTTAGTCTTATCGTTGGAGCTAATGGGCAGACATAGCAATGTTATTCTTTATGACCAGAAAAATGGACGTATAATTGATTTGCTCAAAAGAATTAATCCTGATGAAAATAGAGTGCGGTTACTCTTACCCAAAGCTAAATATGAGTTACCTCCTCTTATATCTGGTATTGATGGTTTCAAGATGACGGAAACAGAGTTTAATAAAAGGGCTTCGAATTCCGATCCTGAAAAATTCGCCGGTCAGATTGGGGGGATTGATCGAGACGATCGTCAAGAGCTTGCAGGTTATTTGGAAGACGATTTTTCTTATTCGTCTTTTAAAACTTTTATGGATCAGTTTAATAAAAAAGGTGCTTTTATTCTGAAAACACCAAATAATAAGCGAAAGATTTTTCCTTATTTGCCTTACCATCTTAACCTAACTAAAGAAAGTTCTGATCCAGATATTAATCATGCTTTAGACAGTTTTTATCAATATCAATCAAATCAGGATTGGGTAAGACAAAAGTCAAGTCAAATTGAACGAGTTGTAAAAAACGAGCATAAAAAATTAGCCAAAAAAATAGTTAAGCTCCAAAAGCAATTGGATCAAGCTGAAAATTCTGAAGGATATAGAATTAGAGGTGAAATTCTTAATGCAAATTTGTCCCAAGTTAAACCGGGAATGACTGAAATTGACCTGCCTAATTATTATGATAATAATCAACCACTAAAAATTAAGCTTGATGCGGCACTCTCTCCTGCTCGAAATGGTCAAAAATATTTCACCAAGTATAAAAAGCTGCGCGATTCAATTAAACACGTTAAAGAACAAATAAAAATAGCTCAAGACAATTTAAATTATTTTGATACTATTCAAACCGCGATCGATAATGCCGAACCACAAGATATCGATCAAATTAACGAAGAATTAATGAATCAAGGCTACATTAAAAAACCCCAGAAACCGAAACGTAAAAAGAAAATCACTGAGAAAAACCTCAATAAATTTCGCATTTCATCTGGTAAAACTGTTTTAGTTGGTAAAAATAATTTACAAAATGATTGGCTCACCTTAAAAAAAGCTAATAAAACTGATATTTGGTTTCATGTAAAAAATATTCCTGGTTCGCATGTCATTTTGCAATCTGATCAACCAACAGAAAAAGACATTTTAGAAACTGCGGAAATTGCGGCCTATTTTTCTAAAGCTAAAAATTCAGCTCATGTACAGGTTGACTATGTGCAGGATAAAAGAGTAAAAAAACCTAATGGCGCAAAACCTGGTTTCGTAATTTATACTGGACAAAATTCAATTGAAGTAACCCCCGAAAAAGAACGAGTATTAAGCAAAAGAATAAACTAAAAAACGAGGATGAATAAATCATCCTCGTTTCATTTTCGCTTTATTGTCAAATTGGCTGTGTAGTTAACGCCAGTGATTCTAGAACACCCAAAATAAGTTCTGTGGTTTCGATGCTTGAAAAAACAGGTATATTCTGATTCAAAGCTTCATCACGTATTCTGGTTGCATCGTCACTAGCAGAATCGGATAAGTTAGTAATGTTAATCACCATATCAATTTTGTGTTGTCGTATTTTATCTAACAGACTGTGAGAACCATGACTAATTTTGGAAACAATTCCTGTGGTTATTCCAGCTTCTGCTAGGCCATTAGCAGTACCTTCAGTAGCAATTATTTTGAAACCCAGACGATAAAAACGTTGAGCCAATGACGTAACTTTTTCTTTGTCTTCATCACGAACAGAAATAAAAATTGTACCAAAGTTAGGTATTTTTAGGCCACTGGCTTCATAGCCTTTGTATAAAGCTTTTGCAAGCTCAGTATCTCGCCCCATGACGGATCCAGATGACTTCATTTTTGAATCAAACGTATTTTCACTTTGGTAATCAATATATGAGAAAACTGGCATTTTGACAAAAATAAAATTATTTGAATGCCATAAACCGTTTTTATAGCCTAAATCAGGTAAATTCTTGCCAATAAGGACTTCCGTTGCACAATTTGTAATATCTTTTCCAATTGCCTTAGAAAGAAAAGCAATATTGTGACCAGCATATGGCTTAATTTGCAGTAAAAAGATTTTCTTTGCAACAATCAAAAAATGTAACGTGAATATACCACGCATATTTATGCGTTTGACTAACTCAATAGCATATTCAGTAAGTAACTTTTTGCCTGTTTTTGTTAAATTTTGTGGCTTAAAAACAGCTATTGAATCTGACGCATGAGATCCTGTTTGCTCCAAATGCTCAATAATACCAGGAATTGTGACATTTTTACCATCTGAAATGGCAGTAATTTCATATTTATTTCCTTCAATAAAATGAGATAAACTGACCTTGGATAATTGATTTTCCTTTAAATATTTCTTTAAAGCTGGCAAATCATAGACAACAGCAGATTTTTGCTTAACGCCCATATTATTAAATCCGCCAATGAGAATTGGAAATCCATGTTCATTGATAAAATTTTTAGCCTCTGTCTTATCAACTGTTGTTAAAAGTTTATTTTGACCTAAACTTTTTAATGGTTTAGTTAAAACCTGCTCAATCCGATCTTTCGGATTAATGTTTTTACTGCCTAATATATTTAAACCATTTTCTATTAGTTTTTTACATAAAGCATTCATTTCTTTGCCAGAGAACTGAACTAAAACATCTTTTATTTGCTCTTTTTTAGCAATATGTAAGATACTTTCAAGGGTTATAGGTTCTAAATAAACCTTATCTGCCCTTTTATAGCTAATTGCTACAGATTCATCATTATTTGATAATAAAACAGTGGCATAATTATTATTATGTAAAGTATCTATTGCATGACTAATCATGTAGTCAAATTCGCTTGTAACTGAAACTTGCGAGGGTAACATACCGATTACTAGCACTTTTTTAGCTGCAGATAACGCTTGACTTTCATCATGAACTCCATATGAGCCATAGTATGCCTTAACCAACGGCTTAATTGTTCCCGCTGATCCATCTATTTGCTGATAAGCCGGCTTCAAATGTAATTTTATAAGCCTCTTTTCGATCGCATTAATATCAGTATCAGAAAGATCAGAAATTAACGCGTTGCGAAATCCTCTCTTTTTCGCTTCAATCAATAATTCATCTGTTAGATTTCCAGCTGCTAATTTTTGTCCTATCTCCACAATATGTGCAAGTTTTTGAAAATAAACTGGATGAATATGAACAATTCTTTGCAGATCATGATAACTGAAACCTTTAGATATTGCAGCTAAAAGCTTAATTAAATGTGACTCATCGGGATGCTCTAAATCACTTGCTATTTCGTTTTTTTCTTTCGCTTTTTCAGTTTTAAAAATCTTAAGTGACATTTTTAGGTTAACCGATGATGCAAGACCTTTTAAAAAAGCAGATTCAAAATTCGTTCCTATTCCGATTGCTTCACCACTGGCTTGCATTTTGGCACCTAATAAATAATGGTTGCTGCCGGATTGTGTTAATGACCAGAAAGGCATTCTGACTGCAACTTTATCTAAGGTTGGCTCAACAGCAGCATTGAGACCTGATAAGGGATCTGTTATTTCATCTAAACGGTAGCCAATAGCTACTTTACATACAATATAACCTAAGCTGTACAATCCCACTCTTTTTGACCAAATTGCACTGCGTGTTAACCTGGGTTTTATTGATAAAATTTTTACAGAGAACTTTGTTCCCTCATGTTTGACAGCAAAATGAATATTTAATATTCCAACGATTTTTAATTTGTTGGCAATTACTTTAGCAATTGCACGAATTTTCTGTACTTGGTCGTTGTTTAGCGTTAAAGCTGGCATTACTGTAGCAGAATCTCCTGCATTAATAGCTACGGATTCAACAGTATCAGCTAAATTGGTAAAGAGGATATTTCCAGAGCTATCACGAATTATGTTTGCAATGACTTCTTCCCAAGAGGAAAGATCTTCAGACAAATGATAATTGCCAAAGGAAAAACTTTCTGATTGTTTTTCTTTTGTTAGATACTCGTTCAAATCGGAAACATTGTCAAAAATAATTTGTGTATTTTTGGCTGAAGTATTTTCTTTAATAAGCATTACTGGAAACTGAACTTTTTCAGATAGCTGTTTCTGAATATCAACAGCACTGAAATCAGTTAAATTCCAATATTTATTAGCCTCAATTTGATTTTCAGCCAAAAAAGCATTCATTTTTTGATGATTATCCATTGTGAGAGTTTGTTTGTTCAAGGTCAGCAACCTAACTCCCATTTTTTGCAATATACCATCCTGAACTAGTTCTCGTGTAACTTTTAATCCTGTAGTTGAGCCATAAGCAGAAATAATAGCACTTGGTTCTTCCATGCGAATTATTCTTTTTAGAAATTCCAGTGTCATTGGTTCAAGATAAACAGTTAGCCCAGATTTTTTGTCAGTAGAAATAGTTGCAGGATTGGGATTAACTAAAACAACTTGAATATCTTCTTCAGAAAGTGCTTGAATTGCATCTTCAACTAGTAAATCAGTTTCAGATACTTTACCAACCAAGGTTGGGCCAGATCCAATGATTAAAACTTTATCTAAGTCATTCTCTAAAGGCATTTTTACACCATCATCTTTACAAAACTATCAAAAATAGGAAGAGCATCTAGACTTCCAGGAGCACCTTCAGCATTAAAAGCTGTACCAATTACCTTATTGGCTTTATTACTGTAACCAGCTAATAACTCACTGTGGAGATCGTATAATTCTTTTTCCATTTCAAATTGGACGCTGTTTGGCAGTACTAATTGATCTATATTCATCGCCACTTGCCAAATCTCATTCGTATTTTGGTCAATAACAGGATAATTAATGCCATTATATGATTGAGGCAAAGCAACTAATTCAAAATTAAGAAATTCACTTAAGGCCAAAAAGCCCAGACCAATTCCCCAAAGAGGAATTTTCCTATAAAATGCTGCCAAAATAGGATTAAGGTTCTCTTTGAGTTCATCCACTTTTCCTGGACCACCTGAAATAATAATTCCTTGCGGTCGCAGATTTTTAATATCAGGTACTGAGACGTTATAAGGTAAAACGGTAGCGTTGACTTTTCGTAAAGACAATTCTCTAAGCATAGAATGCTTTAATCCCAGATCGATAATAGCTACAGTTTTACCCACATTAGGTACCGCATAGGCATTTTTAGTTGAAACAGTAGCAGACTTGTTTTTAGGCAGAACTAAAGCTTTGATTTGATCAAAAGCATGTTCGTCATTTGTATCCATGATTGAGGCTTTTATGGTTTTCTCTTTATTTAAAAGATGAACTAAAGCCCTGGTGTCAACGTTATAAATAGCCGGTATGTTTTTTTCCTTTAAAAAGGAAGCTAAATCTTGAAAGTTATTACTATCTGAGATATTTTGAGCTACATCATTTGCAATGATTCCTTTTACAGTTGGATTAATACTTTCATAATCTATTGCGTTAATGCCATTGCCACCGATCATAGGAGCAGTAAAAACTAAAATTTTACCTGTGTTTGTTGGATCAGTTAAAGCTTCCTGATAACCAAAATTACCAGTTTGAATAGCTAATTCACCTGTTGAAATTATTGAAGCTCCCAATCCCTCTCCCGGAAATGATTGACCATTTTCCAGAATTAAATATCGTTTCATTTAATCACTTTTTTCTCTTAAGTCAGCCAATTGTTGCAAAAAAATTTGTGGAGGCTGCACTTCAAATTCCAGCCACTTGCCTGAATGTGGTTGTTCGAATCCCAAAACTTGAGCATGCAAAAATTGACCATTACCTTTTAAGGTATGATGTGGTCCGTATAATGGATCCCCTGCAACGGGATGCCCAATATACGCAAGGTGTACCCTAATCTGGTGTGTACGCCCTGTTTCAAGCTGACATCTTATCAAACTATATTTTTGAAACTGTTCTAGGACAGTAAAATGAGTGACTGCATTTTTACCGTTCTCAACTACAGCCATTTTTTTACGATCATAATGATCACGTCCGATCGGAGCTTCAATTGTTCCAGATTTTTCAGAAAAATTCCCATGTACAATTGCTAAATAAAGCCTTTTGTTAGTCTTTTGTGCTAACTGTTTCTCTAAGTTTTCACGCGAAAAAGCATTTTTGGCCACCATCAATAAACCAGATGTGTCTTTATCAATTCGATGCACAATTCCCGGCCGAAAGCCTTCAGGACTTTCGGCTAAATTTTTTGTATGAAACAGCAAAGCATTGACAAGAGTGTGATCTGGATGTCCAGCAGCCGGATGAACCACCATACCTTGAGGTTTGTTAACAACTATTACATCTTGATCTTCATAAATAATATCAAGCGGTATATCTTCTGGAACTACTGCCAAAGGTTTTAACTTCGGTACACTAACTGAAATCAAATCATTTTTTTGTACCTTATAAGAAGTTTTAACTGCCTTGCTGTTGACTAAAATATTTTTATCTTGCACTAAATCTTGGATCCTTGAGCGTGATAAAGATGGAATTTTGGTCGCGAGCACTTTATCGATTCTACCTTTTTCCTCCTGAATTACGAATTGATATTTATCAGGCATTATTTTTTTCGCTTTCATCAAAAAACAGAAGATAAATAAAAACGAGTATTATCCCTACTGTTATTGCAGAATCGGCAATGTTAAAAATATTGAATTGAATAAAATCGACTTGGATCATATCAATGACGTACTTTAGATGAATCCGATCAATTAAATTACCTATTATTCCCCCAAGAACTAATGCAACTCCAGTACTGAAAAGCTTACTATGAAATTTTTTAATAAACAGATAATATAAACATACTATGATGGCAATAATGCTAATTAAATAAAAAAGTCCCATTTGACCAGGAAGAATATTCCAAGCAGCACCTTCGTTTTGCACGTAGGTAAATGAAAAAATATGAGGAAGAACCTGGTGTGATTCACCAAGTCTATAGTTACCAGCAATAAAAGACTTTAAAGCCTGATCGAAGATCACTATTAATAACGAAATAATTAAATATAAAAATTGCATTGCTACTTTTAAAATAAGCCACTAATTTTGCCGTTGTTATCAACATCAATATCTAATGCAGCAGGATGCTTAGGTAACCCAGGCATGTCTAAAACATGTCCGGTGGTTATGACAATGAAGCCTGCTCCATTTTTCAAACTGGCACCTTTAACATGCAAGGTAAAATCATTTGGAGCACCTAACAATTTTTGATTATCAGTGAATGAATATTGTGTCTTGGCAATAATTACAGGCAACTTATCCTTCCCCATTTTTTCCAGTTCTTGAATATCTTTTTCCGCTTTTTCACTATATTCTACTCGTGCTGCATGATATATTTTTTGCGCAACTTTTGCAATTTTAGTTTTAACGTCATCATCTTTTTGGTAAGTCGGAATAAGATGACCACTTTGAGAATTTGCCAAATCAAGGACTGCTTTTGCTGCATCTATGCCACCTTTTGATCCCTGTTCATGATAATCTACCACAACAGAGTCAATTCCTTGTTCCTTGATCAATTTCTGTAAAAGATTAAGCTCATTTTCAGTGTCTGTAGTGAAGTGATTAATTAAAACAATAACTGGAAGACCATAATTACGCATATTATTCATATGTCTCTTAAGATTTTCAAAACCGTCGCGTAAAGCAGACAGATTTTCCTTACTTAAGTTATCAGTAGTTCCTTCAGCTTGATATTTTAAGGCACGGACAGTAGCCACAACTACACTGGCATCTGGTTTTTTATCAAGATGTTCAGAAACAAAGTCCATGAATTTCTGACCACCCAGATCACTACCAAATCCCGCTTCAGTCAATACGTAGTCGCTTAGGTGTAAGGCTAAATTCGTTGCCATGACTGTGTTTGCACCATGAGCAATATTGGCAAATGGGCCACCATGCACTAAAGCAGGAGTATGCTCAATAGTTTGTACAAGGTTGGGCTTTAAGGCGTTGGAAAGAAGAGCAGCAATTGCACCTTCAAAACCAAGATCCTTAACGAAAACAGGCTGATCATCAATGGTATAACCAACGAGCATTAATCCAATTCTCTTTTTTAAATCGTTGATGTCAGTCGACAAACACAGAATCGCCATTAATTCGTTAGCAACTGTGATTGCAAAACTGGATTTATGCTCAACACCATTAAACTTTGAACCCTGTCCGACAGTAATATTTCTTAAACTGCGATCATTCACATCAATTCCGCGTTTTAAGAGGATTCTGTCAGGATCTAGCTTAAGTTCATTTCCTTGATAGATATAATTGTCTACTAGTGCAGCCAAAGTATCAATTGCGGCGGTTAAAGCATGCATATCTCCGGTAAAATGGAGATTAATGTCTTCCATTGGAATTACCTGTGCCTGACCTCCTCCAGTTGCTCCGCCCTTTAAGCCAAAAACTGGCCCCATTGACGGTTCTCTTAAAGCAATCATGGTTCTTTGATGTAACTGATTGTTTATGGCATCTCCTAAACCAATCGTCATAGTTGACTTGCCTTCTCCAGCAGGAGTAGGTGAAATAGAGGTAACCAAAATAAGTTTACCAAGGTGTTGGTTTGCCATGGTACGTTTTATTGCCTGCCAGTTAATTTTAGCCTTGTCGTTACCATAAGGTTCAATGTCAGTATCTCTTAAGCCGACCTTTGCGGCTATTTCATTAATAGGTAATGCGTGAGCTTCTTGTGCAATTTGAATATCTGATTTCATTGCGCATGCCTCTTTCTATAAATGTAAATTGTTAAATCTAACTCTTCATTTTAAGTAATATCCTTTTCATATTAGAATTTAGGTCCCACCTTTTGTTTAATCAATTGTCATTATAACAAATATTGATCAATTTTTATGCATTGCCAGTCACAAATTAAGAATTACGCTAAATTTACTTTTAACTGATGTAAAAAACAGGCAGAGGTCTGCCTGCTTTACTTTTCAAATCTTAATAAGTAATACTGACCAAATTCAGCAATTCTGATTTTATAAATTTTTAGCAGCTGCCAGTCGAAAATAATTGCTGGTTCAGATGTCAATTTTGCTTTAGCACGAAATGGCAACTTAAATATTTCATTGTTCCAATAAGAATTAAAGTAAGTATGAACTAATAATATCACGAATAATAAGGCACAAATTAAAGCCGGCCAGTTGAAAATTTTTGTACTTTCATATAAGAAAATAAGACATAAAAAAAGAACTATTAATACCCAGCTGAAATAAATTAATCCACTGCGACCTAAAATAATGAAATGTTTTTTTCTCATAAGGCTCCTTTTCAATACCAAATTTCTGTTTCAAGATTGCTATGATCAGTCGTATCGAATAAAGTTTTCATGTAATTGCTAAAACGAGGTCTTTGATTGACTAAAATTTTAAATTCTGGAGAAGAATATAATTTTTTTAATTGCTCCTTTTCGATATGATTGTGACCAGTAAAATACTGATAATTCATCTCTATAAACAAATGATTTACCTTTTGCAGAAGCTCAGATTGTTCATTATTAAAATTATCTTTCTTATTTGAATTTCCTTTTAAATTTTTTATTTGAATTTCCTTCAAATAATGGTGAAAATGAGCTAAATTTTGATCTTCCAGCTCTTTTTTATTCAAAAATGGTTTCATGTTAAATGTATGACGCTGATATTTAATGTTATCTGGTCTTACCTTGATTACCCCATATCCCTGGTCATATGAACAAAAACTTGAGGTGACCACTTCTATCGTAGGTGTTCTTTCTAATGGTCCAACTATATTTTGAGCATGTATATGACCAGAAAAGGCAACTTTAATGTTGAAATCCTCACACAGACGACGTAAAAGTTGAGCATTATTTAGGACAAAGCCACGATTTACTGCCGGATTATGAGCATACAGATTATGATGCATAAATAGAAGTGGTCTCAGATGATTTCTTTTAGCATTTTCCAACTGTTTTTCTAGCCAGATAATTTGTTCCTCATTTATTTGTCCTTCAGTAGCAGGGGCACCATTTGCCTCATGTTTACCATAAATATTGGAATCTAGTAGCAATAAAAGGTAACGCTGATTTAATTGAACACTGTATGCTAATGAATCAGGATCAATGCTCAGTGCGCAGTCATATGAGCTTTTAAATATTTCCTGCCAGTCCCTTGGGCTTATTTGGTGAGCATAAAGTTGATTTGGACCTTTAAAAGCACGCGCCCAACCATCATATATATCATGATTCCCAGGTAAAACCAATAGTTTTGTTGCTTTTAAACGACTAAATATTTCCGCAAATTTTTGTGCAGAAATAAGTTCTCCGTTAAAAGTTACGTCTCCAGTAACGATGATAGCGGCTGGCTTCTTTTGATTAGCAAAATCAGTAAAAGCTCGAAGAGCTATTTCTTGATAAGCCAGATCTTTACCTTGACTAGTATTTTGAATAAGTTGAAATGCATGGCCATTATCATGCAAGCTATCAGCAATTAGGTGAGTGTCTGTAATAACCCAAAACTCCGTATTTGATTTTTCAGTAATCATTTTTTTCTTGCCCAATATTGGTAAAAATCTACTCTTAAATTGCCATTAAATAGCTTTCGCTTTTTTGTTGCTTTTTTACCAAAAAATTTTTCAAAAGCAGGATCTCCAACTAAATAATACTGACTGAAACTATCATATTTTAGAAGTGAGTCGCCCATCTGTTTATAAAGATTTTCGGCAGATTCTCGATCTTTCAGTCTTTTACCATATGGGGGATTTGCAATTATAACCCCATTTTGTAAATCCGTAGCAAAATCTTTTACCGCAACCTGTTTAAAATAAATATCTTGTAATACACCTGCGTTATTCGCATTTAATTTTGCAATTTCTAAAATAGACTGATCAATGTCACACGCCCAAATAGGTTGTTCAAGTGGTTTGATTTTATTCTTTGCTTCTGCTACCAATTCATTATGAATAGTGCTGTCAAACCAATCAAAGCCATCAAAGGCGAATTGGCGCCAAATTCCTGGAGCAATATTTTTTCCTATTAAGGCTGCTTCAATAGCAAGAGTACCAGAACCAGTCATTGGATCTATTAAGGGATGACTGCCATCATATGGAGTTAGTTCTAATAATCCTGCCGCAAAGTTTTCTTTCAGAGGAGCTCCCCCATGTTCAATGCGGTAACCCCTTTTAAACAAACTGGCCCCAGTTGTATCTAACGAAAGCCTTGCAATATCTTTGTTTATATGAATGTCAAGAGGATATTCATTACCGTTTTCCGGCAAGAAGCCGCGACGATGATACTGATCGGACATTTTATTAACAATCGCTTTTTTTACGATTGATTGAATGCCTGGCTCAGAATGTAATTTAGACCTGACTGATCTGCCTTTCACAGGAAATTTAGCGTCAACAGGTAGTAATTCTGCCCAATCAATTTCATATACTTGGTTAAAAAGAGTATCAAAATCCGTGGCTTTAAATTCCTTTAGTAAAATTTTAACGCGGTCTGCTGTTCTTAACCAGAGATTGGTTTTGACAATATCAGTTTCATTACCGGTAAAAAAGACTCTCCCGTTTTCAGTGTGCGTTTTATAGCCCATTGCCTGCAGTTCTTTGGCAACAACACTTTCAAACCCAACGCCCATAGTTGTATATAATTGATATTTTTCCATCTTTATTCTTTCTTTTCTTTAAAAAAAGCGTTGAGCCCTTTGAAAAGCTCAACGCTGCCAATGCAAATTTCTGTAAGCCACGTTCTGTTCAGGTATTTGTGGCATAAATACCTTCAGCAGCCATCTATCTTTGCTAAATATCAGCAATCCAATCTTTAGTTCATTTCCTTAGATTGAAACGCCCCCACCAAGTTTGGGTTGCACGCTCGCAGGGTTTACCTCGTTCCACCAGAAGCGTTTCCGCCTCTGCTTCGTCACTGTGGCACTTTTCAGAATATTCATGCATGTCATAATGGTGATTTAGCACTTTTTTCGCCGTAATTGTAAATTCTTTAGCTTATTGGGCTAAATACGAACACTACAAGCATCGCAGCTCGTGCGTGCGTGGACTTTCCTCAGCCTGACCTTTTCAAGATCAAACCGCGACTGCTCAAAATTTGCACCATTAAAAATTATATCAAAGCTTACTCTTTTTGTAACCCATAAACTCGCTGTTCCAAATTATATACCTTCCGTTCAAGAGTCGAAATGCGTTGAATGATAGCCATATTAGTAGAATTTTCTTTTTGCGAATCTGCTTCATTTGTTGGACTAAAACTCTGAGTGGAACGTTCTTGGGTCGGTGTATAAGTCCGCACTGATTCCTGAGTAGCAGCTGGACTGACTCTTCTGGTCTTTTGCTCTTGAATAGAATCTTCTTTATGTCGATCGTCCATCAACTCTCCCTGCAACTTGCCAATCTGACCATAAAGATCTTCAATAATTTGTTCAAATGTATCGTAATCAGCAATTACTTTGTCTAAAAAAACATCAACCTCATGTGGATCCAAACCTTTAACCTTTGTTCTAAATTGTTTTTTTAAAATATCCTGAGTGGATAGTTGAATATCATTTAAATCTGCCATGATAATATACAACTCCTTTTATATCACTTTTATTCTAGCAAAAACTGGACTGGCTTAAAACTAAAATGTTAATTTTAAAACAAAGTTATCTTATTCTTGATATTCGTCATCTTGATTTTCCTGAAATTCTTCTGCTTCATCCTGCAGATCATAAAAATCAATTAATTCTAATGAATATTCTGTCGTTTCTTGGTATTTTTTGATTAAATTATAATCAAACTTGGGCTTTCCAGGATTTTCTGGGTCATAGATCATCAGGGCTCTATCTGTATGCATAAGCATGAAGTTTTGATAATTGCGCAGTTGAACAGGATTTTGGTAAGTTTCTTTTGAAGTGGAAGCAAAAAAATCAACTTGCTGTTTTAAAGAGAGATACTTTTCCTGATTATTTTCATTCCATCTGCTGGCAAATTCCTCATAAGGAACAATGATAGAAACCCTTAAAGAATATTTTTGTCGCAAGTCGATTGCGACCTCACTTGCCCACTGCTCTACACCCAAATTAGCTCCAGTTATTACCCAGTCAAGTTGGTTATTTTCTATTAGGCTTATCATATGTTTTTTTAGAACCATTTTAATAATTTTTATCTTGAGGTCTTTGTCTCCAAATGTATTAAGCTCATAATTACGGTATCCAGTTACCCACAATCTTTGCATAATGAAACAGATAGCTCCTTGTTCAAAAACTTTTTCTTTATTGCTATAATGCTAGCAGGAGTGATATTTATGGTCAAATATCCAACAGGCAGTTCTGCCGCTTTTCGCAAATCAAATTATACTTCTCAAGTCAAGCACCAAAAAAGAAGACACAAAAATATTAATTTTTCTGACCGGGGGATGAACCTTGAGCAGATGATTAATGAATCTAATAAATATTATCGTACAAAAGAAATCGCAGTGGTGCATAAAAAGCCAACGCCAGTTCAAATCGTTAAGGTAGACTACCCTAAAAGGTCACGTGCAGTAATAAAAGAGGCCTATTTTCGCCAAGAATCCACTACGGATTATAATGGGGTTTATAAAGGTTATTACCTGGACTTTGAAGCAAAAGAGACCAAAAATAAAACCAATTTTCCTTTAAAAAATTTTCACGAGCATCAAATAATTCACTTGGCAGAATGCTTGAAGCAAAAAGGAATATGCTTTACAATAATAAGATTTACAAGCTTAAACCGCTATTTTGTAACTCCGGCAAGTGCAATAATAAAAGCTTGGTGGACTAAAGATAAAAGTTCATTAACGTTAAAAGAAGTCGAAGATTGGTCAATAGAGATTAAGAGTGGCTTTCAACCTAATCTACCATACCTGAAAGCCATAGATTCTTTTATCTCGGATAGGAAAATACACGATGATAAATAAAAATTCAAACTCAAATAATGGACGTGAATCACGTAAGAATTACCGGCAAAGTTTGCCTAAACCATTGTGGCGTAAAATACTTAAGTGGACATTTTTAGGTGTTTTTTTAATTTCAGTAGCTGGTGTAGGTTTGTTTGCCTATTATGCTAAAGATGCTCCAAACATTAGTCGAGCTGATCTTGAAAGTGGCGGATCGTCAGGGTTATACAACACAAATGGCAAATTTATCATGTCCCTTGGTACCGAAAAAAGGTTATACGTCAAAGACAGCAAGGATTTGCAACTACTAAAAGATGCTATTGTATCAGTTGAAGACAAGCGCTTTTACAGAGACAAGCTGGGAATTGATCCTATTCGAATTGCAGGTTCAATGTTAACTAACGCTAAAAGCAAAAGCATTTCTGCAGGTGGTTCTACAATTACCCAGCAATTAGTTAAACTGACAAAATTTTCAACTGCTGCTTCCCAAAGAACATTACGCAGAAAGGCTCAGGAAGCATGGCTGGCTATGAGAGTTCAAAGAGAGTACAGCCATAATGAAATTCTGGAATTTTATATCAATAAGGTATATATGAATTATGGTAATACCGGAATTGGCACCGCCGCTAACTATTACTATGGCAAAAAGATTGGAGATCTGGACTTAGCGCAAACAGCCATGCTTGCGGGAATGCCTAATAGACCAACCGTATATAATCCTTATACCTACCCAAAATATGCAAAATATAGGCGTAATATTGTTCTAAAAGCAATGTTAAACAATAAAAAAATATCTCAGGAACAGTATGATGAAGCTAGGAAAGAAAGCATAAAAAAGGGTTTAAAACCTCATAATCAGCGTAAGCAATCTAACTTACGCAAAATTAATGATCCCTATGTAAAGGAAGCAATTGCCGAAGTCAGAGCTAAAGGCTTTGATCCTTTTCGTGACAATTTAAAGATTACCATTAATATGGACCAAAAAGCTCAAAAGAAACTTTATCAATTGGCTAACAGTGGTCTGGTTCCTTTTACTAATGACAAGATGCAAATAGGAGCATCCGTGGTTGATCCAAGTAATGGTCACGTAGTAGCTATACTTGGTGGAAGGCACCTGCCCTCTTCAGTTCAATTGGGTTTAGATCGTGCAGTACAAACCACTCGATCAACTGGCTCTTCGATAAAACCAGTTTTAGATTATGGTCCAGCAATTGAATATCTCAATTGGTCAACAGCAAAAATGTTAGATGATAGCAAGTATGTTTATCCAGGAACAAATGTCCAGCTCTACGACTGGGATAATAAATATGATGGTATGATGACTGTGAGGCATGCTTTGGAACAGTCACGTAATGTTCCCGCAGTCAAAACTTTGAAAAAAGTTGGTGTTAAACGAGCAACAAAATTTGCTGAGAAAATGGATATCAATGTTCCTGAGGACTCAGGCTTGTCAGTGGCGATTGGTGTAAATGCGTCAAGCTTGCAGATGGCTGGTGCTTTTAGTGCATTTGCTACGATGGGAATCTATCATAAACCGCAATTTGTTTCTAAAATCGAAACTCCTGATGGACTTACCAGAAATTATGACTCTGAAGGCATTCGAGTGATGAGCAAGGCTACTGCCTACATGATTACAGACATGTTGAAAGGAGTAATTAAACATGGTTCTGGAACCAACGCACAGATTAGAGGTTTATATCATGCGGGGAAAACTGGTTCTGTTAAATATTCAGAACAGGATTTGGCACGATACCCAGCATACGCTGCAACACCTAAAGACTCCTGGTTTGTGGGTTACACCCCTAGCTATTCAATTGGTGTTTGGACGGGCTATGATAATCTGAAAGATGGTACTATTTCTGGTGTTGGTCAACAATCTGCACAGCTTTTTTATAAGAACATGATGACTTATTTAATGAGAAATAAAGAAAATGTTGATTGGCAAAAACCTGACTCTGTGATTCGGGCTAAAATCGCTAAAAACTCAAATCCACCAGAGGTATCATCTACAGGTGAATGGCAGTTGTTTGTTCGTGGCCATTCTCCTATTGGTATTGTTGATGACAGCAGCGATTATGATGAAGATGATGAAAAAACTAACACTAATGATTCATCTTCAACTAATACTCAGGGAAGATATTCTGTTCATCACAATCAAAATGGCTCAACTAGGCAATCTGATAAAAATCAAAGAAAAGCGAAAAATTCAAAAGACAAGAATAAAAACAATACTAGTGAAAATAATTCACAAAATTCAGGTCAAAATAATGAATCTGGCAATTCTGATTCAGGTACCAGTTCTGATCAAGAACAAAAACCTAACAAACCTGGAGGAGAAAGCAACAATTCAACCAACAATGAAAATAATGAACATTAACTAATAAAAACGTCGAAAAATCTTTCGACGTTTTTATTTTTTATTGTTTTTCAGTATAAGGTAAAAAATGAATTCTATTAAAAAAATAAAGGCAAAAAATATTGTTAAAACAGTTAAGGAAATCAATTTTACATACATAGTATTAGGAACGCCAGTTCCATCATATGGACGAAGCCATAAGAATAAAGCAAAACCCAAAAATAAAATTGCTAAAATAAAATTAGTCGTTTGCCAACCACTCATAGTATAGTCTCCTTTAATATTATTTTGATAAAGAAATTATACTAAACTTTTATTTTTTAAACACTATTTTTCTATTAAATAACTGTAAGGATCATTTTTATCACGCGCTGTCATAGAATAGCGACCAAATAAAATCATTGCGTGATGTGTATGAATCCATTCGTCTTTTGGTAAGATTTCTTCTAACCTTTTTTCTACTTCAAGAGGTTTGGCATTTTGAGGCACTATATGAAATCGTTTAGAAATTCGTGACACATGTGTATCGACTGCTATCGCAGGAATTCCAAATCCCTCTGCTAAAACAACATTAGCAGTTTTCTCACCGACTCCCGGCAAAGAGATTAATTTATTTTTATCTTTTGGAATTTTACCATCATATTTTGAAACTAGAATTTCCGCAGTTTCTTTTAAGTGCTTAGCTTTTGAATGATAAAGCCCAATTTGGGAAATATGATTTTCTATTTCTGGAATTGTTGCCACGGCCAAATTCTTAGGTTCAGGATAATCCTTCATAAATTTTGGCATTACTCGATTTACCATCTTGTCTGTTGTTTGAGCACTCATTAAGACAGCACATAATAAATGAAAGTTATTGTCCCAAACTAATTCACTTTTGGCATCAGGATACATTCGGTTGATACACTCTAACACTTTTCTAGCTTCATTTTTACTAAGTAATTTTTCTGCTTTCATTTAGCGGTTCCTCCTCAAAAACTTTTGAACTTCACTACTTGTTTTTAAGTTATGTCTTTGCCAATTCAGCAAAATACGGTCAACGTATTTTAGGCTATATGCTTGAGATAAGACAGCTTCGCGCAAGGCCAACTTAATAATAGCTGGATCGTAGTGATCTACATTAAGCCAGGCAGAAATTTCTTCTCGTTCTATTGGACTTAAATAACGACCAAATTCAATTTCAAACTGCCTTACTAATTGATTTAACGGAGTGTTATCAACTGCAGTTTCCGCTTTTTTAGCAGTCATTTTTTTATTGACAGACAAAGTTTTATTCTTCAACAGTTGGTCCAGTTTATCATATAACTGGTTAAGGTTATATTTGTTTCCAATCATGCCGCTCTTGTCAGTTATTTGGTCAATTACAATTAAATTTTTTTCAATTAATTTTTGAATTAAAGCAGTGATTTCTGTAACAGAAAAATTAGTATTAGCCGCAATCTGTTCATTGGTAGGAAAAGAATTGTTTTTTTGGGCAAACATTTCCAATTGGATAATGACCATCATTTCTGCATCGTCAATATTAAGTTGTGGATAATAAGCAAGTAACCCGTTTGATAAAGTAGTGAAACCAAAGAAGCGGTAATCATTATAGCGCATATTAATCTCTCCCTTTAAAAAAGTTGAACTAAATATTTTTTAGTTCAACTTTTAACTATACTATTAACTTTAATTTATGGTTCTAGACGATTAATCATTCTCGGGAATGGAATAGCTTCACGGACATGATCTAATTTGCAGATCCAAGCAATAACACGTTCAAAGCCCATACCGAAGCCGGAATGAGGCACACTGCCGTATTTGCGCAAATCTAAATACCAGCTGTAATCATTCTCATTCAAGCCGGCCTCATGAATTTGTTTGAGCAATGTTTCATAATCACTTTCGCGTTCAGAACCACCCATGATTTCGCCATAACCTTCTGGTGCTAAAACATCTGCACATAGATATTCCTTAGGATTATCAGGATTTTTCTTCATGTAAAATGGTTTAATACTTGTCGGGTAATTAACAATGAAAAATGGACGATCAAATTTTTCGGAAATAAAAGCTTCGTCAGGAGCACCAAAATCATCACCCCATTTGAAGTCGCGTCCATCGTCTTGCAATATCTTTACTGCATCGTCATATGACAAGCGTGTATAGTTACCCTGTGCTGCAGGCTGTAATTTTTGGGGATCACGACCTAAAATTTCTAATTCATATTGACAATGCTTGAGAACTTGACCAGTCACATATGACAAAAAACGTTCTTGCAAATCAAGAGATTCATCCTGATGCATCCAAGCCATTTCTGGCTCCATCATCCAAAATTCAGTTAAATGACGGCGCGTTTTTGATTCTTCAGCTCTAAAAGTTGGACCGAAAGTAAAAATTTTACCGAATGCTTCTGCTCCAACTTCACCATATAGTTGTCCGGATTGTGATAGATAAGCATCTCCTCCAAAGTATTCCGTGTGAAATAATTCGGTAGTTCCTTCAGGTGCAGAATGCATAAAGATAGGAGCATCAAATTTTACAAAGCCTTCATTTTCAAAAAAGTCAACTGTAGCTTTGAAAATAGTATTTCTGATGCGCATAATTGCAAAAGGACGTTTGCTTCTAAGCCATAAATGTCTATGGTCAAGCAAAAATTCAATCCCATGTTCTTTGTTACCGATGGGATAACCTTCGTTGTTAGTAATTAGCTTTAAGTCGGAAATTTGAATTTCATAACCAAAATGGGAGCGCTCATCTTGGTGTACAGTTCCCTTAATATAAAAACTTGCTTCTTGATGCAAAGATTTTGCAATTTCAAACACTTCATCAGAAACTGCATTTTTACGAACTACTCCCTGAAAAAAGGCAGTACCATCACGTAATTGTAAAAACACTATTTTGCCGCTTGAACGTTTGTCAGTCAACCAAACGTGCATCCGTACTTCTTGGTCAACATGCTTGCGACAATCTTCTATTGAAATTAATTCTGTCATAAACTTTTATTCCACTTTCCTTATCGTAATCAAATTAATGATACCAAAGTTTGATCAATTTAGCGACTTAACCTACTAATTTTCCATCTTTAAAATTATAAAGCTGATAATGATATTCACCAGCTATATTTTTAGAACTTACTTCCCAAACAGGTTTATTTTTATACCAGCCCAGATTTACTTCAGTAATTTTTTCATTGGGTTCTTTTGCAATATATTTATTACGTATGAGTCCTTCATTTACGCCTCTGCTTGCTGAATAAAGATATGCTTTTTTAGATCCTGGCAAATAGATAAAATAGTATGTCTTATGGTCCTTTGTTAGACCCTTAAGCGCATAACTATTAACACCACGATTTAAATGATAGTTTTTTTCTGTATATTTGATAGGAGTCTTTTCGATGGCTATTCTGTTGAGTTCACGAGTTTCTGACCGTTCTGGATTACCTGCTTTATAAAAAATAACAATGAAGGCAAAGTATAAAAAGATCAAAATTATAAATACCCATGCTAAAAATTTAAATGTTTGTTTTGTATCATCTTGTATCATAGTTTGTTAACTTTTCCTGTAAATTACTTAAAGATGTTTTTTTTACTTTAACTGGTACGGCTGCCAGAAAAACTGAACCATAATCTTTAGACCAGATTCTTGAATCCAGTATTAAAAACTGACCCTTATCTTGCTCTCCACGAATCAGCCTGCCCATCCCCTGCTTAAAGCGAATAATTGCCCGCGGCATTGTATCAGAGTTAAAAACATCTATACCTCTGTCAACAAGTTGTCTTTGGCGTAACTTAACTTCCGGCAAATCAGGAGATTCAAAAGGCAATTTAGTTGCTATTACCAAATCAACGCCACATTCATGAAAGTCAATTCCTTCCCAAAAACTATCTGCCCCTAAAATAAGTGCTTGTTTGGCAATTGCAAATCTTTTAATAATCCGGTTATTTGAACCAGAGACACCTTGTGCCAAAATTTCATAATCACGTAAACTGGGAGAATTTATAATAGCACTAAAAACATTTTTTATTTGTTCAAGATTTGTCATAAGAACTAAAACATGACTTTTATTTGTCAGATCTTTTTCCAAAATCTGAATTAGATTTTTCTCATACTTTGGATCGTTAATATCGGGAAAGTCAGTCACAGACAATACTTCAAGATGTTTACTCAACTTAAATGTGCTTGTTCCTATATACTTTTGTGGTGCTAAATCAGTTAAGCCAAGAAGCTTAGTGATAAAATCGAACCCTTTTCCACTGGTTAAGGTAGCACTGACAAATGAAATATGGTTGAAGCGATCATAAATTTTATGAAGTTCTGGCGTTGCATCAAGCATTAGCCAGCTTAAATTGGCACTTAAAGGATCTTGCGGATTAGTTAAAGTAATGATAAACCCTTCTGAATTGACATAGACTTTTTTTCGAAGTAAATCCGATAATTGATAGCTTTTGGTGATATAGTCATCAAGTTGATCTATTTGATCAGAAATTTCACTTAAAATAGCATCCCTATCGATATTCGAGCTGTCAGTTTCATTGTAAAGCTTAAATAAGATTTGATTTGTGTTCTGTCTGATGCTTTCTAATTTTCGTTGTAATTCCGCCAATTTAGTTAAAAATTGACTATTCTTTGGAAAAAGATCCATGCCCCTGAAACTGAGAAGCAAGTTGCCATTGGCTAAAGTATTTTGACTGACAGCTTTTTTCTTTTTTGAACAGAGCAAACGTTGCAAATGATTAATAACTTTGATCAAATCAAGTATTGCCGGATCTAATTTTTCTAAGAGAAAATTGAACTGTACATCATTGCCATATTGGTTAAATACGCTGTCATCAGCATAATAAAGTAAATTACGCAGATGATTAAGAACTCCCCACAATGATTCAAATTGAAATGAGTCATTCCTTGAAGTGATCACATTGTCAACAAAACGATGAGCTTCGTCAATAACGAGGTAGGGATTTTGACCCCAAATTGTATCATTATAGTGGTTCGCTAAATAAGCATGATTCGTAACTAAAATGTCAGCCTGCTCCTGCCTTTGTCTTGCCAAATTCCAGAAATCAACATCAGCAAAAATACTGCCAACACGAGCATCTCCAGGGTGAGCAATTTGGGTAAATAAGGGGGCACGATAATTAGTCAGCTGCAATTCATCTAGATCACCTGTCTGAGTTTCAGTTAACCAAACCAAAATGCGCATCTGTAACACCAAAGTTAGTTTATTTGGAGTTCCCTGATACAAACTTTGATAAAAACCATCTAAGTCAAGGTAATGGCTGCTGGCTTTTACTTCTTCTGCTTTTAAATCCAACTTGGTTACATTTAGTAATTGTGGAATTTCCTGATCTATTATTTGTCTTTGCAGTACTTTGGTTGGCGTGGCAATTACCAATTTTCTGTTTGTATATAATCGATAGGAATATGAAAACAAGTAAGAAAAGGTTTTACCAGTACCATTAGGTGCTTCTATCAATAATGCTTTCTGTTTAGGGTTACTCAAAAACTGCTCAATTCGGTTGATGAGGTCTACCTGAGGCTGGCGGTAATTAATTTTATTTTTAAATAATCTCTTTTTGTCCGTATCACTTTTCGGAAAAACATTTGACTGTTGATGTTCAACATTATTAAGTTTTTCTTGTTTTCGTAAAATTATTTGTCGTACTTGCTGATATTGTGAAGATAACGGCCTTTTTTCCTTGCGTGCGTTATCAGCAATGGTAGTGAAAATCCATGAAGTGTCACGTATTAAACCGTGAGCCAAAGAGCTTAGCGTATTTAAAGTAGCTTGAGGAAGATTTTCAAGTCGTTCAATTATTTTTATTAATAAAACAGCGGTGCCGTAGGCATCAGAATCTGCTTTATGAGGGTTTAAATGTCTAATCTGCAGGCGAGTTGTCAAATCGCTTAACTTGTATGATGGTTCAGTAGGAAATGCAATTTTTGCCAGCTCTACCGTATCTATTGCGCGATTAGTTAGTGGTTCATAGCCGTGCTGCACTAATTCAAAATTTAAAAATGGCAAATCAAAGTTAACATTATGAGCTACAAAGACAGTATTTTTCAAGATTTTGACAATCTTGGGTGCATAATAAGCAAAATCTTTTTCTTGAGCTACATCTTTGTTGTGTATATGGGTTAAATTTTGCACCGCTATCGGAATTTCGCGGTGAGGATTAATCATAAAAGAGTAAGTCTTGACAACTTTCATATTCTTAATAATAGCGCAGCCAAACTGAATGATATGATTATTTTCTTCCCGTTGTGTTCCCGTAGTTTCTAAATCCACTACAGCAAAAACGGTATGCTCGAATGATTTCATTTTGCAATTACCCTCCTTTCTGTTAATTTAATTCAACAATTTTGCATGCATCTAACAAAACCAAGTATTTTGCTTTAACTTTTTTGTCAGCAAAGGAATTAAGAGCTCTTTCATAAAGACGCAGCTGACCTAAATATTTTTGCTTTATGTTTTTGATAGCTAATTGCAAATGAGTTTGATCAATATGATCGGTTTTATAATCAAATAATATTATGCCATCTTTTTCGGTAAAATAACCATCTATTGTACCATGAATTAAAATTTTTGCGTCTGCATCACTGAAATTATCAAATAGACTATCGGCTGGCAACAGACTCGAAAATTCAATTTCACGGTGCAAGTTTTCTGGCTTTTGCCAAAATTTCTTTGCAAAATCACTATTAACAAACCAATTTATTTTTTCTAAATCTAAACTGGAAACAATATTGTTATTAAGTTTATTTTGCTTAACTAGTTCCTGTACTTCTTCTTTAACTTGGTCGATGTTTCCCGATCCATGATAATCGTAGTATTGCAGGATCAGGTGCATTGCAGTACCGATTTCTGCTCCTGTAAACCGTGTTTTAAACAGAAAATCAGGTTTAGTATCTATTGGCTGCAAGTAACGATTAGTTGAAGAAATTAGGTGCGTATTTTCCAGTTCGGTATCAAGAGGATCGCTAAATGCTTTTTTAATTTCAGATACTGATTGATAAGCAGTTGTCTGACTGGCATCTTGAAAAGGATAATTAAAATTAAATAGTTTTTTTGTATATTCTTCTAATGATGAAATGTTCTCAGTTTTGTTCTCCTCTGGACCAGCATCTTCTTGAGGATAAACCTTTTCATCTTGGTACTGGATATAAAGCAGTTCCTGACTTGTTTCCAACGCTGAATTTATATCATTAATTTTTTGACTTAAAAGCTTGTCCCATTTGATTGATGGACCAATCAAACTCATAGGATTTGAAGCGTTAAGCTTACTGCTCAACGTGAGACGTCCATTTTGATCAGCTTCATTTTGCCAATTTTCAATTGTTCGAGGCAGATTTTTTAAATCAGCTACCAAAATTAACTTTTGCTTTGCTCGGGTCATCCCTACATATAAAATGCGAGCTTCTTCTTCTAAAAGCTGCTTTTTTTTGGATATATTGGCGATAGATTTAACAAGGGTATCAGCACGATAATGTTTTTGCTTGATAGTTAAACCTACAGAACCTGAATTTATAATGTAATTGCCACTTAAATCCCGCTTTTGAAATTGGTGTTGCAAGCCTAAGTAAAAAACAATGGGAAATTCCAAGCCCTTGGAACTATGTACAGTCATTAGACGCACAGAGTTGCCGGCCTCTTTAGTTAAAAGGGGTTGCGCCAAGTCTTTTTGGCTGCGTCTCATTCGCTCGATAAAATTGATAAATTGATACAGGCCCTTAAAACCAGCGCTTTCATATGAAGCAGCCCTTTCATATAAAGCCTCTAAGTTGACTCTTCGCTGCTTGCCATTAGGTAGTGAGGTCATAATTTCAAGCAGGCTGGTTTTTTCATAGATGCTCCAAATCAATTCTGAAATTCTATGTGTTGCAGCAAATTTACGCAATTCTTCGAGTTGATTCAAAAAATCTTTTACTTTTTGACTAAGTTCGTCACCCACGGCAACATAAGAAGTTAAAGCGTTGTAAAAACTGGCATTCTGCGTATGAATTCTAATCGTACTGAGTTCAGGTTCTGTAAAATTAAAAAGTGGTGACCTTAATACAGCTACAAGAGGAATGTCCTGATCTGGATTGTCAATGATCCTCAAGTAGTTCATGATTATAGTTAATTCTAAAGTTTGAAAATAATTTTTCGCATCGGTAACCATTATCGGAATATGACTTTTGGCAAACTCTTGCATAATTTCAAGATTATTGCTGCGACTTCTGGTTAAAATAACAATATCACTGTACTTAAAAGGTCTTAAATGACTGCTATTTTGCGAATTTTTGTCATAAATTAACAAATTTTCCTCTGCGAATTTTTTAATACGGTTAATAACCATAGCAATTTCAGCTGAGTCAATATCGTCAGGATAATCTTCTTGAGGGTTAGTTTGGTCACTATTTTTTTCATGAATTAGTATTTCAGTTGCATCAGGAAGATTTGAAGGATAATATTTGGCACCATAAGTCAGCTGACTCTCCTTATTATAATCAATACCTCCAAAATCATCCGTCAAAATATTTTTAAATACTTGATTAACAATAGAAATAACTGGCTTAGAAGAACGGAAATTGTCCGACAATAAAATTCTTTCTTCTTTTGCTTGATTTTCTTTAAGGGCTGCTTCTTGATACTTGTGTAAAAACAAACTTGGTTCAGCTTGCCTAAAGCCATAAATTGATTGTTTAACGTCACCAACCATAAAAAGATTGTTTTGACCATCTTTTTTAATTAATTGCAAGATATTTTCTTGTAGCGGGTTGATGTCCTGATACTCGTCGACCAAAATCTCATTAAATTTATTTTGATAAAAAGTTCGTGCCATTTGGGATGCAGAAGTGTCTTGGCTGAGAATTTGGTATGCTAATTGCTCCATGTCGCTAAAATCAAGCAGGTTTTCTGCTCTTTTTAACTGATTAAAACGGTCAATCAGTGCCAGTTCTGCTTTTACAATTGCAGCCATTATTTGCTGACCTTTTTGCATCATAGACAATTGCTCTTTTTCGTCAGTAGCATAAAAAAAAACAAAAGTAGTTAAAATTTGCTCTCTTGCTTCGTTTTTAAAATCACAGCACTCATCATAAAAAGCAACAATATCTTCGTCCCAATTTTTTGATCTACGCATACCGCTTTTGAAAACACAGGCACGCAATCTTTCTCGTTGCTCATCATATGGACTATCATTTTCCAGATCATGCAAATAGCTGCTAAGACACTTTTCAAACAGGTCAAAAGTTTCTTTTGTTTTGTGCAGATCCTTAGTTTCCATTACCGTACTTTGACAAAAATGCTCTAACTTATCAGCAAGATTTTGGAAAAGATTGACTAAATAAGGTTTAATTTCTTTCTGCCACAAAGAAGATTTGATTACTTCTTCCATTTGATATTTTTGGGCTAGCCCTTGCAGCCATTTTCGATAATCAGGCTTAGCCATTGCGTAATTATATAAGTCTAACAATAAATTTTGTGGAGATGCAGCATCCCTGTCACCTGCAAAATTATCATAAAAAGCTATAAAGTCCCTGTCTTTTTTCTCTAGGAATTCTCCTTCAACTTCTTTTAATGCTCTTTCACGCATTAATTCCGCTTGAGAATCATCAGTTAGGATACTGAAACTGGGATCAATGTCGATTACATAATAAAAACGATGGATTACATCCAAACAAAAGGCATCAATCGTAGAAATATTAGCAGAATCAATTAGATTTAACTGTTGTCTCAAATATGATTTTTTTGAAGACATCTGCATTTCATTTGATAATACTTCTTTAATTCGTTTTTTCATTTCAGCTGCAGCTGCTTTTGTAAATGTGACTACTAAAAGATGATCAACACTGACGCCAGAAAGAATTTCTTTCATTAAGCGCTGTACAAGAACGGTGGTTTTGCCACTACCTGCGGAAGCCGATACTAGTATGTCGCGGCCATGATCATTTATAGCTTTTTCTTGAACGGCTGTAAATGGAGTTTTTCTTTTTTCTTGAACCATCTTTAATTTCCTTCCTTTAGCCTTTTTTTAATCTTTTCCAGTAGCTCATCCCTTTTCAGGCTTCCTACTTGATGATACTTATTTTCTTTCAACATGGCGTCAAAAAAGAAAATATCACGAAAGTCAGAATAAGTTAATGCATTATTTCCATTCCCATATTTATAGGGATTCAGCTTTACTTTTCCCGCTAAAATTTGACTGGAGGCATCTTTAATAAGCTCTTCGTCATATTTCAGCAATAATTCAAGTTCATCACTATTGAAATAACTGCCACCAAACTTTAAAGATCCATCTTTCGTAGAACTGACTCCGGCATAAATGGAAGAAGTACTACGTGGTTTATTTAAGTCAGGTTCAGCCGCGAGCATTAATAGCTGGTCATCATTAATTAAACCAGTATATTTAAGTTTAATTTGGCCATCTAAGTATGCTTCTTTTATCTGCAAATTATTGTTGTACAATTTTTTGTTATTTAGCTTTTCTGTTTGCCTTGTAACTGTTTGATAAAAAGCACCTAAAAGTGAAAGTGGGTCAGATCCAGCAAAGAATTTGTGGTTTTGCATTAACACATCTAGATATGAAACCATTTGTAAAGAAATACCCTGGTAAAATAACCCCAGATCAAATTTTTTAGCGGAGGACTTATAATCGATTACTTGAGCAATTAATCCGTTTTGATCAGGAACATGAGCCAAATCAACTCGATCTATTTTTCCCCTTAAATTAACGTAATGATTACCTTCTATGCCTGGCACTTTAAAGTTAAGTCCTTGCACCTGTTCACCTTTTCCAAAACTTAACTCTGAATATTTAGCACGCAGAGGAGTTTTGGAAACTGCATGATGCCAATTACTTGCTACTTTACTAGTAGTTTTATCAAGACACTTAAATAAAAACTCATTAAATGGGTCATTTAATAATTGCTGATATCTGGCCTCATTTTTCATTTTTGTACGTGCAATTGTAAGTAACTGATTTAGTGTTTCGTCATCAATTTCTTTCAAATCAAGTGAGCGGTCATTTAACTCCTTAACTAAACGGTCGAAGGTTTCGTGGAAATAATTGCCTGCTTGTATAGCATCCAATTCATTTTCAAATCTTTTATGAAGGTGTAAACCATATGTCAAAAAATATTCGTATGAATTTTCATAAAAAGTTTCCAGCTGAGAAACAGAAGAATTGAGGTTTGAACCATATAATTTTTGTGCCAAGTCAGGACCTATATTTTGAGGTTCGTTTATAAAATTGCTTCCTGCTATAACTTTAGCTGTTTTTTGCGGTAAAAGTTCAGCCGTTAGCTTTAACAATTCTTTAACATCAATATTCTTTTCTGCCCGATTAAGATAGCTTAGATATCCTAAACTTGCCTGTGGATTGGTTATAAAAGATAATAACTGACTAAGTTCTTCAGGTAAATTGTGTTGCGAAAATTCTGGTGCACCCGCAGTTTTAAACCTTTCATAATAAATTGAAGGCTGTACTGTACTACCCTCATCAGTCGCTAAACAATACGACAAATAAACTTTGTCCTGTGCTAAAGCCAAACAATTACCAAATTGGTAGTTTTGGTCCCAGTTACTTAGCTGCTGCCTATCTTCAATATAAGAGTCTTCGCCAAAATCTTTTTTTAATTCAGCAAGATTTTCTGTACTTAAAAAGCCGGGAGTATTCTGTATTTGTGGTAAGCCGTTAACCGTTGCCCCCATAATAAAAACCTGCTTGTAGCCACTGACTTGAACAATACCCATTTCGGATAAATTTACAGCATCCAAAGTGGCTGGAATTTGAGAAAAGGTGGCTTCCTTAAAGCCGTTAATCAATACTGCAAAAAAGCCTGCTGGATCAAAATTATCAGGGTTAATTAACAAATAATCATGTAGCAGATTAATTAAAAGATCCCAAACCTGTTCTGACTGCCGGGCTTCTTGTAAAGCACCATCTTCTTGGGCATCAGCACGCCATTTTTCTAATACTTCATTGACTCCATTGTTAGTTAAAAAATTAAAAAATATCGTAATAGCTTTTTGGCTATCCTTTTCTTCTTTTAAACTATTAAAAAGCTGCGTAATTTGTTTGATAAAATATTCTTTTAATTTTTCTATTTTATTTACTTCTTCGGGAATTTTGTCTAATCCTATGACCTCTGCTGCCATATAATCCGCAAAGTTTCTCTGCCATAAATTATGGTTTATGCCATGAGCGAGAACAAAATTTTCCAATTGGTCAACATCATATACATAAGCCGTTTCGTCTTGATACCAGTCAGGTATTATTAAACGGGTCTTCATTATGGCCAGCAAATTTTGGGTCTGAAAAGGTCTCGACAATAACTGAGCGATGTTTTCAATTAAGACCACTAAAGGATGATACTTCATTTCTTGTTGTAAATCATTAAAGAAAGGAATTTGATTCTGTCTTAAAATTGGGGTTAAATATGTCTCGTATTCATGCAGATTTGGTGCCAGAACTAAGAAATCGCGGTAGCGATAGTGTCTTAATGCAACCTGCTGGTAAATGGTGTGAGCTACGTAATATGCCTCCGCATATCTGTTATCTGCACGCACGAGTTGGACTTGATTAAGATCACCAATGTTGCTTACGTCTCCAGTCCAAAATTCATTGAGCAACTCTCTTTTAGTTGGTCTGGGACTAACATTTGTAGTTAATATTTGATGTGGCAAATTATGAACTTTAATATATTGTAATAGTTTATTGATAGTAGTTTGAATGACATAATCGTAATCTCCTGGCTCAGCTTTTGGGTTAATCTCACCCAGCTGCGTTTTAAAAGCCAATGTGACGCTATGGGCTTTGGCCATCAATAATTTGACGGTTAGACATTCCTGAAGAGAAAAATGAGAAAAATCGCTAAAGTAAAAGTCTGCTTGATCTAAATTTTTTTGTGTAGCTAAAAATTCATTTAACTGCAACTGTATCTCGTTTGAGGTAGAAAATTTGCCTGTAATGGCTTCAATGAACGCTGAATAAATAATTTTAAGATCAGAGATCTTATTTTTGGTTTCAAGCTCAAGAGCATCTTGATCGATATCATCAAGATTCAAATTGCCTTCGCGAATTTGCAGAATTGTATCATATAATTGCTTTATTAAGCCCGGATTCAAGTTAGTAGTCTGAAAAAGGTGCAGCTGATCTTTCTTTTGATCAACAATTTTGGCAAGAAGCATTGCTGCAGCAGCATTATCAAGTTCAGTTGGCAAGCCCTTTTTTGCATCTTTTAAGAAAAACCAGGCCAAACGTGAAAATGATAAAACTTGCAGATTTTTGACAGATTGCTCAGTATGGTTTTGACTGGTAGCCAACCTATTTATTGCTCTGACTTCTGTGGTAAACTTAATGTGGTTGGGAACGATGACAAAAGTTTTATGATCAGGGAAAGTCCGATAATTTTGTACTGCTTCCTGTAAAATTTTTTCCTGCATGGGATCGGTTTGCCGACCGACTAGAAATTTGATCATCTGTTCTCTTCTCCTTTGTCATTATTTTAGCATAGGAACCAAATTTTTTTACAAACAATAAGGATCTTAAATAAAATGAAATCAAGTTTTTTAGCACACGGAAAAGTTATTCTTATCGGTGAACATTCAGTAGTTTATGGCTATGATGCGTTAGCATTGCCAATCAAATCATTGCATATTAAAACGACTGTTGAACCGGCAGAGCAAATGTGGATGGATACGGCTCATTATCAAGGGCCTTTTTTTATGTCTCCATCTGAATATGACGGACTAAAATATGTTGTTAAAACTATGCTGACAAAAGCTGCCAGTAATGAAACTCTGAAAATAACTTATACAGGAGAGATTCCAATAGAACGTGGTTTAGGTTCAAGCGCCACAGTTGCTCTTGCTACAACAAGAGCAATGAATGCTTATTTCAAACTTAATTTAACTGAAGAAGAAATAATTGGAATTACTAACCATGCTGAAATGATTAATCACGGTAAAGCATCAGGTCTTGATGCAGCAACTGTTAATTCAGATTATCTGATCTTTTTTAATCAAAAAGATGGCCCCAAGTCGCTAAAAGCTAAACTAGACGCAACTTTGCTTATAATGGATACTGGTGAATTAGGCAGTACTAAAAAAGCAGTTAGTCAAGTTCAAGGTTTGATGGCAAAAGTCCCCGGTGTAAAAGAAAATATCAAGGAATTAGGCAAACTGGCTGATGAAACTAAATCAGCATGGTTAAAAAAAGACGCTGAAAAGGTAGGTTCATATTTTAATCGGGCACAAGAGATACTCCATTCATTTAATCTTTCAACCGCAAAAATTGATCATTTGCAAAAAATTGCTCTTGCAAATGGTGCATTAGGTTTTAAATTATCTGGTAGCGGACTCGGTGGAATTGTAATTGCCTTGTGCAAAAATCATCAAGATGCTGTCAAAATAGCAGATAAATGTCAAAAAATAGCTACGAATAGTTGGATTGAGGAAATATAATTTTTATGGAAAAAACAGTTCGTGCCCATACAAATATTGCGCTAATCAAATATTGGGGCAAAGCAGATTCAGGTTTACGTTTACCTTTGATGTCTAGCTTGTCAATGACACTTGATAAATTTTATACTGACACTAAGATTTCAGATAGTTTAGAAAATCAATTTTGGTTAAATGGCGTCAAACAAAATGGACAAAGCAGCAGCCGTGTTTTTTCTTTCTTAAAATTACTGCAAAAAAAATTTGCTGTGACCGGCAAATTAAAAGTTGAATCATATAATCATGTTCCAACAGCTGCAGGATTAGCTTCTTCTAGTTCAGCTTTTGCGGCTTTAGCAGGAGCTTTTTGCCTACATTATGGTTTTAATTTGTCCCCTGTTGAACTTTCGCGTTTGGCTCGTTTAGGTTCAGGATCAGCCAGCAGATCAATTTATGGTGGTTTTGCTATTTGGCAAAAAGGACACGATGATGAATCATCTTATGCCTATGCTCTAGATGAAAAGCCTGACGTAGATTTGCGATTGCTTGTGGTTGAGCTGAATAATCAGCAAAAAAATTTGTCTTCCACTCAAGGCATGAAGCAGGCGCAAACTTCGCCATTTTTTATACCTTGGATTGCGCGTAATCAAACAGAATTAAAACAAATGATTGCAGCAATTAAAGCAAATGATTTTTCAACTATTGGCAGTTTGGCAGAATTGAATGCTTGTGAGATGCATGCAGTCAATTTAAGTGCACAACCAGGTTTCACATATTTTGAACCCGCAACTATTAAAGCAATCAAACTTGTAGATGATTTACGTCGACATGGTATAGAATGTTACTTTACAATAGATGCCGGACCTAATATAAAAATCTTAAGTCAATTAAAAAATGTAAAAGATATTACTAATAGGTTTGTATCCGAATTTGATAATGTTAACATAATAAATGCAAGTTTTGGTCCAGGTATTTCATGTCTGAACTAATTAATATAAATTAATTGATTAGGAGATTTAATTCTTTTGATAACAGAACAAGCACCCGGTAAATTATACATAGCTGGCGAATACGCCGTATTAGAACAAGATTGTCCCGCTATCTTGGTCGCAGTTAATCAATTTATTCGTGTTTCAATTATTAAGTCAAAATCAGGAACTGGTTTAATTCATTCTAAACAGTATTCTCAAAGTTCCATTCACTGGATCAGACGGGGAGCAAAAATGGTTATTGACAACCGTGATAATCCTTTTGAATATATCCTCGCTGCTATCTCATACACGGAAAGATTTTGTTTGGAACAACAAGTAAAGATGAAAGTTTATGATTTATATGTTAATTCTGATCTTGATTCTTCTGATGGCAAAAAATATGGTTTAGGCTCTAGTGCGGCAGTGACTGTAGCAACAGTTAAAGCAATACTTCGTTTTTATAATGTGCCTTTCAGCAATGAATTAGTTTATAAACTGTCAGCCATTTCACATTATTCTGTGCAAGGTAATGGTTCAGCCGGTGACATCGCTGCAAGTGTTTATGGTGGCTGGATTGCTTTTCAAACTTTTGATAAACAATGGCTTGCTGATGAATTAGCACACAAATCTTTATCTGAAGTACTGAACGAGGCTTGGCCTGGACTTAAAATTCAGCTTCTGACTCCTCCTGCCGGTTTAAAATTAATGATTGGCTGGAGTCAAAAGCCAGCATCAACCTCAAGGCTTGTTGATGAAACTAACGCAAATAAAGCTGCCTTAAACGGCCAATACCAGGAGTTCCTCAGGCTCTCACGCAAATGCGTTCTTAAAATGATTGCTGGATTTGAACATAATGATATTCAGATAATTAAAAAACAAATTCGTGTCAATCGTAAATTGTTGCAGCACTTTGCGCAAATAAATCAAATTGCCATTGAAATACCACGACTTTCTAAACTAATTAACATTGCGGAATCATTTGGTGGCGCAGCTAAAACTTCAGGTGCCGGTAATGGTGATTGTGGCATTGTAATTGCAGACAGGAATACAGATACTGCTTTTCTTGAAGATAAATGGCGTCAAAACGGTATAATGCCTTTGGACTTTCGTGTACACCAAATTCGAGTTGCTGACTAGAAGAACAGAGGAAAATTATGTCAATCAGATCTAATCGTAAAGAGGAACATTTAGTTTTGGCACAAAAATTTTATCAAAATGAAAAACCAAATAGTTTTGATAAAATGCACTTAGTACGCCCTGCATTACCAGAAACTAAAGTTGATCTCCGAACCATACAAACTACAATGTTTGGTAAAAAGATTGCGGCCCCCTTTTTTATTAATGCTATGACTGGTGGATCTCGCAGATCATATCTGATTAATAAAGAATTAGGTCGAATAGCCAAAAAAACAAATATTGCTTTAGCATTAGGTTCTGCCAGTATTTTAACTAAAGAACCTGCTTTACTAGATAGCTTTTTGATTGCAAGGCAACAAGATCCTGATGGCGCTTTAATAGCAAATGTTAATGCAAAGACTTCAGCCGAACAAGCTGAAAAGATTGTGACAGAGTTAAAAGCTGATGCATTGCAAGTACACCTAAATGTGGTACAGGAAATAGCTATGCCAGAGGGAGATCGAGATTTTTATTGGCTTGATAACTTAAAAGAGCTGCGTCAGAAAGTGACAGTTCCAATTATTATAAAAGAAGTTGGTTTTGGACTAGACAGAGAAACAATTCGTTCGTTAAAAAATGAAGGCTTTAGATTTTATGACGTTGCAGGAACTGGCGGAACTAATTTTGCTCAGATAGAAAATGCACGTAATACTAATAATGTTTCTTATTTAAATAATATTGGCTTACCTACCGTTATTTCGAGTTTAATGGCAGCTAAAGAGCAAGTTGAATTTACTGTTTCCGGTGGTGTACGCAACCCGTTAGATGTTTTTAAGGGGCTTTGCTTAGGTGGAAAATTTGTCGGAATTTCTAATGTATTTTTACAGGCATTAATTAAGCATGACGCAGATTACCTGCAAAACCTTATTGAAGAATGGCAATATGAACTTGCCTGTCTTCTTGCAATTTACGGTCAAAACGATCTCTCTGCTCTGAACAAGATTGATAAATATTATGACGTATCACTAAAAACTATTATTGATCAGTTATTATAAATAAAAATGAGTACGAAAATTTTAAAAAATCTTAGTACTCATTTTTATTTTGACAATTTTCATAACATAAGCAAGTTTGTGAAAATCAATTTTTGCTCATCCTATATTTCCCTTTCAAACTTTTTGATTAATAATTCAGATGTTTACAAAGTGCTCTGCTATGAAATATCTAAGGTGTAATTCATAATTTAAAAATGCTTCATAATAGTTAAAGACACTATTATGAAGCATTTTTATTGAATGAGCAGAATCTTTATTCCCCAATTAAAATTGAGGAGAAAAAGATAATCAAAATTAACTAATGTTTTAATTTAATAAACGCCATATCTCCTTTTGAACAGCACTATCATTGCTGGATCCTATTATGTGGTTGGCAGCTTTTTTGGCACTCGGAAGAGCTGTTCCAGTAGCATAACTGCTGCCTGCATATTTTAACATTCCCACATCGTTACCACTATCGCCAAAAGAAACCATTTCCTTTGGACTAATCTTGTATTTGCTGCCCAAATATTGCAAACCGCGTGCTTTATTCATCCCTTTTGTCGACATATCTATTGATGAAGCTGAACCGGAAACAAAACCAATTTGCGGATATTTCCGCTTAAGTTCTTCTAAAAGTTTAACCATTCTATTTTCTGGAACGTCAAATGTTACCTTAAAAACTTGGTCATCTAGATTATTAAAACTATCAACGACTGTTAGTTTCTCATAATATTTTTTCAATTCTTTTGCATATTCAGGACCATCACTTTTTAGGATATATGCACTGGCAAGACCAGAAACCGTTGCTTTTTCATCATACTCCTGAATAATTTGCAAGAGCGTTAGCCAATCTTCTTCAGAAAGACAATCAACATGAATTACTTGTCTGCCTTGAGCTACCAGTGCTCCATTTTCAGCAATGTAATAAAGTTGGTTAGCCACTTGGGGAAACCGGGAGTATAAATTTTCAAATTGATTTCCACTTGCAACTACAAACTTTATTCCTCTTTTTTGCATTATTTGGAATTCTTGGAAAAATAACTCTTGATCATAAGTTTTTTGGTCAGTTAGCCAAGTTCCGTCCATATCAGTAGCGATTAGTTTAATCATTCTTTTTTCTTTCTCTAAATTCGTAATCCTTTGGGATAATAGTTTTTAATAATATGATTGCTTACTTTGCCAAAGCCTAAAATAAAATGTTTAAAGCTGACAAGAATAAATCCAGTTTCATCTGAATCAGTTCTGATAGCTTCTCCATGCAGATATTTGAGATAATTACTACTACTTAAGTCAACTACCCTATTCTGCTCTTGTGCTGCTAAGACCATAGCCAGTTGATGTCCAGGTTCAAAGCGTTTTTTCTTTAGAATACCCAACTCAATACCATTGGATAAAATTTTAAGATGAGAAGCAGAATTTGTGCTTAGTGCGGGAATAAAAACGTGATTATTATGAATTTGACATTTAAACTGCCAGTTCTCAATTGCAGATGGTAAATTAAATCTATCTAGCACGCTTGAAATCAAATGCATATCAGATTTGGTTAAAGCACTTTTATGTTGCTTCTTATGATCTGACTTTTTACTTGTCGAACCAGAAGATTGAGCATTCATTTTTCGTTCTAACCTTAACTTTGCAACATACTGTCCCTCTCCAATATTGGCAGTAGGCCAAAATCGTGCTGTTTTAGCCAACTCAATATTATTATCTGACCATTCTGGATGTCCAGGTTCAATATATCGTTCATTTATTTTTAATGGCAATATTGTAAAATCAAAAGTTTTAGTTAGCCAAGAAACTATTTGCTCATTTTCTTCTGGAGAAAAAGTACAAGTTGAATAAATTAGTTTCCCACCTGGTTTAAGCATTTGAACTGCAGAAGACAGAATTTCTTTTTGCCGTTGCTGACAAAAAAGCACGTAATCCTGTGACCAATATTCAATAGCTTTAGGGTCTTTGCGAAACATGCCTTCACCACTGCATGGAGCATCAACCAATATTTTATCAAAATACTGTGAAAAATATTTTGTTAATTTTTCTGGTTTTTCACTTGTGATGAGTGCATTGGTTATTCCCCAACGTTCAAGATTTTCACGTAAAATTTTTGCTCGACTAAGCGAAATTTCATTTGCAAGCAAGAATCCTTGACCCTTTAGTTGTGAGCCAATCGCAGTGCTTTTCCCACCAGGGGCAGCACATAAGTCTAGAATCTTTTCCCCAGGCTGGACTTCAAGAAAAAAAGCAGGAAACATTGCAGCAGGTTCTTGTGAATACACTGTCCCACTCACCCATTCAGGATCTTTTCCACTTATTTTGCCATAATAGGCATTTGGTATTAGCGGAATTTTTTCATTAAGATTATAAGAAAGAGTTTGATTTTCCTTCAATGAATTGATTCGAAAAGCATTTTTAGAATTTTCATTTATTGCTTTAAAAAGATGATCAGCTTTACTCTTACCTAATAGCTTTGTATATTTTTTGATGAAATCTTCAGGCAATTTTGGCATTATTTTTTTCCTTTCGTAATAAGTGCAGAATGCTTAAGGCGTAAAGAACAGAAATTATTACCCAACTTGTCATTAAAAGCCATATTAAATGTTGTGGCTTGGAAACAAATTTTTGCGAAACTAAAAAGAAATAAGCACCTATAGTAACTACAAGTTCAATGAGCAGAATTCTAATCCCATGATTGATTAACCAGTTATGTAGCAGACTGCCCTTCAAATTTGTCTGCTGAACTGTTTTCCAATCCATAAATGCTAAAATTATATTACTTGCTGAAGCAATTAACAAAAAAATTAAGATAAATAAAATTTCACGAATAATTGAAAACTGATGTATTTGATGATTTTTGACAAAAACTGGTGTTTTTGCTTTTACACCATAATGCTTAGCGATTTGTTGAATTACTTTATTTGAACTGTCGATTATGATCTGATAATCACGCAGTTTAAATTTGCCAGTTGGTTGTTTCGGACTAGCAGTCAAATAATAGCCGTTTTGCTTCATTTGACGATAATGCTTTAAAGTTCCTATAACCGTATAATATTTTTTATTTATGTAAACATACTCGTTTCCTTGCGCTTTTAATGTCGGAACTTTTGCGTTTAAACCAAGTACAGCAAAAGAAACTTGACCTTTAAAGTCATCTTTTGTGAAGTACCTTCCTGATTCTGTCGGTAATTTTAGCACATTATGATTTGACCATACGAGAGTCTGATTTTTCTTGGCTTTGGAGGTCATATGAACTTGGATTTTATTATGAGGATATCTTTTTTTCAAATAGGTCAAGAAAGTTCTGACTTCTTGATTGCTTTTGACTTCAATATAGCGGGTATTGTTGCTTAAACCATATGCCTCGAGCAATTGGTTCGCTTCACGGGACTGAACATTTGACAACATACTGCCTATACCTAAAAATGATAAAAATATAATAATAATTAAAATGATTTTTTTAAATTTCATGTGTTATCTCAAAAATGTGTTCATCAATAAAATCAAAACTGGGAAAAGTTTGATTAATCTGTTTTAATTCTGGGGAATGATGTATTAATTCTTTTTGCCAAAAAGCTGCTGAATTGGTCGCTCCGCTTTTTTCTCCTATGAACAGCAGATGGCTTGTTGTATTCAGTTTTTGCCATGTTGAAACAACATTTGTGTCGCTATTGCCAAAATTGGGAGCCCAAGAGCATATTATTAGATCAACATTGTCAAATATCTCAACGGCTTTAGCAGCTTCAAAATTTGTGACTGTCATAAATTGCCTGGAGCCAGTGCTTGAAGTTTTTGACCAATTTAAGTTATCTGTGACTGTCATTTTTACGCCTACATCGGAGAGAGCTTTGCTCCAATAAGCATTGCCTGCCATAATTTCCAAACCGGTTTTAATATTTAAACTTTCTTTAATTGCATTAGCTGTCTGCAAATTAGGAAGTGACCAAACACCAAAATTAATTGCCAAAAATTGTCTTAAATTGTTGATTAACTGATTAGCAGACTTAAATTTCTTAATATCAGTTTGCGAAAGATCAGCACATATTTCTTCAGATTTATCCGGCAAAAAACCCAGTTTCTGTGGAGCTTTCCTTAAAACTTGCTTTTGGGTCACAGCATAAATAATATCGTTAATTTCCTTGACTTGATGATGTATGGGGTCAATATTAAGCTCTTGATCTAACTGGTTAATTTTACTTAAAAAATTTATCATTATCAAATACCTATAATGATTTTAACATTCAAACTGAAGGATTTCAGTTATAATAAAAGGTAACATAATAAAGGAGAAAAATTTTATGGCGAAAAAAGTAACAAAAAAGCAAGACGAAGAGGAAGAAAGCTTAGGTAAATTTATTCTTGATGTTGTCATAATGATGGCAGTTATTTTAGGTGTGTTCTATGTTTTATTCCATTTTGTACTTTCTAATGATAGAGTTTCTGGACCGTCTATGCAACCGACTTTTGAAGATAATGATCGTTTGATTGCTGTGCGTAATTTTACTCCTAAACGTAATGATGTTGTTGTTTTGCTGGCTCCTAAGGCAGCAAATGATGTCCCAGGAGCATACTACATCAAGCGAATAATTGGTCTTCCTGGTGATAAGCTTGTTTCAAAAAATGATAAAATGTATGTTAACGGAAAGCTTTTACCTGAACCATATCTTGAAAATCATTTCAAAAAGGATAATAATGCTCAAGGGCAGACATATACAACAAATTTCACATATAAGGTTCCAAAAGGCTATTATTGGGTAATGGGCGATCACCGTGATATTTCTAAGGATTCACATATTTTTGGTCCTGTAAAACGACAAAATTTAATTGGTAAAGTCAAATTCAGATACTGGCCATTTAATAAAATTCAGGGTTTTTAATTTCCTTTGAATTTTAATATTTTTCCGCTAAAATAAATTGTAAAGGAGAATTTATTATGAATCAGCAGTTAGAAGAATTATCCGATGCAATTATCGATTTTCAAGTAAAACATCATGTTACTGATACGGATTTGGCTTTCGCAAGTCACTTATCAGTTGAAAAAATTCACTCAATGAAAACTGGCGATGGCGAATTCACTCCTGAAGAAATTAATCAGTTGTACGATTACCTTGCTGCAAATCATTAAAATATTAGCTAAATATCAAAACCCGCAAGAGATTATTTTTGCGGGCTTTTATTTTCAGTGATTTTAGAAAATTTTAGTTTAGGAATAATTATAGGAATTATCTTGCCTTCGATCAGTTTAATAGCTCTTATCATTTCCAAAAAAAGCAAAAATCTTAAAGCTGAGAAAATTGCTTTTTTGACTTTCATTGCCTTTTGTCTTTTATTTGCGTTGGCATTTTTGCTGTTTGTATCATGAGTCTTTTTTGACTGTTAAAAAGACGCTAAAAATTACTTTTTGGCGTCTTTTAATATGTATATTTTAATTTATTTTCCTTCTCTTGCTTCAAAAAATTTACTGAAAAGAATTGTATCCAAAAACCAAAAAAGTAAATTGATTACAAGCATTAAAATTAGAGCTAAAGCCAAATCATCATTTGTTCCTGTGGTTTTTCCCATCATAAATCTAAATGGAAATGAAATTATTTGTAAGCCAATGTCACTGGCTTTGATTGCAAGCCAAGCAACTAAAATAATCACAAAAACTGCAATTATCTGAAAATAAGTTTTGCTGAGAGTTTGAGGAAGGAAATCCAAAAGAGCACGGCTGGAATAATTTAAAAAGCTAATAATGAAATAACCAAAAAATGCGCTAAGAATAGTCATCATAATAGCACCAAAGAAGTTAAACATAATTTCCAGGTCAACTTGTTGCAAATGCCTTCCAATATCAGCAAACATTTTGAGTATGCTGGTATGAAACTGACTGTCAAAGGTAAATGTCACAGCACTTAAAACAAGAGTACAAATTATTTCTAGTATTACGAATAACAGCAAAGCTCCAAATGAACTTAAAATATTATCGAAATAGAGTTTTTTATCGTCAATTGGTACTAAGCGCCAAGTTTGATTGCCACTGACATGTTCATTTTGAAAACAGGTGGTTAAATAAAATATGCCAGTAAAAAGCCATGCTAATACTATAAAAATAGTCAGCCATAAGGTAAAGAAATTAGAAAAAATAGTTCTATTAATGTAATCATGATCGTTACTAAAATTAAAAAATGCCATCGCAAAAGAGGCAACTGTTTGAATAATTAACAATAGTGAAATCCATTTGGTTTTCAATCTGAAAAGCACCGTAAAATAGCGATTAAAAATTGCCATTATTCATCCTCTTCTCTTTGATAAAAACTCTCATAAAATTCCTCCACACTTTGATTATCAGCCCTAATTGCTTCAGTCGACTTTTGCATACAAACAGTCTTATTTTTAATAATAATAACTTCATCCAAAACCGCAGCGATTTCATTTACGAAATGATCTGAAACCAAAATCGTGGATTTTTCTTGCTTCCATAAAATTATCGATTTAATGATTTTTTTACGTGCCATAGCATCAATGCCGGAAAAGGGTTCATCTAAAAGATATAAATCTGTTTTTCTGGAAAAAGTTAAAGCAATAACTAACTTCTCCTTCATACCTTTTGACATCTCTGACAAACGAAGATTAGAACTTAACTTCATAAATTCTCTTAATTCCTCAAATTGCATCAGATTAAAATCATGGTATAAGATCTGATAAAACTTAACAATATCACTAATTCTTGTTGAATTAGCAAAGCCAGTTAAACTATCTGTAAAAGATAGATGTTCTTTTCTTTCAGCTTCTTTAGTAAAGCCGGAAACTTTTACCATTCCACGATAGTTTTTTGCTACGCCACTAATTATTCGCATTAAAGTAGTTTTGCCCGCACCATTTTCGCCAAGAAGAGCAACGATTTTGCCTGGTTTGAGCGTTAAGTTTAAATTATTAATAATTCGTTTTTGATTTTTTCTATAAACCAGATCAGTTATTTCTAAGGAATTGCCCATTATTTACGCTCCTCTTTAAGATATTCAGATAAAGATTTGAGGATTTGTTCGTCAGATACTCCTAAAGAGTTCATACTCTGAACAAACTTATCCAGTTCAGCATTAATCAATTCCCTTTTAGTTTTCTCAAGTAAAGTAGTATCTTCAGTGACAAAATTGCCTTCACCCCTTTTGGTGTACAAAATGCCTTCAAAGTTCATTTGTTGTAAAGCACGTTGCACCGTATTGACGTTCACAGTTAATTGCACTGCTAGTTCACGCACGGAAGGAATTTTTTTACCTGGCTTTAATTTACCGGTAATTATTTGTCGATATAGGTATTGCTTAATTTGCAAGTAAATGGGAATGTTATCTTTAAATTCCACAAGTCCACCATCCTTTGGCCGTAATACACCTATAATACACTATCATAAACTAGATTGTTTTTTTCCGCAAACCTTTTAATTGTTGTAATAACCTGTTTTTTGTAAGAAATTACAAAATTGTAGAAGGAAATTTTTTCTTAATTGCTGACTTACTTACGTTCACTGGCTTCATAAAAATGATTGAATAAGAAAACGTTGCTGCCTAACAAAATAAGATCGCAAATTGTGGTTGACAAAATTGCAAAAGGTAAATCACTAGAATAAGCAAGTCCATAATTAGCTGGATTAAATACTGACAAAAGAATTTTGTAGACAAATATATGTTGAATTTTAAAAAAGAACCAGATCAGTACAAAAATTATGAATAAATGGAGTATCTTTACAAGTGCTCCATTAACGTTAGCGGGTACAAAATCTATTATGGACTGGCTAGCAAAGTTAAAGAAACTGATAACAAAATATAAAAAGAAACAACTTAAAATGGCTAAGACAATTGTACCAATTACAGTCCAGAAAACACTGTAATCAAAATTAGGATGCAGATCTATTAGGAAATTATGAAATCCTTGTTGGAAATCTTTATCAATCAAAAAAGATAAGAAAACAAGCATAATTGCAGCAACTACTTCAAGTGCAAGCATGTAAATAAAAGATACAAATGTACTTAAAATATTATCAAGATAAAACTGGCTGTCACTTATTCCAGCTAACCGCCAAGTTTGACTTCGATTAAATTTTTCACTTTGCAAAGGGGTTAAAATGAATACAAATAATATGACAAGAAAGGCTAAGATGACAAAATATAATGTCCATTCTGTTATTAGACCGACATTATTTTTTAGATTTTTTTGAATATGCCAATTTGTAACTTCATAATAAGTAAAAAAGGCACACGCTAATGCTGCTATTAATTGAAAAAAAAGTATAATGTGTAATTTTCTTGTTTTAATTTTAAAAAATCTGTTAAATAACCTGCTAAATTCCGTCATTTTGGACTCCTTATTTTTATTTTTGCTCGCTGACAAATCTTCACTCATGTGAAATTGTTATTATGCCTCTATTTTTTATTTTGCTTCAAAGAAATGCTTAAATAAAAAGATATTAATAACGTACATTATCAAATTAACAACTACAACGATTACATTAAGATAGGGTAAAGTATTATTGTAAGCCGGATTTAAGTTTAAAAAATTCAAAAGGCTACCTAAAACTTGATCGACAAAAATTTTTTCTACTTTGGTAAAAAGCCAGGCTATTGCGATAACAATAAAAATATGTAATAGTTTGACAATTAAGCCGTTTGAAGCTACAGGAAGATAATCCATGATGGCTTTACTGGAAAAATTTAAAAAGCTGATCAATAACGAAATAAAAAAGCAACATAAAAGTAAGAGTAGCATGATATCAAAAATAGAACGAATTGTATTCAGTTCAAAATTTGGTCTAAATTGCTTAAGCATTCTTTCGCATGAATTACGAAAAGCGTTGTCTGTAAAAAATGAAACAGTCAGCAAGATACCAGCAACAATAAAGTTAAGAATAATAAAATAAACAAATGTTGCAAATGTGCTCAAGCTGTTAGCAATGTAAAATTTTTCGTCACTAATTGCAGTTAAACGCCAAGTTTGGCTATGGTTAATCTTTTCATTTTTAACAGTAATATAAATGAAAAAGAATATGATAAAAAAGACACCTAATAGACAAAAGCCCATTAACCAATCAGGTAAAAGCTCAGTATAAGAGTTTAAAAATTCACTTATCTTACCTGTCCCAATTAGCAGGCCAAAAACAGAAAATGCAAGGGCACCAATTGTTTGAATTATTAAAAATGAATAAACATTTTTTGCTTTTTCTACAAAGAATCTGCCAAACAAACTTTTAAATGAGGTCATACTCTTTCCTCCCCACCACAAAAATATTATAAAAACATTAGGATTTACTTCTCTTCTGCTTCAAAGAAATGATTGATTAAAAAGACGTTAATGCCAAGCATTATCAAATTAGCAACAAACATCATACCTACAACATATTCTAATCCCGCAAGATCAGTAGCTTTTAGTAAAAAAAGATTTACAAAAGAGTTTATCAATACTCTATAGAGCTTAACAAGCAGTCCCATTAATATGATAATGATGAATATACGAATAAAAGAAATTAAAATATGACTTGATGCTTGTGGTAAAAAACTTAAAATTGCCTGACTGGAAAAGTTGAGGAAACTAACCAAAAAATAAATAAAAAGAGAAGTTAGAATTACCAACAGTATGATACAAATAAAGGTAAGAAATGTGTCAGTATCTAAATTGAGTTCAAACCGCAGATTTTTGCCAAATTGGGGGTAAATTATTAATGACAAAAGGAAAAAACCAATTGCAATTAACAAATCTAAAAACACAAAATAAATTAATGAAACAAATGAACTTAAGATATTAGCAGCATAGAATTTGCCATCACTGATTGGTGCCAAACGCCATGTCTGACTTCTATTTAAGCGTTCATTCTGAACGACAGTTAAAATATATAAAATAGGTCCAAACAGGAAAGTAAAAGAAGCAAATAAGGCCATCCATCCTGGAAAAAATTCAAGGTTATTGTTCAAATTTAAGTGAAACCTGCCAGAATAAAAACTAAAATAAGTAAAAAAAGCTGATGCCAAAGAACTAATAAATTGCAAAACAACTATGAGATGAACAATTTTGACTTTTCTTTTAAAAAATCTGCCAAATAAATGGTTAAACATGACCATTATTCATCCTCCGCATCGTATAAGCCTTCATAGTAGTCTTCAACACTCTTATGATGTTCTCGTATCTCTTCAGTTGATTTATGAGCATAAATGGTTTTATCTTTGATAATGACAATTTCATCCAGCATACTGGCAATTTCGTTCACAAAGTGATCTGAAACTAGAATAGTAGAATTTTCTGGCTTCCATAAAATAATTGAGTTAATAATTTTTTTACGAGCCATTGCGTCAATACCTGAAAATGGCTCATCTAATAAATAGAGATCCACTTTACGTGAGAATGCAAGTGCAATAATCAACTTTTCTTTCATTCCCTTAGACATTTCTGATAAACGCATTTCTGAATCCAATTTCATAAATTGACGAAGTTGCTCAAATTGTTTCGTGTCGAAATCCTGAAAAATAATCTCATAAAATTTGACAATTTCTTGAATTTTGGTCGAGTTCCCAAAACCTGTTAGACTATCAGTAAATGAAAGGCGAGCCTTTCTTTCGGCTACTTTATTCTCTCCAGAGATATTTACTGTTCCACGATAGTTTTTAGCAATACCACTAATTACTCGCATAAGGGTAGTTTTACCTGCACCGTTTTCACCTAAAAGGGCTACTATTTTACCCGGTTGCAAATTTAAATTTATATTATCTAAAATTGTCTTTAAGTTTTTCTTGTAAGTTAAATCTCTAATTTCTAAAAGATTTTCCATATTAATACTCCTACTTCAAATGATTAGCAACAATTAAATTGATTTGTCCAGATGAAATTCCAAAACTTCTCATGTTCTGAACAAACTTACGTTGTTCAGCAACGATGATGTCTTTTTTTATTTTCTTTAATAATTTTTTATCGTTTGTGACATAATTACCCTCTCCCCTTTTAGTAACCAGAAGACCGGAATTAATCATTTGTCTAAGCGCTTTTTGAATAGTATTAACATTCACTGTTAACTGTGCTGCTAAATTACGTACAGAAGGTATCCTCTGATTCGGCTCAAGTTTGCCATTAATGATTTGTCGACATAAGTATTCTTTTATTTGTATGTATATCGGCAGATTGTCTTTAAAATTCATAATTCTTTTCCAACTGTATTACATTTATAATACACTATAATATTACAATAAACTTAAAAGTTATGCAATTAATTACTTAAAATCTTTTTCTCCGAAAGATTAAATAGCCGGCAATCACAAAAATAAGAATATAGATTAGACTACCAATTAAAAGCTCTTGATTGTTCAGGTGGGTAGTTAAAACATACATGCCATAATTACCAAACTGCCTAGTCAAGTCCACCATATTAAAAGGGTTCCATTTCATAATGTTCACCAGTTTGCCTCCGTTCATTAGGTCTGAAGAAATGCTTTGACCCATGAATGTAATTAGAAGGCTTGCTGTAATTACAATTGCACTACTATTAATTAGACACGAGAGTAAAAAAACAATAGCAATAATTAACATTGTAGTTACTAAATCTATTAGAGAAGCAGTTACCATGTTTAGCCATACCGGCTGATGATATAGATATGACGCTGACCAGTTAACTTGATAATTAAATATGGTATATTGCAAACAAATTGTATAAAAAAGAGCTAGCAGATGCAGAAAAACATTGTATAAGAATAAAACAATATATTTTGATAAGTAAACATATATTTTATTAGCAGACTTATATAAAAGTGTCAAAATCGTATTGTTTTGAAATTCCATTGAAAAATACGTGGCACCTACTATCACTAAGATAAACATTATAAAATCAGAAGAATCAAAAGTTAATGTTAAAATTAGCTTTTTACTTTCATCTGCTAAAGCGAAACCGGTAATAAGCATTAGAAAAAATAATATGATAGCTGCGATCCAAGTAATTTTGCGGTGCACTAATTTATATAATTCCTGCTTAATACTATAAATCATTTTAGTGATCTCCTCTCTTTATACTCGTCGATGTTTGAATAGATAATATCCTAGAACCATAAAAACTATGCCGTAAATGATATTGGCTATAATTAGTTCAAGACTTGATAAATTCGATTTTAAGCTAAGGCTTGAATTTGATAATTGCTGGGAAATAAAAATCATATTTAAAAAGTTCCATTTAATAGTACTTATAAAATGGGGAAAGGTTTGCATTAATCCTTTGGAAAAGCTGGCACCAAAAAATGCTAGTACAATTCCAAAACAAACTACTACAGCATTATTTTTAACCAGCATAGTGAGCATAAAAGATAAGCCAATGCTAAAAAAAGAATAAATCAATGCTCCTGCCAGGTTAGTTACCAGATCATTTAAAAGATTATTACCATTTTTGTTAACTAACCAATCATATCTGACATTATTAAAGAACATGCTTAAAATCAAGGTAAGTAAAAATGCAATCACTGTTAGGAGAAAACTATAGACTAAGACAACCAAAAACTTGGAAAAGTAAATTTGAAACTTGCTTGAAGTCTTATACTCCAGCATGATAATCGTGTTATTCTTGTATTCCATTGAAAAAATTGCAGATGCTACGGTAATAACTATTAAAGGAATCCACTCATTTGCACCAAATCCGTAGCCAAGGGATTGGCGCGTAATAGGATTAGTAAAAAAGTTGTAAATCATTGTTACAATGAGAATAATCAGACCATACAGAGCAATGTTTTCATGCCTGAATTTATAGATTTCCTGTTTAAAGCTTATAAGCATTTTGTCTAGCCTCTTTTCTTTTCCAAGACATCAACTACAATTCGTTCAAGGTTGGCTTCAAGCGGCAAAATTTCTTTTAAGTGAACACCTTCGTTAAATAGCAGATCTTCTATTTTGTATATGTCGTTTTGACTTACTATCAAATAATTTTCATTTTCTGTAAATGTGATCTGGTAAGCAGCAAAAATCTTTTTTGCAAGTCTATTATTTTCAGTAGTCAAATGGTATTTTTGGTGACTAATTTTTTCAAATTCTTTGACCTCTTTATTCAATATAATTTGTCCTCCGGAGATTAAGACAACTCTCGTCATTACTTTTTGTAATTCACTTAAAATATGACTTGAAATTAAAAAAGCTGTTCCTTGATCAGAATATCTTTTGATTAATTTTCTTACTCGAATCGTTGATTCAATGTCAAGTCCGTTCATTGGTTCATCAAGAATTACAACTTGGGGCTGATTTAATAAGGCGATGACTATGCCTAATTTTTGCTTCATCCCTAGTGAATATCCTTTAGCCTTATTATTAATATATGAATCCATTTGTAATTCAGAAATCAAATTTGCCATATCTTTTTGATCGTGAGCATAAAGGGTCAAATTTTGCATACCAGTAAGAAATGGGTAAATTGCTGGATGTTCAATTAATGCTCCAACCTTTGTTAAAGCATGATGGTCATTTTCAGACACATTTTTACCATTGACCTCTATTTTTCCTTTAAATTTCATTAACCCTAAAATGGTTTTCATAATAGTTGTTTTTCCAGCTCCATTTGGGCCTATTAGACCTATTATTTCACCAGCTTTAACATCAAAAGTAGCATTATTAACTAGCACTGTCTTGCCCACATAAGTGCAAACATTATCAACTTGTAGTGCAATAGAACTTCGCATGATCACTCATCCTTTCTCTTATATTATAATAGTGAACTATTTATCTAATACACTAGTATAATAAAATAAATAATCAACTTTTGCAAGGAGTCTTTTGCCTTTTGTCTTAGAAAAATTTAAGTGTTCCACAAATTAACAATATAAAATTTTAAAAAGAAAAAAGGCACATAAAACCATTTTTGATAATGATCCTATGTACCTAAATTTAAATTTCTATTAATTGTGCATAATTTTACTAACTTTTTAGAAGTTAAATTTTCTCCATCAGAACAAGATTTAAGCTTTTAATTATTTTAATAAGAAATAATAAAAACAGTCGTTTTTGTTTCACTATTTATTGCTATTTGCATTCAACTCTATCATTTTAATCATTACATCTACTGCTTTCGCCATAGATTCAAGCACGGTATATTCAAAGCGTCCGTGCATATTTTCTTGTCCGGAAAAAAGATCTGGACAAGGTAGACCTCTGTAAGTTAAAAGTGAACCATCAGTGCCACCTCTGACAGGGTCCTCGTTGATCGTAAGTCCTTCAGCCTCATATGCTTTTCTAGCTAAGTTAACAATTTCCATATGGTCTTTTAGCACATCGGCCATGTTATAATACTGATCCCTCATTTCGAGTTTAATTCTTTCGGTGCCAAATTCCTTATTCATTTGGTTAACGATTGTTTTAACCTTATTTTTGCGATTTTCAAGACCGTCTCTTTCAAAGTCACGAACAATGTATTCCATTTGCGCATTGTCAACCGTACCAGCAAAATGGGTTAAATGGTAAAATCCTTCTCGTCCAGCTGTTTTTTCAGGAACCTCATTTTGCGGAAGCTGATTTTGAAAGTTAATACCAATCTGAATTGCATTAATCATTTGATCTTTTGCCACAGATGGATGAACATTAACCCCTTGAATATCAAGGGTAAAGGTTGCAGCAGAAAAGGTACCCCAATCTAACTTACCCGGAGCACCACCATCAACTGTAAAAGCGAAGTCCGCTCCAAATTCATCAATATCAAAATGCTGTGCGCCCATTCCAATCTCTTCATCAGGAGTAAAGCCAAAGCGAATTTTACCGTGTTTTATTTCTGGATGATCTAATAAGTATTCTGCTACAGTAACAAGCTCTGCTACTCCACACTTATCATCGCCGCCAAGAAGTGTGTCTCCGGAAGCTGTAATAATAGTTTGTCCCGCATATTTTTTCAAATTTGGAAATTCGGCAGGATCTAAATAAAACTGTGAATCACCCAACTGAATTTTAGATTTCCCATCATAATTCTTGTGAACCTGTGGTCTGACATTTTCAGCATTAAAATCAGCAGTATCACAATGAGCTAAAAGTCCCATTACTGGAACATCATAATCAACATTTGCCGGTATTTCAGCAATGACGCAGCCTGATTTTTGATTATAATGCACATCAGATAAACCCAATTTTTCCAGGTCAGGCAGAATATATTCTTTTTGAAAAATTTCTTGTCGCTTTGTCGAAGGAAAACGATCAGAGTGCTCATCAGAGCGTGAATTAACTTTGACATATTTTAAAAATCTAGGTAATAAATTTGGATATTTCATTGTCTCTCCTTAATTAAAATAAATCTTGAAATGGGTTTGTAGAAACCTTTGATTCTGTGACATCAACCTCCCATGAATTTTCTTTGTTCCATTTAAGCAACTTTTGAAAAATTTTTTGTTTAAATATTTTTTCAGTATAGTGTCCTGGATCAACTACTGTCAAACCTGCTGAAATCATATCATGTCCCGTATGGTAGTATACATCGCCTGTGATAAATGCATCTATTTTTTCTTCTACTGCTTGATGCCAATATTTTCCGCCGTCACCACAAATAAAGCAGACAGAAGAAATCAGTTGCTCATTATCAGCAGTAATTAATCTTACCATCTTTACGTGCATTTTGTCTTTGACATAATAAGCAAATTCTCTAGCAGAAAGTGGCTGGGCTAGTCTACCCTTACGCCCTATAGCTATGCCATCTTCATCAGGACAAAATGGTTCAACATCTTTTAATCCCAGTTCTTCAGCTTGCCAGTCGCTTGACCCATCTTCTGCTTTATCAGAATTAGTATGAATAGAATAGACGGTAATTCCATGAGCAATAATTTTGCCATACATCGCATATTGGGGATTAGCAAAATCAAGATTTTGAGCTGGACGAAACATTAACGGATGATGACTAATGATTAAATTTGCCCGTTTTTGTATTGCTTCGTCAACTACCTGCGGTCTGACATCTAAGGTAGTTAGAACCTTGGTCACTTTTTGCTTCATCGAGCCGATTTGAAGACCAACTGGATCACCCTTACTAGCTATTTCTTCTGGAAAATGTTGCTGTAAAACAGCTATTATATCTTCTACTTTAGTCATTTATTTCTTCCTCGATCATTTTTATTTCTGACTCAATTTTGTGCATATAGACCAAATCTTTTTCTTTAGCCTTATTTAAATTAAGCAGTAATTTCTTGTGATATGCAAGTTGACCTCGCCATTTTTGATAAAAAACTTCATTTTTTTCTGTTAAGATTTCTGGACCAAAAAATAATTCTTTTTCTGTCAATTTGACAATTTTATTAGTTTTTTCTGCCTTAATTAGTTCGTATGTGTGTCCTGCTTCAGCAATAATTTTTTCTCTTTTTATTTGATAATTATGATTCATTAACCAGTTTCGGACACCGGGCTCACCTATATTTGGCTCAAGGATTAAAGTTTTGAAAATAGAATCTTTTAGCCAAGCATCATTTAAAATCTGCGTTATTAACTTGCCGCCCATTCCGGCAATAATTACTGTATCAATTTGATCAGCAGAATTAATAGTATCAAGTCCTGCCCCAAGCCTAGTTTCAATATTCCCATCTAAACCAGCAGCTGCTATGTCTTTTTTCGCATTCTCCAATGGTCCAGCTGCAACATCACTAGCAATAGCAAACTGAATCTTATTTTCTTTCACTAGTTGAATTGGTAAATAGGCATGATCTGTACCAATATCTGCAATGCGTGCACTCTGGTCAACCATTTGTGCCAATGAGTTCAATCTTAAGTTCATTTATATCCTACTTTCTTCATAATAAAATTTTAGCATAATGAATTTTTATTAGATAAAGATAAAATAACGATTTTAAATACTTTTTTTATTAGCTTCTAAATCGATCTTACGATCAAACATGCTTGCTTCATCTGTAGATATATGATGAGCAACCTCGATTACTGTTCCGGAAAATTTTTTTAAAAAAGTAGCGTGAATTCTTCGAGATAATTTTGTGTCCAATGAGGAAGTAGCTTCGTCTGCTAACAAAATTTGCCTTTTCTTGAGTAATGCGCGGGCAATTTCTATGCGCTGATTTTGTCCTCCTGACAAATTTTTGCCTCCAAGACCAACTTGATACTGATATCCTTTTTTTCTTACCAGTTCTTCTAGGCCTGCTTTAGAAACGGCCCTATTCAGTTCTTGTTTGGTAGCCTTTTGTCCTAAGGTATATTGTATTCAATCGTGTCATTTAAAATAAAAGGTTGTTGATTGATTAAAGCAAAGAGTTCATGGTCTTTATTCCAATTACCACTAGCCTTTTCTCCATTTATCAGGTAAGAGCCTAAATTCAGCTTATATTTTCCTATCAAGACTTTGAGCAAAGTTGATTTTCCCCAACCTGAAGGAGCCTATAATAATATTTTTTTCCCCTGTTTGATTACCAAATTTACTTTTTTAAAAATAGTTTGGTTATCAAAATGGATTGAGGCATTAGTTAAACTCAAATTATTGAAAACTGGGGTAAAACCATTATCGCTTGTTTGTTTTGGTTTTTTATACTTTTGTATTTTTATAAATTTAGTCCAAATGGGAGTAGTCGTTTTAATATCATTAGCACACATAAAAATATTAACTATCGGATTCACGAAATTATTCGATAGCTGCACAATCATCATAAAAGTACTCAAAGTAATATTTCCTATAGTTATCAAATAAACTCCAACACTAAATGGAATAATCATGCCAAAACAATATGCGGCAAAAGAGGTTAATTCGTTTGCAATGCCCTTGGATAAATTCGTTGATTGTAAGGCGTCCTCCATTTTGCGAGCGCTTTTTATTAAGCGCTTAGCAATAGAATTTTCTGAATTATATAAAGAAAAAATGGTTGTGCCGTTAATCGTTTCCGTAACGGTAGCGGTATAATTACTATTTGCCCTTTCCCATTTTTTAGAATTAGCAGAAATTTTTTTACCGGCAAAATTTTGAACTAAGGCTGGAATTATTGCTGCAATAAAAAAGACCAAAGAAATAAACCAAGATGTAATCACTGCAGTGATAATAGCAGTCAAAAATTTTAAGATGTAATTAAAAATTTTTAATTCGGCAACAACTTTACTAGTCTCAATTTGTTTAAGGTCGTTAGTCATAAATGACGTATCAAGATTAGCTTGATCATTAATATTAACGATATGATCAGTTGCTATCTCTTTGATTTTGATGTTAATATCATGGATCAAATTTAAAAAGGAATACTGAAAAAGTATTCCAATTATGCTGAAAATAATTAATCCGCTAATGGCGAATAAAGTTAATCCGAGCAAATTTTCCGTAGGCTTTTGAGCAAAGGAAATGAATACTTTTAATAGACAAGCTAAAAATACTGACTGAAATGAATCAAGAATTGAAATAATTAGAAAAAGAAAAAGTTTCCATTTCTTTGCATATTTGATAGCCATGTTATCCTTCTAAAACTTAAAACAGTATTACAAGTATAATGGAACAAATTAATAAATGCCACAAAATCCCTAGTATAATTTTAATTTGCCGGCAAAAAAGTGAGAAAAATTTCCTTTTTCTTTCTAAATTCCTATTTTATAATTGAACATATGAATTAAATGAAAGAGAATTGTTTTAATGGATAGAACTGAACCTGTTACTCTGACAAATATGTGCATGATTAAAAAAGATGATAATATCTTAGTCTTGAATCGTAATGATCCCTACTGGCCGGGATTAACTTTTCCAGGTGGCCATGTTGAAGGTCATGAATCTTTTTATGATTCAGTAGTGCGGGAAGTTAAAGAAGAGACAAATTTAGACATTGAAAATCCACGCTTATGTGGTATTAAGCAATTTTACGACGAAAACGATCACCGTTATCTTGTTCTTTTTTATATAGCAACTGAATTTACTGGCACAGTCAAAGCTTCCAGAGAAGGCGAATTGACGTGGATGACTAAAGAAGAACTTTTCCACCATAAATTGGCATATAATTTTGACCGCGACTTGCTAGTATATTTTAATGAAAACATTGATGAGCATATCTTAGACGGTAAGCGGGACGAATTATTTTAAGGAGTTTTTGGAATGCTTTCTGATAAATTAATTAGACGATGGCACCTCGGACAAATAATAATTCAAGAAATTTGCTTATTGTGGCACTTGTGCTATTTTTCAGAATCAACCCCCTAACCAAGAGTAGACTTGGAGCAGTAGTAGTTCTGCCGGTTTTATTCATACTGGTTCTATTGCAACTAACCCTTTTATGCGAAAAACATCCTGAAAGAAAGTTAGTTCAATTTAATCATTATTTTCAGTCCGTCAATATATTATTGTGCTTTTTTGCACTACTCAGTTTGGGAGCAGCATTTATCAAAGTTTTTAATAATAAGAATGTGATCTTTTTATTAATTCTCCTTACCCTGTATGAACTCATTATGCTTCTTCCAATGGCGGAACTGGCATGGGGCAAAATAAAGAATCCGATTGGCCAGATCATAACTTTATTGTTGTTTGCAAGTTTGATTGTTTCGCTACCTGAAATTTTAACTATGGATAGCCATTCTTGGCTTCAAGTTCTCAACACCACAGGAATCACAGGTAGCATTTGTTTTGTGATTTCATCAATTGTTGTAATGAAAAGCTGGCATTATCAAAATCCGAGTTTGAGAATAAGTCCAAGAGCTAAGTATTCAGTTCTTGCAGTTATATTTATTTTTATTATTGCTGACTGCCTAATTAATGCTTTTAATGATGCAGATAATTTAGGACAATTGCTAACACGCTGGGATTTTTATATAACAACAAAACACGTAACTCAGTATATTTGTCAGGGCATAGAAGCTGGTGTAGCTGAAGAATGGTTAATGCGTTTTTGTGTTTTAAGTATATTACTCAAAATATTTAAAAATTCTAAGAATCAAGTTTTATTGGCAGTATTACTGGATGGTTTGCTTTTCGGTTCAATTCATCTTACTAACGCCCTAATGCAACCACTCTCTGCCACGATTTTACAAATGATTAATGCGTTTGCCGCAGGTATTGTTTTTGCTGCAGTTTATTTATATACAGGTTCTTTTTTGGTTAATTTGGGCTATCATGCAGTTTATGATATACTAGCCTTCCTAGCTACTGGTTCAACAGTTATGACAGTACCCCATATCTTTGACTGGGAATATCTCTTTATTACCACTTTGATCTATTTGGCTTTTGCTTTCTTCTTATTATCAAGTAAGCGAAAAAGTGTTATCGAATATAATTTGGAACAAAATAAATTAGCAGATAATCATGGTGTTTATGGATTATCTTTCGAATAATAAAGGCTCTATAATTTATCCTGTTGATGACTTATCCATGTGGTAAGCTGTTAATAGGTTTTTTATTGCATAAAAAAGGAGGACATCTTCCTCTTGCTTCTTGTAATAAAATATTAACTTCACCCAATATTTTATAGAAGGTTTGAATTATGTCCTCTTTTAATAATTATATTAAATTTGCTCTTGATATTAAAGATCAAAACATTGTTTTTGAAGATTATTTCTTCCGTTTGGCTAACGGCTATAAGCAGAAGGTTTACCAAGCTGTCTTATTGCAGCCCAAATGTCCCTTTTGTGGCTCACAGGATGCGGACACAATGGCCGTTTGAAAACCGAAATCCGCTATCCTGCTGCCAATGCCGGTCAGCCAGTCATTATTAGACTTTTTAAGCAGAGAGTCTGGTGTCGCACCTGCAATAAACGCTCAATGGCTCAATCTGACCTGGCAGGCAAATACTGCTGTATTTCCCAGCATTCTAAGCTCAAAATTCTCAGTGCTTTAACAGAAGACCGCTCAATGACCAGCATTGCCCGGGAAAACAATGTTTCTGTCAATACGGTGCAAAGAGTGCTGGGCTCTTGCTCGCATCAGTTTAGTAGCAGCTATGATTATTTGCCGGAGCATCTGGCCTTCGACGAGTTTAAAGGCGTTGACCGCACCTTGCATTTTATTTGTCTTGATGCCGACAAACACGAGGTGGTTCAGATTCTCCGAACACGCTATAAAAAAGCAATTATTGCCTACTTCAAAAAGTTTGCGCCAGCGGCTTTGCAAGGCGTCAAAACAGTTTCTCTGGACCTGAATTTTTACTATCAAGACATTGTACGAGCATGCTTTCCCAACGCTGAGCTTGTGCTTGATCGCTTTCACATGGTACAAATGCTTACGCGTTCCTTCAACTCCCTGCGCGTGCAGGTCATGAAGAAATTCAAAAAGACCAGCAGAGAATACCAACTGCTTAAAGCACCGTGGAAACTGTATCTCAAGAAGTACCAGGCACTCGACAAAATTCATCCGCATTACAATTGGCACTACAAAGACAATCTGACGCAAGAGCAGATAGTCAACGAAGGCATCGCCTGCAGCACGGAGCTTACTAATGCCTACAACCTGCTGCAGGCATTTTATGATGCTTTGGCTGCCAAAGATCCGCTGGCAATTAAAGAAGTGATTCATGCTAAAGAAGAAGTTGGCTGGCAAATGCATCAAACCCTGTTAACTTTTAAGCATAACCTGAAAGCAGTAATTAACGGGATAACATTGAATTATTCCAACGGCTGCTTAGAGGGCTTCAATCGCAAGATTAAACAAATTGAGCGCACAGCTTTTGGCTACGCCAACTTCCACAATCTGCTAACCAGGATTAGATTAGCAGAAAACAAGGTAAAAGAAAAAGAACCAAGCAGTTTTTTAGCTGCTTGATTCTATTCATTTAAGCTCTATCAACAGGATTTGACAAAGAGCCATAATAAAAAAGCATGATTTAAAAAAATCATGCTTTTTTTATCTTATTAATCTAAGAAATCACGTAATTGATTTGATCTGCTTGGATGCCGTAATTTACGTAAAGCTTTAGCTTCAATTTGGCGAATACGTTCTCGGGTAACTCCAAACACTTTGCCAACTTCCTCAAGTGTTCTAGTTCGACCATCATCAAGTCCAAAACGTAAGCGAAGAACATTTTCTTCACGGTCTGTTAAGGTGTCAAGCACTTCTTCTAATTGCTCTTTCAGCATTTCATAAGAAGCATGTTGTTCTGGACTAGTTGCATCTTTATCCTTAATGAAATCTCCAAGATGAGAATCATCTTCTTCCCCAATTGGAGTTTCTAAGGATACCGGCTCTTGAGCTATCTTTAAAATGTCACGAACTTTAGAAGTAGGCATGTCCATTTCTGCCCCGATTTCTTCTGGAGTCGGTTCACGACCTAAGTCTTGCAGTAATTGTCTTTGGATTCTGATTAACTTATTAATAGTTTCGACCATGTGAACTGGAATTCTGATAGTTCTAGCTTGGTCGGCGATCGCACGAGTTATTGCCTGCCTGATCCACCAAGTTGCATAAGTTGAGAACTTGAAACCTAGGCTGTAATCAAATTTATCCACGGCCTTCATCAGACCCATATTTCCTTCTTGAATCAAATCAAGAAATGACATACCACGGCCTACATAACGTTTAGCAATAGAAACAACTAAACGCAAGTTGGCTTCTGCCAGCTCCTGTTTAGCTTCTTCATCACCTTTTTCAATCCTTTTTGCCAAAGAAATTTCCTGATCTGCATTCAGTAAGGGTACCCGACCGATTTCTTTCAGATACATTCTGACCGGATCATTCATCCTTACGCTTGAAGGTGCTGACATATCTTTTAATTCAGCTTTTTCAACATCTTTTTGCTTTTTCAAGGCTAATCTCGAGGGATTCCCTTTTTCATCAACAATACTGATGCCGTTATCCTCAAATTCTTGAACTAATTGATCGACTGCTTTTCCCTGTAGTTTATAGGGCTTAATCAATTGAGCAACAAATTCCTTTTCCGTAATAGATTTATCTTTTTTAACATCTTTAACAACCTTTTTAACCATCTTGTCTAAAGATAATTTTTCGTTGTTAGCTGCTTGTTCCTTATCTGCCACAATAAGCCCCCCTTTAACCCTGAATTCTTTTTAACTGCAAAATTTTGCGAGTAATATCTAATATTTCGTCTGTGTCAGTTTTGCGTTTTGCGTCTTGTAAATCATTCATTAAATGTTGCAGTTTAATATTAATTTTGCGCATATTTAATGCGTTTATTTGCTCATCAATTTCGCGGTCTGAAAAATCCTGGGGCATGTTTGTCATTTCAGCATTAACTATTATACCTTGAAGTTCGCTGGGAATAAAATCTAAAAAACTATTAACTGTTGGATTTTCTTGATTTTCACTAAAATTTAACCATAATTCCGCTAATCTTTGATATTTTGAATCTGGAAATAAAAATTGATGGGCTAGTAAATATTCTTGAGCATGCTTTGAATGAATAAATAAATATAATAATCGTGTTTGAATAGGATCATTGACTTCCTGCTTTTGAGCGTTATCTATTGGTGGATTTGAATAATTATAGGACTTACCTTGTTCTTGTTCAGGATAACCTTGGTGTCTCTTTGCTTGATTTTGCTGCCTGCGGTATTTTGTCAAGTTTACTTTAAGTGAATCTTGTGCCACACCTTGTTCCTTGGCGATTTTGTTTAAATATAAATCTTGTTCAACTGGATTAGACAACTGAGCTATTTCTTTCATGGCATCATCTAAGTACGCTAATTTTTCCCTGTCATTTGCGAGATTATATTTCTGTTTTAACCTTTTCAAGAAAAAATCTGTTGGCGTCAAAGCACCTTTTACTTCATCCTTGTATTTTTCAATACCATATTTTTTTACAAATTCATCAGGGTCAAGTTTTTCAGGCAAAACAACAATTCCTAAGTTAAAGCCTCCAATTTGGTTGAACATTCTTGTTGCCCGTTCTTCTGCATGTACTCCCGGATCATCGCCGTCATAATTGATAATGATATTTTTAGTAATCCTGCGTAACATATATACTTGTTGATCTGTCAAACTGGTTCCCATTGAAGCAATGCCAGACTTTATTCCGGCTTTATATGCTGCAATTACATCCATGTATCCTTCATACAAAATCAAATGATTTTCACTTCGGACTGCCTTTTTTGCTTCAGCAAAATGGAACAGAGTCTTTGATTTAGTAAATACTTCGGTCTCAGGACTATTAATATATTTGGCTTCAGTTTTATCATTAGAAAGTCTTCTTCCAGAAAACCCGACCACATAGTCCCCTTCATTACTAAGCGGAAACATTAGTCGTTCCCTAAAGCGATCAAATAATTCTCCATTTTGAGATTGAACAAACAAACCACTTTTTACCAAGTCCTCATCTTTAAAATCTTTTTCTCTCAGATAAGTCAAGAGTAAATTGTTTTGTTTGGGAGCATAACCAATTCGAAAGTGACTAATAATGTCATGCTCAAGACCACGCTTTTTTGCATAGTTATACCCGGGCTTTCCCGCATTAGTAGAAACTAATACTCGATGATAAAAGTCAGCTGCTTCTTCATTTATCTTGATGAGAACATTCGAAAATTTAGGCTTTTGACTGGAATATTCTCCAATGTCAATATGAGCAAAATCTGCTACTTTTTGAACACTTTCCGGAAAGGTTAAATTTTCCTTATACATGAGGAACGAAAAAACATTGCCACCTTTTCCGCAACCAAAGCACTTGAAAAACTGTTTTCCTTCGCTAACAGTAAATGAAGGAGTTTTTTCTTCATGAAAAGGACAGAGACCGACATAGTCTTTGCCTTTCTTTTCAAGTGAAACGTACTGACTTATGACATTGACAATATTCACATTATTACGAACTTTAGCAATTGTTTCTTCAGGTATAAGACCAGCCATCTTTCCACCTACTCTTATTTAATAACTAATTTGCTTAGATCGCCAAGTCGTTTTGCAAGTTGAGCTACTTCGTTAAGCTGCGCCAAGCGGTTATTTTTAATAGCCTCATTCTTATCCATTATCATATTTGTGTCAAAGTAAACGTCAATGACAGGTTGTAGCTTCACAAAACTATCATATAGTTCTGCGAGATTATCAACTTTACTTAATTTCTTTACACCATCAGCAAGTTCAGTTTCAGTATTATTTTCAAACATTTCTCGTTTTACAACATTCTGCCCCTTGTACTTAGCTTTTTGCAAAATATTGTTTATTCTGATTAAGCTTTCAACAACTGGCTTGAATTTATCATCATCATGGTGTAATTGCAAAACTTTTGCTGCAGCCAAAATTTGAATGGGATCTTGTTGACTTGAAGCCAGAACCGCATCAATGATGTCATATTTATAGTTATTTTTCTGTAAATACTGTTTAATGCGATCACGAATAAAGGATGAAATTTCCTCTTCCTGTTCAGCTTTTTTAGGCAGTTTAGCTGGTGTCTTATTTTCAAGAGCTGAAACAATTTCCGGTAGCATTTCATTAAATGGTAATGACCATTTTTGATTTAATAAAATCCGGACAATGCCATAGGCATAACGACGAAGAGCATATGGATCATTTGATGAACTAGGAATCATGCCAACAGCAAAGAAAGTAATAATTGTATCTAATTTATCAGCAACAGATAATAATGAACCCACTGTTGTATTAGGCAATTCGCCTTCAGAAGTAGTCGGCATATAATGCTCTTCAATAGCATCAGCAACATCATCTTTTTCACCGGCTAATTTTGCGTAGTGTCTGCCCATCACTCCTTGAAGTTCAGCAAATTCTCCCACCATTTGAGTAACTAAATCAAACTTGTACAATTCGCTGGCACGGTCAAAGTCTTTAACAACCTGTTCATCAAGTTGCCATTTGTTAGCTAAAAAATCACCTATAATACGGACACGCCTCATTTTTTCATACATTGATCCAATTTTATCGTGAAACGAAACGTTATCAAGTTTTTGAACAAAATGGCTCAGAGGATATTTACGGTCCTCATCATAAAAGAATTGTGCATCATCCAGACGTGCTACTAGAACTTTTTCATTTCCTGAAACAACATTTTCCAAGTAATCTTTATTACCATTACGTACAGCTACGAAATGATTAATCAAGTTGCCATTTTGATCATAAACTTCAAAATAACGTTGATTATCTTTCATGGAAGTTATTAATACTTCTTTAGGCATTTCCAAATACTTTTTGTCAAAAGAACCAGTGAAAACTGTAGGATATTCAACTAGATTTGTTACTTCTTCAAGTAAACTTTTATCAGGCTTAATTTGCCAATTATTCTTTTTTACTAACTTATTCATTTGGTCAACTATCATTTTGCGACGTTTTGTTGCATCAGCAATTACAAATTGATCTTTTAAGGCGTCTTCGTAGTCGCTGCTATTAGCCAAAACCACACTATCGCCTAGGAAACGATGACCTTCTGTCTTTCTTCCCGCCGTAATATCGAGGATTTTGACAGGCACTACTTCGTTACCATAAAGTGATACCAGCCAATGAATAGGACGAACAAATTCAAAATCATGAGAGTCCCACCGCATCTTGGTTGGAAAAGTCATAGCTTTGACGATGTCGCTCATTCCTAAAAGAATATCAGTTGTTTTTTTACCTTCTTTTTGGACATGCACATAAGCATATTCGGTACCTTTTAATTCTTCAAAGTAAATATCATCAGTAGTCATTCCCTGACCACGGGCAAATCCTTGAGCAGCTTTAGTCCAATTTTTATCCTGATCCAAAGCAATTTTTTTGGCAGGTCCTTTTTTAATTTCATCAATATCAGCTTGCTTTTCAGAAAGCTCTTCTACTAGAACTGTTAATCTCCGAGGCGTAGAGAAGGTTTTAATACACTTAAATTTAAGTTTATTTTCTTTCAGAAATTTTTCGGTTCTTTCAGCTAATTGCTTAACGCTCTTTCCCACCACATGAGCTGGCATTTCTTCAATGCCAATTTCAAATAAATAATCTTTAGCCATTTTCAAGTCCCGCCTTCTTATCTTCTGCACTTTTCAATAAAGGAAAACCCCTTTTTTCACGCTCTTCTACAAAACATACAGCTACCTCATGTGCTAATTTCCTAATTCTAGCTAAATATCCTGCTCGTTCAGTAACCGACACAGCTCCTCGAGCATCAAGCAAATTAAATGTATGGGAACATTTCAAAATATAGTCATAAGCTGGTTGTACTAAATTCAACCCAATTAATTCTTGAGCTGTTCTTTCGTATACGTCAAAAAATTTTAATAGATCTTCTTGATTAGATTCATCAAAGGCATATTTAGAGTTTTCATATTCAGCTTCTTTAAAAATGTCACTGTATAAAACGCCATCACCCCATTCAAGATCGAAAACAGAATTAACATCTTGAATATAGGAAGCCAGTCGTTCAACCCCATAGGTAATTTCACTCATTGTTGGCTTAACATCAAGTTCACCAACAGTTTGAAAGTAAGTAAACTGACTTACTTCCATACCGTCAAGCCATACTTCCCAGCCAACTCCAGCGCAGCCCATTGAAGGATTTTCCCAGTTGTCTTCGACAAAGCGAATATCGTGTTCCAATGGATTTATTCCTAATTCTTTCAAACTATCCAGATAATATTGCTGGATCTTTTCTGGAGCAGGTTTAATTACAACTTGAAATTGATGGTGCTGAAACAAGCGATTAGGGTTATCTCCATACCTACCATCAGCCGGACGCCTTGAGGGTTCTACATAGCAAGCTGCCCATGGTTCCGGGCCAACAGCTCGCAAAAAGGTGTATGGACTCATAGTTCCTGCTCCCTTTTCAACATCATAAGAAGGCATTACCATGCATCCTTTCGAAGACCAAAATTTCTCTAGTTTAAAAATCATATCTTGAATATTTAATTTTTTCTGTGCCATTTTTATTTCCTTCCTGCATAAGACCATAAAAAAAGCCTATGCAAAACATGCATAGGGACGAGATTTAGTCGCGGTTCCACCCTAATTCAGGAAATAAATTCCTGCTCTTAATTAATTTAGCTAGAGGTGCCTTTTCCCAGATGCTCTCACACTCCCAGCACTCGCTTAACTGGTACTTTTTTTATCCTCATTATAGCCAAAACATATTATTATTTTATCATAAAATGCATGTGATCTGAAGGGCTAGTCAGTTAATTTCAATTCGTCCAAAAACTTTTTAGTTTTGAGGTTGAGATCAATTGTTTCCTGATAAATACGGTCAATTGCTCTGCGTGTAGCTTTTTTAGTAGGAGATTTAATTTTAATATCACCTAACTTGTTAAATGGAAGTAAAAAGATAGTTCTCAAAACAGCTGTTTCTTTCGGTTTTAAATGTAGACGACCTGGATCAGCATAAAAATGCTTACTGCACAGGATGCCGCCATTTTTGATTGAGTAGTCAAACTCTCCCTGCTTTTCACCACAGATCACACAGCTTCTCAGCTCTGGTTCAACACCATAAGCCGCTAGTAATTGCATTTGTACTATTTGAGTTATCATTTCGGGATCGGTTCCAAAATTAATTTTTTGCAAAGCAAATTTTGCAAGATCGTAATACCTGCCTAAATCCTGATATTCAATAAATGCGTGATCGATTAAGTCAAGAATAAAAGAAGCATACGCATTTTTTATTAAATCATCATATAATCCATCAAATTGTTTTACATTCTTGTAAGTCCTTAAAGTACTTAAACCGTGTCCAGATGAATAAATGACATAGGTTCCATACGAAAAATTCAGTAATGAAGCACCTAATTTAGATTTTGATTTTAGAGCACCGCGGGCAAGAAGTGTAATTATGCCATTTTTTTCGGTCATTATCTTAGCCAATAAATCAGCTTCATGATACTTTTGTCTTTTAAAAATTATCCCTTGCACTTCTCTTAATTGACGAGCCATCTCAGGCAAGATCCTTAAGGTTATAACCAATTTGCCTTAAAAATTGAGGATCAGAACGCCAATTATGCTGGACTTTTACCCAAAGATGCAAGTTAACTTTTTCACCTAATAAATCTTCAATTTGTCGTCTGGAATTGATACCAATTTGCTTAAGCATCTTGCCGCCCTTACCAATGATTATTCCTTTTTGGCCACTTTTTTCTACATAAATAGTGGCCTCTATTTGTAGCTTATTGTTCTCATGCTTGTTCATTTGTTCCACCCAAACTGCAGCAGCATGAGGAACTTCTTCAGCTGTAAACTTTAAAATTTGTTCACGAATCAGTTCTGCAACCATAAAATATTCAGGACGATCTGTTATTTGATCTGTGCCATAATACTTAGGTCCTTCAGGTAAATATTGATATAAAACCTGAATTAGATCACTAATTCCAACTCCCTGAGTTGCAGATACAGGCAAAAACTCCTTAAAAATATTTAGCTTACGATATTGATCAATTATTGGTAAAAGTTCATTTGGATTAACTTGATCTACTTTATTAATAAGGAGCACAATGGGAACTTTTGACTTTTGCAATATTTCCGCAATATAAGCATCACCTTTGCCCATTTTTTCCGGTTCTACCATAAATAAAATGAGGTCAACATCGTTCAAGCTAGATAAGCTGGCTTTATCCATGTAATTATCTAAATCAAGGTGTGGCTTAAATATCCCAGGTGTATCAATAAAAATTGCCTGCATTTCATCAGTTGTATAAATTCCAGAAATTTTATTACGCGTAGTTTGTGGCTTACTGGAAGTAATTGCTACTTTTTGCCCTACTAGATAATTCATTAAAGTAGATTTACCAACGTTAGGTCTTCCTAACAAAGCAACAAATCCAGATTTTATTTTCTTGTTTTCAACCATTATTTACCTCTGCCTTCATCCAACTGATCTGGATACAATGGCAAACCATAATCTTCCAACACTTTTCCTTGTATTTTAAACATGGTTTTTGCCTCGTTTGGTTCAATATGATCATATCCGCTAAGATGCAAAAAGCCGTGAACTAAAGTATAACCTAATTCACGATCCCAACCTGTACCATATTCCTTACTGTGTCGCATAATAACGCTAGGACACATAAATAAATCACCAATATCTTCAATGAATTCAGGATCATCAAACACACTAAAGTCAATTTGATCTGCCCCATCTTCAATAGCAAAAGAGATCACATCAGTTGGTCTGTCTTTACCACGATATTTTTTATTAATTTCGTTACTGCGTTTTTCATCAATGAAATTAATACTCATTTCTAAGTTGTTTTTTTTATTTATTTCCTTTTTAGCAAGCAAAAGGAGATTGGTAATCCACTTTTGCCAATCACGTTTTTCATTGTCAAGAAAACCAACTTCATCATTAAAAGTAATATCTATTGAATCCATTAAATCTATTTTTCTTCCTTTTCGTAGGCATTAATAATTTTAGCAACAACTGGATGACGAACAACATCATTAGCTGAAAACCAGATAAATTTAATTTGTTCAATTTTCTTCAAAATCCGTTCAGCATCTATTAAACCACTGTGTTGTTTACCGGGAAGATCAACCTGCGTCATATCACCATTAACGATCATTTTCGAATTAAAGCCTAACCTGGTTAAAAACATTTTCATCTGCGCATCAGTAGTATTTTGAGCTTCATCAAGAATAACAAATGCATCATCTAACGTACGTCCACGCATATATGCTAATGGAGCCACTTCAATAACTCCTCGTTCCATTAAATGATCAGTAGTATTTGTCCCTAAAATAGCATAAAGCGAATCATAAATGGGCCTCAGGTATGGATCAACTTTTTCTTTAAGATCACCAGGTAAAAATCCCAGTGACTCTCCAGCTTCAACTGCAGGTCTGGTCAAAATAATCCTTGAAACTTCACCCTTTTTAAAAGCTGCAACAGCACAAACCACGGCGATAAACGTCTTACCGGTACCAGCTGGCCCGATTCCAAATACTACATCATTTTTTTCTATGGCTTCGACATATTTTTTCTGTCCCATGTTTTTGACTCTAATCGGCTTGCCTTTAGCATCTCGAATTAGAATCTTTTTATATAGGTCAGGAAAATATTCAGTTGTTCCCTTATCAGCCATTTTCATTGCGCTGACAACATCAGCAGGACCAATATTAATATTAGCACTAACAACGTTATCTAAAGCTTTCAGAACAGCTAAAACTTTTTTGATGTCATTATCATCACCTTGAATAGCTATACTGTTGCCAGTATCAACTACACTGGCATTATATCCAGTTGATAATAGACCTAAATTATTATCATTAATACCAACTAATTTTTGGATGTTCTCAGGATTTTTAGGAATAAAATTGGTTTGGGCCAAATAACTCTGCTCCTTTTCTTGTGCTTATTTCAGCTGCTTGCGCACCGCATTAGAAGCTGCTTTACCATCAGCTTTACCTTTGATTTTAGGCATTAAAACTTTCATTACTTTACCAAAATCCGATTTACCTTGAGCATTAACTTCTGCAATTGCCGATGAAACGGCTTGATCGAGCTCTTCTTCAGTCATTTGTTTAGGCAGATAGCTTTCAACAATTGCCAATTCCTGTTTGGTTTCATCAGCCAAGTCTTTACGATTAGCCTTGGTAAATTCATCAATTGATTCTTCACGCTGCTTTTTTTCTCGGCTAAGGACCGTCAATTCTTCTTCAGCGGTCAAATCATGACCTGCTTTAATTTTTTCATTCATTAAAGCAGACTTGATCATACGAACAGTGTTCAATCTAACCTTGTCGCGAGCTTTCATCGCTTCTTTCATGTCTGACATTATTTGCTCAGATAAACTCAAATGAATTCCCTCTTTCTTTACAAAATCTAGGTAAATTATAACAAATTTACACCCTAGTTTAAATTAAATAAAGCATTAAACTTTAATTATTGTTAACAAAAAAACGACTTCTACCTGCTTGATAAAAGTCGTTTATAAATTAATAATGTCTGCGCTTCCGAGCAGCTTCAGATTTAAGCTTCCTACGAACGCTAGGTTTTTCATAAAACTCGCGCTTGCGGTATTCTTGTAGTGTACCGCTTCTAGAAACGGAACGTTTAAAACGACGAAGAGCATCATCAATAGACTCGTTTTCGTGAACGACTGTCTTTGCCATATGTGATCCCTCCTTCCATTTCTTGACGTTACCGTCATACATTTAACTAAATTATATCAAACATCACCGGTGGGTCAATACAAACGTACAATATTTTTTAAAATTTTTCATAGAAAAAACTTAACCTGTTAATGATTTTTGTTAAATTGTATAATTGAAGAAAAAAGGAGTAAATAATGGCTGAAGAAACAACAAAAAAAGAAGTCAACATAATAATAATTTCAGATTCTGCTGGGGATACTGCTTTTAATAATGCTGTTGCCGCAGCTGCCCAGTTTCCTGATGCGCAAATTAATTATAGAAGATATCCGTTTATAATTAATAAGGAAAAATTAGAAGAGACCTTCGAAGAAATAGTTCAATATCCAAATTTATTGCTTATTTACAGTCTGGTAAAGGATGAAATGCAAATACCAGTTATTCGGTTTGTCAGAGAACATCATATTCAAAGTGTTGATATTTTATCTCCTGCGATCGAATCGATTCAAAAATTAACTGGTTTGAAACCGCAACAGAAAATAGGTGCTCAGCATAAAATGAATCAAAAATACTTTGATCGCATTTCAGCTATGGAGTTTGCAGTTATGTATGATGATGGCAAAGACCCTAAGGGTTTTTTAGAAGCTGATGTCGTACTTTTGGGAGTATCGCGTACGTCGAAAACTCCCTTATCATTGTTTTTAGCTAATAAAAATCTCAAAGTCGCAAATCTGCCATTAGTTCCAGATACCCATATCCCGAAAGAAATATATCAAATTGATCCTAAAAAAATTATTGGTTTGACAAATGACCTTTCTGTGTTAAATGAAATCAGACGTGAAAGAATGATTTCCTATGGTTTAAATCCCGATACCTCCTATTCTAATATCGATGCCATAAAAAAAGAATTGGATTCAGCACAAAAGCTTTATGATCAGCTTGGTTGCTTTGTAATAAATGTTGCTCACCGTTCGATCGAAGAGACTGCAGCAATTATCATGAACCACTTAGGAGTTCAAAACTAATTTTTTCTTTGTTTGCATTGTTTTCATTATTTAACTTCCATATAATTAATTTAATGTTAAAAAATTAAACTATTGAAGCCAATTGAGGCAAAATAATGAAAAACAAACAAGCTAAAAAATCAATCAGAAAAGTGGTTGTTCTAAGACTGATCTTAATCGCTATTTTTGGCGGAATCACAGCATTAGATGGCATCATTAGCCCAATTCTAATTGGTAAATTAATGGATAATATCAGTAAAAAAGAATTTTCTACTTCGTTCATCCTATTAGTAGTATTTTTACTGTGTTTTGTTTTAGTTAACGCTTCCTTTTGGATTTGGCGCTTATTGAGCCTGAATATCAGGAAAATTATTAACAAATGGTTGCGCAGTCAGGCAGTAGCCAGCTACAATAACCATCCGCAACTACAGTCAAGTAAAATTTTAAATTTTATCAATGTCACGATCAAACAATTTGAGAACCAGATCATTGATTCAGTAATAATGTTGATCTACTGCATCGAGCAAGCAGTAATCACTTTGTTCTTTGTAATTAAGATTAATCCTATATTAGGTCTGACCTATTTAATATTAGGATTTATACCAGCAGTAGTTCCCTTTGTTTTTAAAAAATGGCTGAGCAAATCAACTGACCGGTGGAACAAGTCATACCAGAGCTACTCACTGCACGCCACTGAATACTTTAACGGCTTTTATACCATCAAAAGATTTGAAAGCTTGTTAATCTTTAAGGATAAGCTGAACAATCTCTTAAATGATGCGGAAAATAAATATTATCAAATGGATGCGGACAAGGAACATTCACGTTTTGTTTCTAACTTGCTCTATTCATTATCTACCATTCTTTCTTTGGGTTTGGGCGTTTACTTTGTCAGCATTGGTCAATTGACCGCTGGTGCCTTAATGTCTTTATATTTAGCAGCTGACAGGGTTACAAGTCCCATAATTAGTTCTATTCAATTCACTAACCAGTTACTTTCAAGTCGACCATTAATTGCTTCATGCAAAAATATTATTTCTACCAAAGAAAAACCAATTAACAATATCGAGCCCCAAAAATTTACAGATGACACGGTACTTAAAATTGATGATGGTTCATTTGGTTATGATAAAGCTATTATTCATAATTTTTCTTATAGTGCTAGTAATGGTCAAAAAATTTTAATTTCTGGTAGATCCGGCATCGGTAAAACAACAATTGTAAAAACAATGTTGAATGAGCTCAAATTACTGGGTGGAACAATTAAATACAGCAATGAGCTATATGCTAAACCAATTTATCAGAATATCGGTGTCTTAGCCCAAGAGACCACCATTTTTACCGGTACCCTGCTTTTTAACTTGTGTCTTGGTCAAAATTATCCGACTGCTTCAATTTTACAAGTTTTAAATGAAGTCGGATTAACCAAATTTGCTAGTGAGAATGCACTGAATATGAGGCTTGGTGAAGGTGCCAACGCCTTATCTGGCGGAGAAAAGAGAAAGTTAGAATTGGCCAGGCTGCTACTGCGCAATAAAAAGTTATTACTGGTTGATGAAGCATTATCAGGTTTAGATAAAGAAAGCTACAGCCAAGTTTTTGACTTGATTCTCCATTTTCCTGGCACAGTGATTGATATTGAACACAATGTTCAGCCTGCATTTGCTAAAAAATATGATAAAGTAATAGAACTTGATCAGTATGCTTTATGATACATAAACAGATTTAAGTTAATTATTTACTAAGTTTAATAATTTTAAGCTCATCAATTGCAGTAAACTACCGGGCAAAATAAAATGGAGAAAAATAGTAATCTGATCTAGCAATAGAAAGCGTGGAGAATTTATGCATGAAAATAAAGAAAAATTAGATACAGCTATTTTCGCCGGTGGTTGCTTTTGGTGCATGGTTAAACCGTTTGACTCTTTACCGGGAATTAAAAAAGTAATTTCAGGTTATACCGGTGGACATGTGCCAAACCCAACCTATGAACAAGTATGCACGGGTGAAACGGGACACACTGAAGCTGTTGAAATCACGTATGATCCAAAAATTATGCCTTATGAAAAATTAATAGAATATTATTGGCAAGTAACTGATCCCACTGATGCATCAGGACAATTTCAAGATCGTGGCGATAATTATCGCCCCGTAATTTTTTATAATTCAGATGCGCAAAAAGAAGCAGCAGAAAAGTCCAGAGCAGATTTGCAAAATAGTGGCAGATTTGATGAGCCAATAGTTACTAAAATTGAACCTGCGAAACCATTTTATCCTGCTGAAGATTATCATCAAGATTTTTACAAAAAAAATCCCCTACGTTATAGTATAGAAGAATCTGGTGGCAGAGAAGATTTCATCAAGAAACATTGGCAAAATTAATCAAAGATAAATTAAAAACCTCTTTAAATTTCACGTAAATGTGTTAGTATACTTAAGAAAAATACTAGTTTTTATATAAAAACTAGTATTTATTATTTTTAATTAGCATTTTTTCAAAAAGGAATAATTGAATAATGGACCAGCTTGACGCATTTAATCGGCGGTATAATCTACTCTCTAAAATTTCTGCCTCTTTTTTCTATTCTTTAGCCGTAGCTGTGGCTTTAAATTTCTTTTGGACGCCAGGACACATGTATTCTTCTGGAATAACTGGTTTTGCCCAATTAATCAATACTATGAGCGAACGTTATTTACCTGTTACTTTATCAACTTCGGCTTTATATTTTGTATTGAACTTACCTTTACTTTTGCTTGCCTGGATAAAAATTGGACATAAATTTACGTTTTTTACAGTCATTACAGTCATACTCGGATCAATTATGATGCGAGTAGTGCAACCAATTAACATGCACATTGATCCACTTGTCTGTGCAATTTTTGGTGGTATGATCAATGGTTTGGGAACAGGCTTTGCACTTAAGAACGGTATATCTACAGGTGGGCTTGACATTATAGGCATAGTCATTCAGAGAAAAACAGGAACCAGTTACGGTAAAATCAGTATCTTAATTAATTTAATAATTATAGCTGCTGCTGGGTTTGCTTTCGGTTGGACGCGGGCATTATATTCTGCCCTGACGATTTTTATCAACGGACGAGTAATTGATGCCGTTTATACTCAACACCAAAAGCTGCAGGTAACCATCGTTACAGAGCAGCCTCACGCTATTATTGATGGCATTCAGGAAAAAATGCACCGTGGCATCACTATTTTTCATGATGTTGAAGGAGCTTATAGTCATAATGAAAAAAAGGTTTTGATAACTGTGATTGATCGCTATGATATGTACGATGTCTTACACATCGTGAAAAAAAGTGACCCTTATGCGTTTATGAGTGTAACAGAAGTAGAACGTGTTTATGGCAGTTTTAAGGAACAAGAAATAGTTTAATAGATATTAAAAAAAGGACATGACTAGGTTTAGCATGTTCTTTTTTACATAATTTTTATTATTTAAAGAGCTTTTTATATTCTCCATACCCTTTTTGCTCTAACTGATCATAAGGTATAAAATCTAAAGCTGACGAATTAATGCAGTATCTAAGTCCTCCTTTATCAGTTGGACCATCATCAAAAACGTGTCCTAAATGAGAGTCACCTTCAGGACTCTTGACCTCTGTTCGTTCCATGTTATGAGATTGATCACGGTGATAAACTAACTTTTTTATAGGTCGTGTAAAACTAGGCCAGCCACACCCTGCATCATATTTGTCTTCACTTGAAAAGAGTGGTTCACCTGATACAATATCAATATAAATTCCTTTTTGATAAAAATCATCGTATTTTCCTTTGAATGGATAATCAGTTGCAGCTTGCTGAGTCACTTGGTACTGATCTGGAGTTAACTGCTTTAGTCTCTTATCTTTCTCATTTTGATCCATATATCACACACTCCTTACTTTGATATATTCAATATAACAAAAATAAACAAGCATGTACTAATTTTAAACTCAGTAAAATAATACTTTTTCTTAATTTTATTTACGTTCAGGCTGGGTTATAATATGGTTTCAAGAAAAATAGGAAGGATCTTATTATGTTATGCCACATTTAGCAAAAAACTTATCTGCAAAAATAAATTCTAGAATTAGAAACTTGCCTAATTCTGAAATCAGATCTTTTAGTCAAAAAATTTCTCAAATTCCTGGAATAATAAAATTAACTATTGGTGAGCCCGATTTAAATACTCCCGAACATATAAAACGAGCGGCAATTAATGATATTAATAGCAATGACTCTCATTATGCTCCAGAAGCTGGAAAGGAAAAATACTTAAGTTCCGTCAGCAAATATTTAAAAAAGAGTTTGGGTGTAAGCTATGATCCTAAAAGTGAAATTTGTGCTATTGTAGGTGTCTCAGAAGGACTGAATATTGCCGCCATGGCTTTGCTAAATCCGGGAGAGAAAATCATTGTTCCTACTCCTGTTTGGGAAGTTTATTTTGGTATTATAAAAATGGCCGGTGGAATACCTATTCAAGTTGATACTTCTGCTGATAATTTTCTTTTAACAGCCAAAAAGCTGACTGAAACGCTTGAAAATGAAGGCAAAGGAGCAAAAGCCGTTGTAATAACTGACCCCTCTAACCCAACAGGTCGAGTATACTCAGAGCAAAACTTAAAAGAGTTAGCAGACGTTATCACTAAATACGATATATTTGCAGTAAGTGATGAAATTTATGCGGAATTAATTTATGGTAAAAAAAAGCATTACTCTCTTACACAGATTATTCCTGAAAGAACTGTTTTGTTATCGGGGCTGTCAAAAAGCGTTGCAATGACTGGTTGGAGAATTGGTTATATCGCTGGCCCTGCTGAGTTAATGAAGTCAATGATCAAAATACATTCATTCATGATTTCTTCTGTAACTGATAATGTTCAAATTGCAGCTTCAGAGGCATTAGAACATGGTGATCAAGACTATATTGAAGCCAGGGAAAAATACCAAAAGCGTTTGTATCTTCTTCAGGATGGTCTAAAGAAGAATGGCTATACCATGGCTACACCAGAAGGAGCTTTTTATATTTTTGCTAAAATACCAAGCAAATTCGGCTGCGATGATGTCGCATTTGCTAAAGATTTGGCTGAAAAAGCAAAAGTTGGGGTAACACCTGGAAGTTATTTTGGTGCTGGAGGTCATGGATACGTTCGCTTTTCATATGCATCATCTGAAGAAAAGCTCAAAGAGGCTATTAAGCGCATTACTGATTACACAAATAATAACTAAAAAAGCTAATTTCTTGGGATATTCAACTCTAGTAGTTTAAAATTTATAGTGTAGTCGTTTATATTTTTAACAAGAGAAAGGGTTAAGATTATGCAAGTAACAATGAAAAGTCAACCTCTGTCAACAAATGGCGAACCACCAAAAGTGAGAGAAGAATTACCAAGTTTCAAGGTAAAGCAGGCAGACGGTTCTATTGTTTCAATGGAAGAATTAGTTGACAAGCCTACTTTAATCAGTGTAGTACCTAATATTAATACCAGCGTCTGCAGTATTTCTACTAAACGTTTTAACGGTGAAGTTGATAAGTTTAACGGTATCAATTTTTATACTATTTCTACCAATACTCCAGAAGAGCAGAAAAACTGGTGTGCAGCTGAAGGTGTTTCAAAGATGAAACTCTTGTCTGATGATTCTTTTGATTTTGGTAAAAACATGGGCTTATTTATTGAAGCTAATAACTTAGATTCCAGAAGCGTTTGGATCGTTGATGCAAATAAAAAAGTTTTGTACCAAGAACTTATTCAGGAATTAACTAACGAGCCCAATTACGATAAGGCTTTAGATTTTTTACAAAGTTTAAAATAATCTAGTTAAAAGCGGTTAAGGAAATGATTTCCTTAACCGCTTTTTTTTACTTTAAAAAACAGGTTTATCAAGTACAATCCACTTATCAAAAGTTTGATCTGCTAAATCAAAATTGTCTGGGTTTAATAAAAATTGCTTGGCTTTAACTACTAAAGGCGAAGAATTTGCAATACTTATCTTTGCTAATGGTATGCTGATTGCTCCTAAAGAGTCTTGACCGGCGAATTGTTTAACTTCTCCTTGAACTTTACCAATAGTTTTCTTTATTTCATAAAAAACGCAAATATGTTGATTAAAATGCCATTGTTCATAATCCCAAGGGTATTTAAACGAAGTAACACCAATTTGTCTGTAATCTTGAACTATTAAGCCTGTTTCTTCATTTACTTCACGCTTAACTGTATGGTTTAATGATTCCCCGTCTTCTAAACTACCTCCTGGTAAGTCGTAGCGATTAATATAAGGACCACCATGTTTTTTAATCACTACCAACATTTTTGAATCGCCAATAATACCATAACAACCAAAAGCTCGATGAAACTTGTCAGTCATATGAATTCCTCCTAATTCAAATCATTTTTTAACAATAAGTGAACAAAATAGCATGAAGAGCATAATTCTTCATGCTATTTTTATTTTTGTCTTCTCTTTAATCCCAACTGGTATTTTGTGCAGCATCTTTTTCGGCTTGTACTTTCAAGTTTGCTTCAATTTTAGCTACATCGTCTTGATACTTATCTTCGACCTCAATACCCAAATCAGTTAATTGTTGTTCAGATACAGGAGCAGGTGCATGCATCATTGGTTCTGAAGCATTGGCATTTTTCGGGAATGCCAATACATCACGGATATTATCTTTTTCAGCAAGCAGCATTGCAAAACGGTCAAGCCCGATGGCAAGTCCAGCATGTGGTGGAAAGCCCATATCCAAAGCTTCAAGAAGGTAGCCAAATTGTTCATAGGCACGTTTTTTGGTAAAGCCGAGTGCCTTAAACATTTTTTCCTGAATTGAACGCTTGTGAATACGTATTGAACCTCCACCCAATTCATCACCGTTCATAACTATATCATAGCTGCGAGCGTGAGCCTTGTGCGGTTCAGTATCCAATAATTTAATACCTTCATCATCGGGCATGGTAAATGGATGGTGCGCTGCAATCCATCTACCGAATCCTTCATCATATTCAAATAATGGCCAATCAACCACCCACACAAAGTTAAATACATGTTTTGGAATAATATTTGTTTCTTTAGCAAATTCACGACGCAAATGGTCAAGCGAGTCGCAGCAAACTTTCCATTTGTCAGCAATAAATACGACTAATTCGCCGCCTTGCAAGTTAAATTCATTGATTAAAGAAGCTTTATTTTTATCAGTTAAGAATCGAGAAATTGGACCAGAGAACTCACCATCTTCAAATTTGACCCAAGCCAAACCTTTTGCATGGTAGCGCTTAATATAGTCCTGCTTTTTCTCAATTTGTTTGCGAGAGTATTTTTGAGCACCATCTTTAACTGCAATCCCTTTAACAAAGCCACCATTGGCAATAGCACCAGAGAAGACTTTAAAAGCACTATCCTTAAAGATTGGACTTAAGTCGTGAATCAACATGCCAAAACGAGTGTCTGGTTTATCTGTTCCGTAATTATTCATTGAATCTGTCCAAGAAATGCGGTCAATTGGAGTTTTCAGATCAATTCCCATTACGTCTTTCATGATTTTCTTGAGCAAGCCTTCAGTGTAGTCTTGTACCTGCTGTTCATCGGTAAAAGAAGTTTCCATATCAATCTGAGTGAATTCAGGTTGCCTGTCACCCCGCAAATCTTCGTCTCTAAAGCATCTAGCTAACTGATAATATTTGTCAAATCCCGCTCCCATCAATAGCTGCTTGAAAAGCTGGGGAGATTGTGGCAGAGCGTAAAAACTGCCAGGATAAATTCTAGATGGTACCAAATAATCACGAGCACCTTCGGGTGAAGATTTTCCTAAAATTGGTGTTTCAATATCAATGAAACCATTTTGATCAAAAAATTCATGTGTTGCTCGTAAAATTTTTGACCGTAAAATGATAGCATTTTGCAAGTTGGGTCTACGCAAATCCAAATAGCGATACTTTAGCCGAGTCTGTTCTGCAACTTCAACATTATCTTTAACTTCAAACGGCGGATTCTTGGCTTTGTTCAGCACATTGATTTCTTTAGCCTCGACTTCGACTTCTCCCGTTTTCATGTCAGGATTAATACTTGAACGCTTAACTACTTTACCTTTAACCTGAATTACATATTCATTTCCTAGTGAATCTGCAATAGCCATTAACTCTTGGCCTGAATCATGATTAACTACAACTTGGACAAGACCTTCTCGATCGCGTAAATCAATAAACACCAGATTACCTAGATTTCGCACACGTTGTACCCAGCCGTACAAATTTACACTCTGATTAATAAATTTTGATGTGATATTACCACAATAGTCAGTTCTTTTTTCCATTTTTTATTCCTTTAATTGTTTCATTACCGCATTCATATCTTCGAGATCGTTGAAATTAAACTTAAATGTTTTAGCATCAGCAAGTCTTTTAACATTTAAAACTTCGGCAGCTAACTCTTTGTCGCCAAGTGTAATGACGTATTTAGCTTTAGCTCTATCCGCTTTTTTAAATTGGGCTTTTAACTTCTTTTGATCAACATCATATTGAACTTTTAAACCTTGCTTACGCAACAAACGAGCAATTTCGACAGTTTTTACTTCGGTTCCTTGACCAATATTGGCAATAAAGAAATCAATACCCTGATCTTTAAAAAGTTCGGGATTTTGTTTTTGTAAAACCAGCATCAAGCGTTCTTCGCCTATACCAAAACCGACTGCGGGTGTTCTTGGTCCGTCAAATTCCTCTACTAAATTATCATAGCGGCCACCACCTACAATTGCAGATGCAGATTCCCAAATACTTTTATCTTCTACCATAAATTCAAAGATTACACCAGTATAATAATCAAGTCCGCGAACTAAATCATTATCAATCACATAATTAATTTTTAATTGGTCCAGTATCTTTAGAATTTGGTCAAAATTTTCTTTTGATTTTTGATCCAAATAATCAACTATTTTAGGTGCTTTAGGCAAAAATTGCTTATCCTGTTCATCTTTGGAATCTAAAATACGCAAAGGGTTCTTTTCTAACCTTCTCTTTGAGTCTTCTGAAAGCTTTTCTCTGACAGGCTTAAAATAATTGACCAGTGCATCATGATAATCTTGACGAACTTGTGCATTACCCAGCGTATTAATATGTAACTCATAATTTTTTACACCGAGTTTGGCTAATAAATCATGAGCTAGGACAATTGTTTCTACGTCAGCTAGTGGATTAGAAGAACCAAAGCTTTCAATTCCTATTTGGTGAAATTCACGTTGACGACCTGCTTGAGGTCTTTCATAACGAAAAGTTGATTCAATATAATAAACATTTAAAGGCTTCACTACTTCTGGTGCATAAAGCTTATTTTCAACGTAAGCACGCACAACTCCAGCTGTCCCTTCAGGTCTTAAGGCAATGTGTCTGCCACCTTTATCATTAAAATCATACATTTCTTTTTCAACTACATCAGAAGTTTCACCACTTGAACGTGAAAAAACATTGTAATTTTCAAAGCTGGGTGTGCGAATTTCGCGATAATTTGCTCGTTTAAAAAAGTCACGTAAAATTTGTTCCACCTTTTCCCATGAACCAGATTCATCTGGCAAAATGTCAACTGTTCCTTTAGGTCTTTGAACTCTCATTTAATCATCCTTTTAATAAAAAAACGTCCTTGAACAAATCAAGGGCGCTCTGATTTAGCACGGTACCACCTTTTACCTGCTGCGAATAACGCTCGCGATGCGATCATTATCTGGTAAAGGGGTCACAGTTAGTTTTTTACCACCCTTCCACTAAAAACAGGTGGTCTCTGAATAAAAATACTAAACTTCAGTCTTTGTCATTGATAATTCTTTTTTAGAATATAGTTTTCCTAGCAAAAAGTCAACCTGTAGTACTACTATGCATGATATTTACAAATCCAATACGATTGTGAAAGGACCATCATTTTGTAAATCAACCTGCATGTCAGCACCAAATTCACCTGTTTCTACAGTTAAACCCAGTTTCTCCAATTCTTCATTAAACTGTTCCCATAACTCTTTTGATTTTGGTGGTCTCATTGCATTGATAAAACTTGGTCGATTGCCTTTTTTGGTATCTGCTAACAATGTAAACTGACTGACACTTAAAATCTGTCCGTCTACGTCTTTAATTGCTAAATTAGTTTTACCATTTTCATCTTCAAAAATACGCATTTTAGCAATTTTAACTGCAGCTTTTTTAACAACGTCAGCTCCATCGCCTTCTTTTAAACCAACTAGCAGTAATAAACCCTTGGAAATTTGTCCTACTGTATTTTCAGCTATTTTTACACTAGCCCTGTTAACTCTTTGAATCACAATCCGCATTAATTATCAGCCCTCCTTGTCTGGTATACGTCTGGTATATCCCTTAACTTAGTCAAAATTCCATCCAATTGAGCTGAATTGTTGACTGCCACTGTAGCATATATATGGGCAATATTATCCTCGTTAACCTTACCAGAAATATTATTAATATTCGGTGTTAACGTATTTAACTTTGTAATAACATCAGTAAGCAGCTTTCCTCGGTTGTAACCAAAAACTTCAATATTGGCATTAAATGCCTGAGCACTGTTCTCTTCAACATTTTCCCACTGAACTTCGATCAGTCTGCCCTTGCTTTCGTCATTATTTACAATGTTGCGACAATCTGTTCTATGAATTGTCACGCCCCGACCTTTAGTAACATAGCCGACAATGTCGTCTCCTGGTACTGGGTTGCAGCACTTGGCCAAATGAAGCATCAGGTCACTTATGCCTTGTATCATGACACCATTTTTGTGCTTGATCTTCATTGCCTTAGAATCTTTTTTACTTGGTGGATTTTCAGAAACAGATTTTTGCCCTGAATTCAGAATTTCTTCTTCAAGTTGCTGTTGCTTTTTCTTTTCATTTTCGTGCCGTATATCCGCAGTTAACCTGTTGACCACACCAATTGCTGAGAGATCACCAAAACCGATTGAAGCATACATTTCATCAGCAGTGTGGTAATTTATTTGCTCTAAAAGAGGCTCGATATGTTCTTTAGACATAAATACTTTGGGTGAAAGTCCTTGCTCACGCAATTTGTCTGCAACCATTTGCTCGCCCTGTTCAATACTGTGGTCACGATCAAGATTTCTAAAGTACCGGCGAATTTTATTGCGTGCACGTGAGGTCTTAACAAGATCCACCCAGTCTCGTGATGGGGTGGCATTAGATTGAGTCATGATTTCAATGACATCACCATTTTTTAACTTATAATCTAATGGTACTAATTTGCCATTGACTTTAGCTCCAACTGCATGGCTACCCACTTGAGTATGGATTTCATAAGCAAAATCTAAGGTAACTGAACCTTTTGGCAGTTCATAAACTTCACCTTTAGGAGTAAAAACATAAACGCGATCAGAGAAGATCTCGCTTTTAACGCTTTTCATGAATTCATCAGCGTCTGAAGTTTCATCTTTTAATTCTAAAATTTCACGGACCATGTCCAATTTTTCATTTGAACTGGTTTGTTCTACGCCTTTAAAATTCCCCCTCTTATATGCCCAGTGAGCAGCCACACCGTATTCAGCAACTTCATGCATTTGTTCGGTTCTGATTTGTATCTCAAGAGGTCTGCCACCAGGGCCAATAATCGTAGTATGAAGTGATTGATAACCGTTAACTTTAGGCACAGCAATATAATCTTTAAAGCGACCTGGCATTGGTTTCCATTTAGTATGAACAGCACCCAAAACCGCATAACAGTCTTTAACTGTTTTAACAATCACACGTACTGCTAACAAGTCATAAATTTCATTAAAATCTTTATGCTTGTTGACCATTTTCTTATAAATAGAATAGATGTGCTTTGGACGACCATATATTTCATACTTGATTCCCAGACTATCCAAGCTCTCTTTAAGTGTCTTGATCGCATCTTGAATATATTTTTCTCTTTGACTACGTTTAAGACTCATTAAATTAACAATGCGGTAATATGCTTTGGGATTTAAATAATGAAAACTCATATCTTCGAGTTCCCATTTAACTGTTCCAATACCCAAACGATCGGCTAAAGGTGCATATATATCCATTGTCTCCGATGCAATTCTGCGTTGCTTATCAGGGCGTAAATGCTCAAGTGTATGCATATTATGCAGTCTGTCTGCCAGCTTGACCATAATCACACGAATATCTTTTGCCATTGCAATCAACATTTTTCTGTGATTTTCAGCTAAAAATTCTTGGTGTGATTTGTATTGGTATTTATTTAACTTAGTGACGCCATCTACTATAAAAGCTACATCTTTACCGAAGTTTTCTTTAATATCGTCATTGGTCACTGGGGTATCTTCTACAGTATCATGTAAGAATCCCGCAGCTACTGTATCAGGGTCAAGACTTAATTGAGCAAGAGTGCCAGCAACTTGGGTAGGATGAACGATGTATGGTTGTCCAGAAGCTCTTTTTTGATCTTTATGAGCATTTTCAGCAAATTTATATGCTTTTTCAACAAATGCAATTTGATCATCATTCATATATTTTTTACAGGTATCTATCACCTGCTCATGTGTCATTTCAATGTACTTTGACATAGAATATCGCCCCTTCTAGCACTAACCATAGATTTGATTATCCATTAAACCAAATATTTCCAAAATCAGGTAAATTAACCCAAATAAAAAATTGTAATTGGCATATTTCAATAAAACAATTAAGCAAAAACAGCCCGGCATAAACAATAGCCAATAGTGCCTTAAACTAAGTGCTTTAATCAATTTGCCAATGTGATAGCTGATTATGCTGTTGAGTACTATAAATAAGAGACCCACACGATAAATAGTCCCTATTGAAAACAGGCTAAATAAAAGTGGCAAAATCATGACTAATATACTCCAGCAAATTACTGGTGTTATCTTATAGCTATTTAACTTTTTAAAAAAAGGAATATTTTTTAGTTTATCAATCAACTTGTCAGTTCCTTACTAATTTAATTATCTATTATAACTCTTTTTAGTTATCTTTTCTTTCAATAATTAGCCCAATCCAACGTCCCTGCTGCATTGACAATATAATATGGAACCCATTTACAGTCAAAGCCTTCTTGATTTTTTCAATCTGGTCACAATCTATCCCAGAAAAAATCACTTTTCCGTTTAAATTTAAATGTTCATTCAATTCTGGAATTAAATCAAGTAAAATTTCAGCTAAAATATTTGCTACAATAATATCATATTTACCCTTAACTTTATTTAATAAATTCGTCTTCTGTAGTTTTATATTATTTAAATTGTTTAAAGATATATTCTCATTAGCAGCAGTTATTGCCTCGTCAGATATATCCGTTGCTAAAACCGATCTCGCTCCTAAAACAGATGAAGCAATTGCTAAAATTCCAGAGCCGGTGCCAACATCACAAACAGTCTCTGACTTGATTAAAGTTTGTTCCAGTCCTAACAATGCTAGTTGAGTGGTCTTGTGTGATCCTGTTCCAAATGCTAGGCCTGGATCAAGCTTAACTACTTTCTGGTCTTTAAATGCAGGCTCATATTCTTCCCATTCAGGTACTATTGCAAGGTGTCTAGAAAAGTCAATTGGATGATAAAATTTTTGCCATACTGTATTCCAGTCTTCATCTTTAATGTAAGAAGCACTCACTTTAGCCTGGCCTATTTTCAAACCATAGCTTTTTAATTCAGACAACTTTTTTTGGTACTTTTTAACTAAATCAGCCTTATCTTGTTCTGTGTCAAAATACGCTAAGAATTGCATATCCTCAGGTAAATCTTTTATTTCGTCTAATTTAACAATAGTTGAATCAGATTCCCAACCTGCTTGTTCAAAGTCCGAGCGCCTTCGTGTTTCAGTGCCCAAACAGTGCAGTACATCATGACTATATATATTTAGTGCATCTTCAACTTCATGACTAGTTTCTATTTTAATAATTAATAATTTCATTATTTTTTTAACTCCCTTTTTATTTTCCCTATTATCAATGCTATCATTAAAAAGGTGATCATAATGTCAAAAAAGAAAAATAAGATTGAAAAAACACTTGTTGAAAAAATATTAGATAGAAATAAAATCTCTTATCGCCAAGCAGAATTTGCTACACATGAAGACTCAGGTGGTGTGGCAAAAATGGATACATCTATTTTAAACGAGAAAGAACACTTGGTCTATAAAACTCTCGTGTGTTTTGGAAATAAGACACCTGCTTTAGTAGCAGTGATTCCAGTAACAGAACATTTAAGTATGAAAAAACTAGCGAAAAATTCAGGTAATAAAAAATGTGAATTGTTGCCTCTGAAAGATTTAGAAAAGACTACCGGTTATGTACATGGTGCCAATACTCCTATTGGGATTTATTTTAAACATCACTTTCCCATTTTTCTTGACAATAGTATGGTTAGTGAAGAAAATGTTGCTGTTTCAAGTGGCAAAATAGGACGTAGTGTATTTCTAAAACCTCAAGATTTGCAAAAAATTACACATGCAAAGTTTTGTGATTTACTTGAATAAAAAAGTCGAATTTAGATTTCGTCTCATTTACTAAAAATTTTTCTCCTTAAAAGTTACTTAAGTTATAGTATTAAAGCTTTTTTTCTAATATAATTAAAACAAATGTAAAGTATAAAGAATAGGAATAAGCAAATGACATTGTTAACAGATGAACAACTTGCGAATATCGCACATGACTATTTTTTGAGCAAGCTGAACATTGCAGAAATCTCGAAAAAGTATAATCTCTCTCGTTATCTTATAGCTAAAGCAATAGAAGAAGCCGAAGATAAGGGAATTGTGAAAATTAGTATTTATCAAAGTCCTAAACGGGCACAAAAACTTGAGCGTGAATTCCAAAGACTCTTTGATTTAAAAGAAATTTATATCTTAGAAGATAAAGAAACCAAAAATCAAGATAATGAAATGATTGTTAACTTTGCAGCTAAACAAATACAGAATTATATTAATTCCGCTCATGTCATTGGTTTAACTTGGGGAACTCTCTTAAGAGACATTATTGATGATTTTTCAGTAGAAACGCGTGATGATTTGACTTTTGTACAGTTGTTAGGTCAAGTGGTTAATGCAAGCAAGCGTAAACTGCCATTGATTCAACATGCTGCCAATAAGTTCAGCGCAAAATGTCTAACTTTTCCTGCCCCTCTTTATGCGATTGATCCAACTTTAGTAAAAAAGGTTCATAAAGAACCATATTATGAATACATAGAAAAATATTTCTCACAACTCGACCTAGTATTTGCAAGTATCGGAACATTCCAGTCGTTAGAATCAGGTCAATTCTTTATGGATCATTATGCTGACAAACTTTTTGCTGGTCTGGAGAAAAATCAATTAGCAGGAATTATTTTTGGCAGGCCTTATGATATTAAAGGACGCTTTTATAGTCCCATTGAACCACATATATCTGGTATCAGCCTCTCTAATATTTTTGCAATTCCTGATCGCTTTGTAATTGTTAGAAATCGCTTTAAAGAAGATGCTCTTTTGGGAGCGTTAAGGACAGGCGTAATTACTCACTTGATCACTACTAGTGGAATAGCAGAAAGAGTTTTACATAAGAATGACACTCTTTAGTTTTAATCAGACTTTATCTCCTGTCTATACAAATTAGTGATATAATTTTGTAATTCCGTGACTGAATGTCTTCTCGAACGAGCACATTCTTTGGCAGGTCTTGAACATAAAAAACATCTGCGAACAGGCATACCCAATTCTTTGCGGGATATAGCCTGTTTTTGCTTATTAATTAAAACATCAGCATCAAAAAGTCGATTTAGTTTTTGATGATCTTCAAATTCAACTGCTTTTTCTTTTACAACTCTATAGTTACTATTAACAAGGTAAAAATTTTCGGGGCCTGTTAATTTTTCCCAATGTTCATAAAGAATAAAAGGCAAATTACTACTTTGAAAAATTTTTTCTAAATCAAAAATACCTTCGGCAAATATTTTTTCTAAATAACAATTGTTTTTAATAGGTCCGGGAATATTCAATTTAACATCCAATAGTGTAATCTTTGGAAACTTTTGCAAAATTTCTTGCTGAAGCTTGACTCGTTCATCTTTATTTTCCAGTACTTCAGCTATACTCTGAGGCTTACCTTCAGCAAAAATTGTTTTTACCATCTGACATCCTCCTCTTTTTATATTATAGCCAAAAAATGTGAGAACAAGTTAAAGCTCATTCTCACACTTTTTTTAAAATAAATAATTAGTCTTTTACTTGCTTAATAGTATCAATAATTGTGCCGTCTCGATACTGAATAAGAGCAACAGTCCGATCAGTATATGCCAGTGGTTTTGGAACTCCAACTTGTTGTTGAGCCATTTTTTGAAGTTCCTTAATATCAACTACATTAAGTTCAGGCACTTTGGCAAAAGCATCTATGAGATCCTTACGACGTGGATTAATTGCAATTCCTCTTTCAGTTACCAAAACATCAATTGAATCACCAGGAGTTACAACTGTTTCAACTGCTGGAACAACAGTCGCATTTCGTCCGCGTACCAATGGAGCAGTAATAATAGTCATTTTGGCTGCAGCTGCATCTTGGTGACCACCAATAGCACCACGGATAACACCATCAGAACCGGTCATTACGTTAACGTTGAAATCTGTATCAATCTGTAAAGCCGAAAGAATAGCAACATCTAAATTATTAACTACTGCCCCTTTATTGTGAGGATCGGCGTACCAAGATGCATCAATCTCTTGTTGATTTTTATTCTTAGCCATTGATGCAGCAGCACCTTTATCAAAATCCTGTACATCCATAATTTTTTTGACCAGGCCTTCCTCAAGTAGGTCGGTTGTGGGCTTGGTAATGCCACCTAGAGCAAACGATGCTGTGATGCCATCTTTTAACATTGATTCTCTTAAATATCTGGTCACAGCAAGAGCAGCTCCGCCAGATCCTGTCTGAAAAGAAAATCCTTGCTTATAATAAGGTGAATTAGTAATTACCTGATTAACGGTTTGCGCAATCTTCAGCTCTTTTGGATCTTTAGTAAAACGAGTCGCTCCTGAACCAATTTTATCCGCGTCACCTATTTGATCAACCTTAACAACGTAATCGACCTGAGTTTGTTTAATAGAAGCAGGAGTATTTGGATAATCAACAATGTTGTCTGTCAATAAAACTACTTTATCCGCATATTGAGAGTCAATCAATGCGTAACCTAAAGAACCGAATACAGCATCTCCTTCTTGACCATTAGCATTTCCTGCAGGATCAGAATTGGGAACACCTAAAAAAGCAACATCAATTTTGATTTCTCCTTCTTCAATTGAACGAGCCCGATTGCCGTGAGAACGGAAAATTACCGGATTCTTAAGTCCACCGTGGGAAACAAAATCCCCTAAGCTGCCTCTCATTCCAGAAGAAGTAATATTGGTAATGACACCATTTTTAATTGCCTCAATTACTTTGTCATTCATAACACCAGTCAAAGAAGAAGGAGCTAAAGTCAGGTTTTGATAACCCATTTTAATGATTAAATCCATTACTTTGTTAAAAGCAAAATCGCCATTTCTAAAGTGATGGTGAAACGAGATAGTCATACCGTCTTTTAGCGTCTTTTTGATAACTTCTTCTAAAGAATCGACCACTTTTGATTCACCGGTGGTAACTTGTACTTTGGGTGCAACTCTCTTTACTTCAGGATTGCCAACTACAACAGACTTAAATGGTTTAAGATTCATATCAGTCATCAAATCATCCGGCAAATTGCGCTTTACTTTATTCTCCAATGTAATTACCCTCCTCATCAATTAAATTCGAAGCTTTTGCTGTTTCAATAACACGATCAGCTTTTTCAACTACAGGTTTGTCAACCATCTTACCGTTCATCGAAATTACTCCAGAACCTTTTGCTTTTGCTTCCTGAATTGCATTTTGCACAGCAAGTGCATTTTCAATTTCGTCTTTAGTAGGATTGAATACTTTATTAACCATTGGAATTTGCCGTGGATTGACCAAAGACTTACCATCATACCCAAGTTCATAAATATATTTTGTCTCGCGGTAAAATCCCTCGGTGTCGTTCATATTTGAAAAAACTGTATCGAAGGCATAAACATCTGCAGCTCTAGCAGCTTGTAAAACCATATTACGAGCAAATTCAAGTTCACGTCCGTCAGGATACCGGTGAGTGTGCATATCAGCAGTATAATCTTCGCCAGAAACTGCCAAACCCATCATTAATGGTGTGGCCGTTGCAATTTCAGGTGCATTAAGAACACCTTTAGCACTTTCAATCGCAGCCATTACGCCAATAGAACCTTTTTCAACGCCATATTCTTCTTCTGCCTTTTCCATATCAGCTACTAATTTTTTAATCATTGCAGCTGATTCAGTTTTTGGCAGACGAATAACATCGACTCCTGCTCGAACCATTGCCTTTACATCTTCGTCATAAAAAGGCGTATCTTGACCATTAATTCTGACAACTACTTCTGCACCACCAAAATCAACGGTTTTAATGGCATTAAATACTAACATTCTTGCTGCATCTTTTTCAGTTAGAGATACTGCATCTTCCAAATCCAACATAATAGAGTCGGCACCATAGATACCGGCATCCTTAACCATAGCTGGATTATTTCCCGGTACAAACATCATAGTTCGACGCAAACGATTTTTTACGTAAGTCATTTATTGTAGTACCTCCAATCTTGGTTTATCTGTGGTTTCGGTTGCTCTTTGAGCTGCAGCCAATGTACGTGCAGCAATTACGCAGTCAAGAGCGCCTTTATCAGTTGCTTTAACCTTTGCATTTTCAATTCCGAATTTTTTAAGTACATCTGTTATTACTTTTTTGATCTGATCCCCGTAAGATTTGGCTACTTCGGATTCCAAATCAATTTCAACGCCATTTTGACCAGCTGATACCATTATTTGAATATCTGAAGATTCTAAAGTTCCTGCCACTCCAACAGTCTTAATTTCCATTGATGTTCATTCCTTTCTCTATTCTTTCTTGTAAAATTTGATAGTTTTTATTAATAAAATCAAAAGTAGTTGGTGGAACTAAATTTGAAATGTCTTTTAAATTATCACTTTTGATCAATTGACGAACACGAGTAGCTGTAATTATTTGATTGCTATTGCAAAAACGCTTAACAATTGCAACGTCAATTTTGGGACCAAGTGTGTTTTTTAAGCTTTGATTATAGAAATTAGTTGTTCTTGAAAATGGTTCAGTACCCAAATAACGCTTTTTTATTGCCAATTTCGGTGCAATAGTATTTTTAAAAATTAATGCATCAATTTCTGTTTGCGTATCGATCAGTTCATCAGGTGATTTTAAAAAGTATGCTGGAAAAGTTGATTGAGAAACTAAATAGTTTCCACCACTAACTACTAATACATTTTTGTACTCAGATGTGCCTTGTTTTACCAGCTCCATTCTTTCGCTCGTCTTAAATAATGAAGCATCTGTAGCAACAACAAATACATATACCAGATCATTTTCGCTACTAGCAAGTTTTACCAGCCCTTGATGACCTAAAGTAAATGGATTAGCGTTCATGACAATTGCTGCAACTTTTTTATGACTTTGGTCTTTTATTCTGGGAATTTTTGCCAAAAAATCCTGAATATTAGGCGTGCCACTCTCTAAAAAAGCTGCTTCATCAGTATGAGCTAGTTCCTTAAATCCTAAGTGAGAAAAACTGGCAGAATATTTTGCCTTAGTAAAAACAAACGAATGATAAATATTTTGGCTAAAAAGGTATTCTTGTAAAGCTGAAACTATTTGATTAAATCTTGCTCCTTGAACAGATTCATCATTTGAAACTGCGATATATTTGAGAACATTTCCAGCAATGCTACCCGTTCCTACTAATTGACCATCTTCATCAATTAGGCCAACTGTATGATCAATCACAGCAACTTCACGAGAACTAAAATTATTAATTCCTTGACTAACCAGGAAATTTTGCCACCTTTGTTTTGTTTTTGGTAACCTTAAAAAAAGTTCTACGGTCTTATCCATTTTTCCATTCTCACTTTGAGTTAAATATTTTTTAAGAAGTTCATAACTTCTTTATGCATGCTCAGAGGCTGCTCAGCCTGAATTAAGTGTCCACAATCTTTAATAACTTTTGCGCTAATTATTACATTTAACCTTTCCATAGCAAAGGCGAAGTGATAATCAAAAAAGGGGGATTTCTGCCCTGCTAAAACGAGCATTGGGATTTTTAAATCAATTAAAACATCTCGCCAATCCTGCTCAGCATGATCTATACGACAAAGATAATTCTCTTCAGCATTATACGGATATTTTTGGGCTTCTATTTTGGCCTCTTTAAACATCTCATCATTGATATGAGCATAAATGCCATTGCCAAGATCTGCCTTTAGATAATCCGGATAATTCTGCCAAGTTAAATCTTTAAAACCGTACTCCCAAGAGCTATCTCGAATCATCTTGGGAGGTTGATCCAAATCAATAATTGCATGTAGCCTGTCATAGCCAAGTAATGAAACATAAGCCCAAATATTTGCTGCACCCATTGAATTTCCAATAGCAATAATATTTTTCAAGTTTAACTTGGTAATCAGTTCCGCTAAATCAGCCGCATGACGACTGATACGCTGTCCCTTAAATGTTCTTTGTGAATGTCCTTGATTACGCGGATCTATTACAATAAAACGATAGTCAGTTGCAAAAAGTTTAGCAACTTCTTCCCATAATATTGCGGTGCTCCCTATACCGGGAATTGCCAATACAGGTTGTTTGCCTTTTTCAGTATCATAATATGCTATTCGTATACCATCATTAGTGATAAAACTCTTCTCATTAAGCATTTACCAGATTCCGATAACTTTCATCCATAAAGTTCCAATTACTCCAAAAATCAGCAAATAGATAATTCCCAAAATAAAGTTGTATTTCCACCATTCACCTTGTTTAATGTAACCTGTAGTAGCTAAAATTGAAGCTGGGCCGTTGGCATAGTGAGTAGTTGAAGCGTTGAAAGCTCCTGTAAATGCAAGCAGCATTGCAGAAAGTCCCAAAGGAGCACCAGTAGCTACTGCCACTGACAAGAATGGTAAATATAAGGCAGTCATATGAGCGGTTCCACTAGCAAAGAAGTAGTGGGTATAAAACATTAATATTACCAAAACCGCTAATACTACTTGCCAGTTGATGCCGTGAAGACTTGTTTGAATAGTCTTTGAGAACCAGTCAATAAAGCCAAATGAAATAAGTTTACTTGCCATAAAAACTAAAATTGACAGCCAAATTAGAATATTCCAGGCTCCAGTTTGGTTTAAAGCATCTTTCATAGTTAAAACACCAGTTAGCAACAACAAGCCAACTGCTAGAAAGGCAACAAAAGTTGAATCTAATTGTGGAATATCAAAAACGCCAGATAAAACCCATAAGATTATGGCAAGCAAAAATACCATTGACATAATCTTTTCAGGTTTTGTAACTGGTCCCATCTCCTTGAGATGATCAGTGGCCCATTTTTCAGCATTAGGAGTTTCTTTTATCTCAGGTGGGAAAATTTTATAAATCACAAGTGGAATGACAATAGTTGCAACAAGAACAGGAACTACTGCGGCTGAAAACCAACTAATCCATGTCATGTTATAATTTTTCTGCTCTGCCATTTGTGAAGCAACCATATTTGGTGCCGCGCCGGTAATAAAGAGGGCAGTTGAAAGAATATTGGCATGAAAAGCCATAAAACTGAGATAGGCACCAATTTTCTTTCTGGAAGGGTCATTAGGGTAAGAATCATAATCTTTAGATATTGATTCGGTTACGGGCCAAACGACTCCTCCAGTTCTGGCACTGTTTGATGGAATCAAAGCTCCTAAAATTAATTCCAATCCAGTAATGGCATAGCCGATACCAATGGATTTCTTGCCGAAACGTTTAATCATCCAATAAGCTATACGGTTGCCCAGTCCAGTTTTACTAATACCATATGCCATGATGAAAGCCATAGCAATTAGCCAAGAAGCTGAATTGCTAAAGGCACTGAGAATTCCAGTTGTTACTTTGCCTGTTTTAGGATCTGCAATGTCCTTGATTGGGGCTAAACCAACTAAAACCGTTACTATAAGTCCGATTAAAGTGGTGCCGCCTATTGGCAAAGGTTTAGTGATACATCCAACAATAGTTGCTACGAAAATAGCAAACATTTCCCAGGCTGGAGCGGATAAACCTGCAGGACGCAAAGGCGTGATGCACCAAAGTATAATACCAACAGCCAGGGGTAAGATAAATCCCTTGTAATTAACTTTTTCAAGTGTTTTCATTTTAATTACCTGTAATTTTCCGGGCGATAAAAATCGTCAATAATTTCATAATTTTTATTCTTCAGTTCTTCATCAAGCCAATTTATATTTCCTGTGCCATCATGAAAACTTGCCGCTTTGGCATCATCTTTTTTGTGAAAATCCTGGACGGCTGGAAGCAATTCACTTGCTTCTTCTAAAGCAATTTTTATAACACCATCGGCATCACCTAAAATTACGTCACCAGGATTAACACTCACGTTCCCACAAGAAATTGGAACATTTATTTCTCCTGGGCCCTCTTTATATGGTCCATCAGGTGTTGTGCTAACCGCATAAATGGGCAAGTCCCAATCACGCAAACTATCTATGTCACGTATTGGCCCGTCAACTACGACTCCAGCAACATGTCTTTGGTCGCGAAGCCAGGTCATCATCACTTCGCCAATAACGGCCCTGGTATTGTCATTCTCATTGTCAATGACAACGATATCGCCTTCATGACAATATTTTAAAGCTGCATAAATGGTCAGATTATCACCTGGACGATTATGAACTGTAAAAGCTGGTCCACACATTTCCTCATGAGGTTTGGACATAAGCTTAATTCTCGGTGCCATTGCACCTGTTCTATTCATACAATCAGCCACGTTTGACGATGGCAATTTTTTGTATGCATCTATTACCTCTTTTTGCGGAAGGTTTCTTTTTAAAAAAATTCTTTTTCCAACCTGCATTCGTCATGCCTTCTTTTGGTTAATCTAAAGTAATATTATCTAGTACTTCCCGCATTTTTGAAGCTGAGTTCAACATCTTAGCTTTTTCAGTTTCAGAAAGCTTAGTCTCAAGCACCTGACTGATTCCGGCACCATTTATTACAGTAGGAGTTCCTAAATAAAGCTCACTTTTAATTCCATATTCACCGTTAATTGGTGCTGATAAAGGCAAAGCGATTGACCGATTAGTTAATATTGCGGTAACAATTTGAGTTAACATCATCGCAATGCCATAAAATGTAGCACCTTTATTTTCAATTATTTTTCCCCCTTTTTTACGAATACCTGATTCTACTTGATCGAGCACAGTGTTGTCAATACCATCAAAATCTTTAAGAGGCCTGCCACTAACTGTTGATTCATCAAAGTTTTCGAAAGAAGTATCACCATGCTCACCTAAGACCATAGAATTAACTTCAGCAACAGGAACATGTAATCTACGTGCTAAATCTACCTTTAAACGTGCTGAATCAAGGGAAGTACCTGTCCCAATAACCTTATTTTTAGGGAAGCCAGATAATTTTTGGGTCAGCGTTGTTAAAATATCAACTGGATTAGCAGAAACAAGGAAAATGCCATTAAAGCCTGATTCAACTACTGGTTGAATTATGCTTTTTAAGATATTAACGTTTTTGTTAACTAGATCCAAACGACTTTCTCCCGGCTTGCGCGGAACACCAGCGGTGATCACAACAACATCAGCGTCTTTTGCATCAGAGTATTCTCCAGAATGAATAGAACATTCTCCTGTAAAAGGCAATATATCTTCTAAATCCATTGAATCACCTAGTGGACGTTTTTTTACCACATCACAAATAACCAGCTCGTCAACTCTAGTATGTTGCAATAAATCGTTGGCAAAAGTTGAGCCTACTGCTCCATCGCCAACTAATAAAACCTTTTTATTCATAACGTCATTCCTTTCAATTTTTAAAAATGTAATCCTTTACATTTATAATTATAAAATTACTTTTTAGTTTTTTCAATATTTAAAATAAATAATTTAAATTTTGATTTTTTAAAAATATAAAATGATTTTCATCTTTCAAATAATATAAAAAATGCTTAGAATTTCTAAGCATTTTTAGTAGTTATTTATGTTGTCTGGTAAACTCTGCCATTTGTATCCCTGCCTGTCGGCCAAATATGACAGTTTCAGCTATTGAGTTTCCTCCAATTCTATTATTGCCATGCAATCCTCCTGAAACTTCACCTGCGGCATAGAGCCCTGAAATAATGTTTCCGTCTGAATCCAAAACTTCAGTTTTTGGAGTTATATGAATTCCACCCATAGTATAATGAATAGCTGGATTAATATGAATAGCAAAGAAAGGACCTTGTTCGATAGTGCGATCCATTCCAGTAGTCCGCTGATATTCACTATCATCTTTATTCTTCACAGCTTCATTCCATTTTGAAATTGTTTTCTTTAGATTATCACTGTTAACACCAATGTTTTCTGCTAATTCCTCAATGGAAGATCCTTGATTAACTAATCCTACATGATCATAAAATTCGACAGCGGTGAAATTATTACGGATCGTTTGATCAAACAGAAGATACGCTCCATCCTCATTTAACTTAGTAATTGCATCAGAAACTATTTTCCGTGTGTTGAGTTCATTAACAAATCTCTGACCAGATTTGTTAACTAAAATTGCACCTTCGCCACGTAAACCTTCACCTATTAAATAGACGTGATCAGTATCTGTTTGGGCTGTAGGATGAACTTGGATAAATTCCATTTGTTCCAATTGAGCGTCAATTTTGGCTGCTAATTTGAGTCCATCACCTGTAGCTCCAGGTTGATTAGTTGTTTTATAATTTGCCAGATCTGGACGATATTTTTGTATTAAATCTTTTGAAGAACCAAAGCCGCCTGAGGCCAGTAAAATTGCTGTAGCTTGAACCTTTTTGACTCCTGAATCAGTTTTAACTTCAATTCCTACAACTTTTTTCTGCTTATCTTGTAATAAACTAATTACACGAGAATTATTAAAAATAGGAATATTTTTTTCTTGAATTTGCTTCAAAGTCCCTGTAACTAAATAATTTCCAACGGGTGCCATTGAGGCAGGCCGGTGAGCCCTCTTTTTACTCATACCACCTGTTATTGTTAGATTTGTAAGCTCAATCCCATGGTTCATCAGCCAGTCAATTGCTACAGCAGAGTGGTCAACAAAATATCTTAAAAGGTCACGGTCATTTAATTTGCCTCCACCCTTTAAGGTTTCCTGATAAAAATCTTCTTTATTGTCTATAATCCCTTCATTAAGTTGAACCAAACTTTCAGAAGCATTCATTCCAGATGATGCCCTATTGGTATTTCCACCAAGGTCAGCATTTTTTTCAAAAACAGCAACATTGAGTCCGAGTTCTTTTGCCTGAATTGCTGCTGTTAAACCAGCTCCACCGGCTCCAACGATTACAGCATCATAACGGTCTTTAATTTCTGCACTGCCGTTAGGCGTAAAAACAAATTTACCCATTTATTTTTCTCCTCTAAAAACATTAAAATAGTTATTTCTCAGGATTAGTTTGAGATACATTGGTCATCTCCATGTAATCCATCCACTTATCATATTCTTCCTCTGATAATTTGCCACTATCTAAAGCTGCTTCCTTAAGTGTTGTACCTTCCTTATCTGCAGTTTGGGCAATTTTTGCAGCTGCATGATAACCAATGTGTGGTGACAGAGCTGTAACAGTCATCAAAGAGCTTTCAAGCAAGTCATCCATCTTTTCCGCATTAACTGTTAGGCCCGATATCATTTTATCAGCAAACCCCCTGATAGTACCAGCTAAAATATCACATGAATCAAGAAAAGCTGTAATCATTATAGTTTTATAGACGTTCATTTCAAAATTTCCTTGTGAACAGGCAAAAGTAATAGTAGCGTCATTGCCAAAAACTTTTGCGGCTGCCATGGTTACAGCTTCAGCTTGTGTAGGGTTAACTTTGCCTGGCATGATTGATGATCCAGGTTCATTGGCTGGAATGTTGAGCTCGTGATAGCCTGCCCTTGGACCAGAAGCTAAGAATCTAATGTCCTGTGCTATCTTGAACATATCAGCAGCTAAAGTTTTCAATGCACCATGAACAACATCAATTCCAGAATGATGAGCTAAGCCCCAAAACTTATTGGTATTAACTTTAAATTCATGTCCGTAAACTTGGGACAATTTACCGGCAATTTTTTCAGTCATCCCAGGTGCAGCATTAAGTCCAGTGCCAACAGCTGTCCCTCCAATTGCCAGTTCGTACAATGTTGGTTTAAGTTCTTGAATATAATTCAAGTCATGTTTTAATGCAGAAATATAACCCGAAACTTCTTGGCCAAAAGTAATTGGAGTGGCATCTTGCAGATGAGTACGACCTACTTTAACGGTTTTCCAATACTTATTTTGTTTTAGTATAAGTTCATCAATTAGGTGTTGCACAGTTGGTTCAAGTTTATCCAGTGCCTCAACAGCCACAATATTCATTGCTGTAGGGTAAGTATCATTAGACGATTGTCCTCTATTAACATCATCATTTGGTAAGATATGCAAATTTGGATGCAACTTATTAGCTAAATTTGCAACAACTTCATTCACATTCATATTACTTTGAGTTCCAGACCCCGTTTGCAATACATGTAGTGGAAAGTCCTTGCGTAGTTCATGGTCATCTAATTTAAGCAAATGGTCAACAGCATCCTCAATTGCTTTTCCTTTTTCTTCGGGTTCGTCTCCTACTTCTACATTTGATTCGGCGGCAGCTTTTTTTAAATGTAAAAATGCACGGATAATCGCAAGAGGCATTAATTCACCGCTGGGGAAGTTATTGCGACTGCGTTCTGTTTGCGGTCCCCATAGAGCTTCTTTTGGTATTTTGACAGGACCGATAGTATCACTTTCAACACGATATTCTTTTTCGCTCATGTTCAGTCTCCTTATTTAATGCTAACATTCTTCTAATAATAAATTTTATATTACTCTTTCACTCATGATACAGGTTTTTTGGACTTTTTTCAATATTTTTAAATAAAAGGGCTATAATTTAAAAAAATAAAATTTGCTTTAAAATAAAAAAGCACTCCTGACGAGTGCTTAATGCTAAATGTTATATTTTCAATGTTTCTGCGTTGATAGCTACTATTACTGTTGATAAGGACATCAAAATTGCTCCAACGGCCGGAGATAATAAAATTCCCCAAGGAGCTAATACTCCAGCTGCCAAGGGCAATGCCACAATGTTATAGCCGGCTCCCCACCATAAATTTTGGACAGTCTTTCTTTGAGTATGTTGGGCAAGATTTAAAAAGCTAATAATGTCAAGTGGGTCACTATTTACCAAAATGACATCCGCTGAATCCACAGCAACATCTGTTCCTGCTCCGATAGCAACGCCGATATCAGCTTTTGCTAAACTTGGAGCATCATTGATGCCATCCCCGACCATCATTACCTTATTGCCTTTTTCTTGAAGTTCTGCAACAATTCTTTGTTTGTCAGCAGGCATCAAACCTGAATGAACTTCAGAAATGTTAAGTTTGTGAGCAATATTTTGTGCAACTTTTTCATTGTCTCCTGTTAGCATTACTGGTGTGATATTAAGATCTTTAATTTGCTTAATTAAAGAAGCAGCGTTCTTCTTAATTTCGTCTCCAACAGCAACATATCCTAAAAGATCATTCCCCTCTACTAAATAGCTTGAAGTGTAGTTTAAAGCATCCATTTGGGGAAAATTGTTCACTAACTTTCTAGCAGATGTTTCGTTTACTAGTTGAAATTCCTTTCCATTTAGAGTACCAGAGACCCCTTTACCATCTAAAGTTTTACTATTTGTTAATGAATATAGATTAATATTCTTTTCTTTAGCAAATTGTAAAATGCTTTGAGCAATCGGGTGATTTGAATCCTGCTCAAGTGAGGCAATAAGCTTAATTACTTCATCAGCACTATAATTTTTATCCAAACTATCAAATTTTCGAACTTGAAATTTTCCTTCAGTTAAAGTTCCAGTTTTATCTAAAAGCAAATAATTGATTTTTGAACTGATGCTGATGACATTGCGATTTCTAATTAATAAGCCATTTTTGGCGCCAATTGAAGTACTTCTCGCATTAACTAAGGGAATGGCCAACCCCAAAGCATGAGGACAGGCAATAACTAAGACGGTGACCATTCGTTCTAGACCACCAGATATACCACGCAGACTAGTCCAAACGATTAATGCTATAATCCCAAAAACAAGTGCCGCATAAAATAACCAACTGGAAACTTTATCGGCCAGATTTTGCAATTTTGATTTATTCATTTGTGAAGACTGAACCAGCTTATTCACATTAGCTAAAAAGCCGGAATTAGCAGAACTAGTTACTTTAACCGTTAATGTACCAGAACCATTAATTGAACCACCGATCACCTTATCGTTTTCTTTGCGGGTAATTTCTCGCGATTCACCGGTAACTAGCGATTCATTTACCTGACTTGAACCACTTAGAATGACCCCATCTAGAGGTATGCTCTCTCCTGCTTTTACTAAAATAACAGCATTCTTTTGCACATCATTAATAGCCATATCTTTAAATTGACCGCTATTTTGGACATGCACTTTATCAGGCAAAAGCTTTGCTAAATCATGCACAGAACTATTTGCGTTCATCACTGAATTCATCTCGATCCAGTGACCTAAAAGCATAATCAAAATTAAAGTAGCCAATTCCCAGAAAAAATCCATTACTTGAGCTTTACTGTTTAATAAATTATTTTTCACAAAAGCATAAATACTGTAAATATATGCAGTAGTTATTCCCAGAGAAATAAGAGTCATCATTTCAGGCTTCTTGTCTTTTATCTCGTAAAAAGCACCTGATAAGAATGGTTCCCCTCCGTAAAAGTAAAGTATAGTCGCAAAAATAACCACTACCCAGTCAGACCCGGTGAAAGAAAACTGGAAAGGCAAATGAACGCCCATTGCAGGTGATAAAAAAATAATTGGCAATGATAATAAAACGGAAACCCAAAACTTTTTCTTTAAGTTTCCCATGTGCATCATGTGACCACCATGCATCATCATATCATGATTACCCATTTTCATTGATGAATTATTATTCATCGAATGATTCATATTTTCATTATGGTTCATATTCATATTATTCAAAATATTCAGCCCCATTCTATACAATCACCAAAATTGCTCTTTTCTTTAATCTACTTTTATAAACAGGTGATGTCAAAATATCAGCTTAATTATTTGAATTATATTTGCACAATTAAATACTTTTTGCTTTTTTATAAAAACGAATAATAAACCCAACAGCTAATCCAATAACAGCCGGAATTACCCAGTCCATACCAATATCTGCGAATGGCAAGAAGCGTAATTGCAATGACCTTAACTGTAATGCCCATGACTGTTGACTAATTACAGCAGGAAAAGAAGCAATCATGTCTAAGATTGCAGGAATGAATGTAAAAACTATTCCCCAAAAATAAACAATTGGATCACGATCAAATAACGAACTCGCAATTGACAGAATGATTAAAACCATTGCAATAGGATATAAAAACATTAGCATTGGAGTTGACCAGGAAATGATTGTATCCAAGCCAAAATTAGCTGTGATGAAAGAAACAAGAGTCATAATTGTCAACCAACCATGATAGCTGATTTTGTTGAAACTGCGGTGAAAGTCCTGTGCAAAAGCGGCTATTAAGCCTACAGCGGTTGTTAAACAAGTTAGTGTAACCAGTGTAGCAAGTAAAGCATGACCAAAATTGCCTAAATAATAAGTAACTATTTGGTTAAAAACAGTGCCACCTTCAGCGGAAATTTTAAAATGATTTAAAGTAGTTGCACCTACCCAAATTAGTCCAATATAAATAATACCAATTGCACTTGTAGCGATCACACCAGCTCTAGCTGTAACTTTCGCATTGCTTTTAGCAGAAGTTTTCCCCAGCTGCCTTACCGCCGAAACAATTGTATAGCCAAATGCTAATCCAGCCAGAGCATCCATTGTGTTATAGCCTTCTAAAAAGCCATTGAAGAAAGGAGCGCTTTGATAAGCTGCTGTTATGCTTTGATTTTTAGCCGCACCCATGGGTGAGATAGCTGCCAATAAAAAAACCGAAAATAGCAATAGCAAAAACAATGGATTTAAAATTTTCCCAATACTTGTCAAAATCGTAGACTGTTTATACGAAATAATAAAAGCTAAAATAAAAAATATTGCAGAGAAGATTAAGAGTGCTGGCTTTGTGGCAGATTTCGGCAAAACTGGTTGCAAACCCACTGAAAATGAAATGCTTGCCGTACGCGGGGTGGCAAATAATGGCCCCAGAGTCAAATGGATTAAAACCATAAATACTAGAGCAAAAATGTTACCCAGTGGCCTGCCAATATCATAAACTCCTTTGGCATGACTTGCGCTAATAGCTAAAACGGCTAGTAAAGGTAAAAGCACTGCCGTTACCAAAAAGCCAAAAGTAGCTATTCCCCAATTTGCTCCTGAGAGCTGACCTAAATGAATCGGAAAAATCAAGTTGCCTGCACCAAAAAACAGCCCAAACAACAATGACGCTACTACCAAATATTGCTTCCATGTTAAAGGTTTTGTATTAACATCTTGCTCAATTTCTTCCATTACAATTCCTCCTAAACAGAATTTACAGATAAATTTAATAATGATAAAGGGTTGGCTAGATTATTTTGGGTAATAAAAAAGCACCCTTGATTTTAAATCAAGGGTGCTTTAGCACGGTACCACCTATATTACTGCACTATAAATCAAAAAATGACAAATAGCATAGTCACTTCACGTACGGCAAAAATGCGATACGCTAACACGTTAATGGGTGTACCCAATAATAGCTACTAAAATTCACCATATAGCTCAAAGTTACTTTCAGCTTGCCATCACGGTCCGTTCTCAGCAACAGGACTCTCTTAAACGCTACTTGTAAGCTTACTTATCTTTTCTTCGCTTTATCAATATTAATGATATTCTAATCAATGTCTTATTTTCTGTCAACTAAAATTCTGAAAAATTAGTGAAATCAAAATAAAATAATTTAACAACGAATGTTGTCAAAATCATAATAAGCTAGTTTACTTCATACTTTATATCAGTAATCTTTAACCGCAATCAAAAAGTAAACTAAGAATAAAGTCAGAGAAGTTAGCAATGAACGGATAATAACGATTATTTAACAGATTAAACCTAATAAGATATTTCAAGATAAAATAACTTTATGTCTAAACAATTTTCGAACCATGAAGTTCATTTAAATGCAATTTTTTGGCAATATCATCTCTATTTTCGGTTGTAATGCCTCCACCTGGCAAAATTTCTATACGATTATTTGCCCATTTAATAATTTCTTTTAAATGGGGTATTGTTGCCAAGATAGGTTTGTCTAATTTTCCACCATGTGTCAAAATTCTTTTGACACCTTGATCTGCTAACCAGTTTAATTCTGTTTCCTGGTTATCGTTTGATATGTCATCAAAAGCCATGTGCATAACGACTTCAAGGTTTAGAGAACGAGCTGATGTAATCAAATGCATCATTTGAATTCTGTTTATTTGATTTTGACTGGTCAAACAACCAAAAGCCACTCCTTGAGCACCCAGTTTGGCAGACGCTTCAATGTCATCAGCCATTATACTAATTTCATTTTCGTTATAAACAAAATTACCACCTCTAGGTCTAATCATTACGACAACAGGTATTCTAAAATTCGCAGCATAAGTAACAGATTTCTTTATTACGCCATAGGAAGGCGTAGTGCCGCCAAGCTCCAAATTATTATTCAGTTCTAATCTGTCAGCACCAGCCTTAATTACATGAGGAATATTAGAAAAATTTTCAACACACGCTTCTTTTAGCATTTTATTCGCTTTCTTTTAGTTAAACCTTACTCGACCGGAGCATTGATTTGCTTTTGATAATCATTTAACCAAGACTGTGAAATAGGCTCAATTTGAGTTTTTTGATTTTTTCCGGGATTGGCCATTAAAATTTGAGCTTTTTGTTTTTCATTAGCAACACAAAAAGGAAATTCCACATTAGTAGCTACTCCCCAGTCACCTTTTCGATTTAAAGCAATTAAAGAAATTTCCCCTACTTGACCATAGCGCTGTTTTAAATCTTCACAAAATGGGTAAAGTGCAGTATCACAAGCTTCTTGAGGTGACTGACCTTCTGCCATTCTGCGAACTATTTCATACGAAAGGCAGCCCTTCATGATATCTTCTCCTAAACCAGTTGCTGCCGCTGCTCCAATACGACTATCAGCATAAAATCCAGATCCTGATAACGGTGAATCGCCAATTCTACCATCTTTTTTCATAAATAAGCCTGAAGTTGATGTAGCTGCAGCCATTGAATTATTTTGATCAAGTGTTAGTGCACCAACAGTATCGTGCCCATCATAGGGATGCAATCCAGTTTTAAATTGCTCTTTTACCTTATTTTGCCATATTTTTTTTGCTCTTTCTGTCAGCATATTGGTCATTTCAAAGCCATTTTGCATAGCAAATTTAGTTGCGCCCTCTCCAACTAAAAAGCTGTTGGTTTTATTTAAACTTAGTTTTTTGGCTACAGAAACAGCATGCTTCACATTTTCAATAGCTGCTACTGAGCCTTGTGCTAAAGTATCACCATTCATAAAAGCGGCATCCAACTGAACAACTCCATCTTCATTAGGAAGTCCGCCATAGCCTACTGATTTATAAAGAGGGTAAGATTCAACTTTTTTTATTAAGTTTTCAACGGCATCCCCTGCACTCTCACCGTTTTGCAACATACTGCTTGCTTTTAACAACCCATCGTATGACATGCTCCAAGTTGATATTACAGCCCATTTTTTCATTATGATCTTCCTTTTTATTCAGTATAGTAATAATAGTAAACTAGAGTCGTGAAACTAACAAGCTACAAATTTAAAAGATCAAATTGGGTCAAAAATAAACAGGCTTTGAATCAAAAATTCAAAGCCTGTTTATTACCACATGCCGATAACTTTAGTCCAAATCAGACCGCCGCCTAACCAGATGATGTTAAGTACAACACCAATTATGGCGCTTAGTTTCCACCAATCTTTGTTAGAAACATAGCCTGTTGAAGAAAGTAAAGCAGCAGGACCTGCCGAATAGCTTGAAGTTGACAAGTATAAAGAACCGTCCAAAGCTAGCATTAACGCTGCCATCATAGGTGGCACTCCGGCACCAATCGCAATTGAGAGAAATCCTGCGTAAAGGGCAGAAATTTGTGTAGAGACACTTGGGAATAAATAGTGGAGGTAGAAATATACCAAGAATAATATTACCAGTACTAAAACCCAGTTCATACCATGAAGTGCACTACCTAAAGTCTTTGAGAACCAAGGGAAAAAGCCCAAAGTCATTAATTTTTGAGACATCAACATGATAATTGAAAGCCAAGTTAAGATGTTCCAAGCAAAACTCTGACCTAAAATGTCCTTAACGTTAATGACGCCAAATACCAATAGTAATGCAACTGCAATAAAGCTGACTAAAGTAGCGTCAATACCAAACTTAGAACCTACTAACCATAATGCAACTGACAGGACAAAAACCACACCCATGATTTTTTCTGCAGCTGTCATTTTGCCTAATTCTTGTAATTTTTTGTCTGCCCAAGCATGAGCATTAGGTGTTTCCTTGATCTTAGGCGGATATATTTTATATAGAATAAAAGGTACTAATATTAAGGAAATTATGCCCGGTACAATTGCAGCTACAAACCATTGCATCCACGAAATGGTAACGTTTTGCGTCTTTGCTATTCCTAATGCCACCATGTTTCCTGCCAAACCAGTTAAAAACATTGTGGAAGTAACGATGTTAACTTCGTATTCTGTAAAGACAAGGAAAGAACCCATGTCACGCTCAGTTCCCTTTTTAGGATCTGAACCCATTTCTCTTGATAAGTTATCAATAATTGGGTACATAATTCCGTTAACACGAGCGTTGTTACTCGGGATGCCGATTGCCAAAACAGTTTCCACTAACGATAAGGCATAAGCCAAACCTAAAGTTCTCTTGCCATAAGTTTTGACAAAGAAATAGGCAATTCTTTTACCAAGACCTGATTTAATAAAGCCGGCCGCCATAAACATACACATAGCGACCATCCATGCCGTGGAATTACCAAAACCGGCAGTGACTTCTTCCATCTTAAAAATACCGGTTAATGTAGCAATCACTACCGCTATTATAGTAGTTGCCATCATGGGTAATGGTTTAGTTACACAGGCAATTATAGTTGCAATAAATATGGCGAATAGGTGCCAAGCTTGAACGTTAATTGCCGCTGGTTTTAATGGAGTTAACAGCCAGAAGCCAATGCCAATAGCTAGTGGTAAAACCCACTTTTTCCATTGAATTTTATCTAACATTTCTTTATTCTCCTTTAGAGCTATTTTGTGCTTTCTTAATCGCCGCATTCACGGCTTCCTTTAAAGCATTAGTTGTGGTAGAAGCTCCTGAAACTGCATCAACATCCGTAGAATTATTGCTTACCATTTCTTGGGGTATAAGTTCAATGGCTACAGCTCCAATTCCTTCCGTTTCATGATTTTTCAGTACTTCGATTTTTTTGATTTTATTATCAAAATAAGTAACACGAACCAAAATCCTGCCGCCAATACCTGCTTCAGAAGATCCTAGGAACTGATTTTGTCCCAGCTCAATTTGATCGTCCTTTTCTCCATCCAAAAGATCATTAATTCGCGGCAATTTCTCCGTTAAATTAATCGAATCCTCAATTGGCTCTAACTTGGCAGCATTTTCTCCAGCAATTTTGCCAAAAATCAAACATTCAGCTAAGTTGCCACCGCCCTGGTAACGATTGACGCACATTCCGCCAAGCTCACCAGCTATGTAGAGACGTTTGATTGGTTGATCGTTGACATCAAGTACACGGGCAAACTCATCATGTTCTGGTCCACCTTGGGTATTAAGCACTGCAGGAGCCAATTTAACTGCATGGACGTCATCTTTTAAATCGAAACTAGTCATTGACTCGGGTGCACGACCAAATTCCAGATCCTTGCCTTTAGTGGCAAACTCATTAAATTGCGAAACAGTATTTTTCAGATTTGCGGCTGGTACATTCATCTTTTGGGCTAATTCAGCCAGTGAACCGGCACTAACAACCTTGTCAAAGAATTTACCATACTTGAGCTTTCCTTGTTTTTGTTCTAAGACAAACTTTTGATATTGCTGATTATCAAAGACCAACCAAGCATTGTCGTAAGCGTGAGGCGATAAATAGTCACCGTGTTCAGCTATATGACCATGTCTGAATTTAGCGTCTTCGCGCATAAAGCGGGTGCCGTCGTCTGCTACCGCAAAAATTGCACCTGATTTGACATTTTTCCAGCCGCTAACCTGCCGACCACGCTCATTTTCACCTTCAGCAATTACATAGCTGGGAACGATGCCTAATGACTCATAATTGCTCATGTGCCACATTTTTGCTCCAACTTCACTAGTCATTTTAATCCCGTCACCCTTATTATAGAGAGTGCCCAGCGGAGTTAATTTAGTGACGTGCAGGTAATCCTGCTGCATCTGCTTATTATTTTCAAAGCCACCTGTAGCAACAATTACTCCTTTGCGAGCATGAATATAATATTGTTTCTTGTTACGATTAATAATTACTCCAGCTATTTCACCAGTTGCCTCGTCCTGCAATAAATGCTCTGCTTTAGAATTAAGCCAGACATCAATGTTGGCAGCATTTTTTACGACTTGAGCACGAATTACTTTCCATAGTTCAGCATCAAAGTCTTGGTTATGAACCAGGGCAAAATCAAAGGTTTCAGAGCCGCGATATTCAGGATACTCACATAAATTCTTTTTCTTTGCTAAATGGTCACCCGGTTGATTATCACGTGACCAGATAAAAGGATCAATACCAAAATACTTTTTAAAGTATTGCGGCATATTAACAAAGCCATCAAGATAAGCAGCCATTGTTTTCTGATCAAAATTATATGGCGCTGCCAGCTGCTCATAATATTCAGCAATCTTCTTTCTATCATGTGCCATAGCAACATGCTGTGCTGAATAACGGGTGTTACCACCCTCATGACCATAAGGAGCAGCGTCAACTAATAAGACTTGAGCACCATTTTCTGCCGCAAAACGAGCTGCCGTGCCTCCGGCTCCACCGAAACCTAAAACGACTACATCATACACACCATTCCACTTAGCTTGTTCGTTGATTTTCATTTTTGCACTTCTTTACTGCTTTTCAGCGTTCTCAATTGCCTGGTTGACAGCTTCTTTGAAAGCAGCACTAGTTGTACTTGCGCCACTGACCGCATCAACCTCTGTAGTTTGCTTTTCAATCATTTCATTAGTTAGAACGGGAATTGCTTTACCTCCCAAATAAGGAGTTTCTTTTTCTTGCAGTGTTTCAATTTGAGAAATCTTATCACCTGACATCGTGACGCGTACCACAATTGGAACATCATTAATGCCATTTTCACTATTCCCGATTCCCTGATTGGGTCCAGCTTCAAAATCAGTTGAAGAAGCATGAGCGTCAGATTTTAGATCAGGGTTTTCTGAAGCACCTGTAACTACATCAACTTCAGCCATTTTTCTTTTTGGCCACGCAGCATTTTCTCCCGCAATTTTGCCAGAAATTAACAAATCAGCAATACTGTTTGCACCAACATATTTGGTAGCAAAAATATCTCCTAATTCACCAGCTTCATATAAATGAGGAATAACATTATTCTCCATGTCCAAAACTTCGCAATTTTCATTACGACGAGCACCACCATGCGTGTGCAGAATGTTGTGGCGAATTGGGATAGCATAATATGGGCCTGCGCCAAAGGCACGCATTGTTTCAATTTTGCGATTTAAAAACATATCGCGCTTTTTTTCATTGACTAAAAAGTTAAAATCACTGATAGCTTCAGCCAATTTTGGTGCGGCAATCTTGTCAGCTAATTCGGCAATAGTTTCCGCTTTTATGGCATAGGTGATCAGGCTCTTAATTTGTTCAGCCTTATCTGAATCGTCATTAGCTAGTTGCTCAAATTGCCTTTGATCCATGATGATATGTGGATGATTTTGATTAGGCTGCATAATCCAGTTGCCGTGGTTATATTTGTATCCATGACGGTCCTCTTCGTCTTCACGGTAATACCGTGTGCCGTCATCGCCAGCAACGAAAATACTGCCATTAAACAAGCTTTTCCAGTTGATCATATAGGCAAATTTTTCTCTTGGCTGCCCTTCTCTTAAAGAAAAACCATGTGAATCATAGTTGGACATATGCCACAGTCTAGCGCCAGCTTCAACTGCTAAATCAATTCCTTTACCTTGATTATATAAAGTACCAATTGGAGCTAAAGAACCTTGACCTAAAAATGTTTGAACCATATCTTGGTTATTTTCAAAGCCACCACATGATAGAACTACACCGTTTCTGGCAGCTACATTTCTATTTATACCTTGATGTTTAATTTGCACACCCAAAATGGTTTTAGTGTTGGAGTCCTGAACTAAATGTTGTGCAGGACTTTCAAACCAAACATCAATTTTGTCTAAACGCTCGTAAACTTTTTTACGTAATAATTTCCAGAATCCACCATTATACATACCAGCGGTCATGCTTTGTGAGCGCATTGTTTCTGCATGCTTGTATTCTGGATATTCTCCTTGAGGTCTTCTGCCGGTGTATTGTGCTTCAATGCCAAAATATTTTTGAGAGTACTCCTTCATCTTCAAAACATTATTGACAAAAGCGTCTAAATCTTTTGGATCATACTTAAAGGGATAATAAGTTTGCTTATAATATTCACGCAGATCAGCAAAATTATCGCTCCAAGCAAAAGCACCACCAGCATATCTGGTATTGCCACCTTCATGACCTTCAGGAGCTGAGTCAATGAGCAGAACGTGCGCATTATTATCTGCTGCGAATCTTGCTGCACCGGCTCCAGCTCCACCGAATCCGACTACAATTACGTCGTAAACGGCGTCCCATTTTAGAGTTGAATCGTAGATCAAATTTTTCACCATCACTTTCTTATAAACTATTCTTAACGTAAATATATCTTGACCATCTTTTTAAATCTAATTAAATTTTTTAAAAAAATATTTCAGTTTCATAATACAAAATACTATTACAGTAGCTTGTTATTGTACATTAAAGCTAAATTTAATATAATTTAATTAGATATATTTATAAATTTTATTTATTTAGGAAGTACTCATGAATGAAAAAGACTTATTATATTTTTGTAAATTAGTCGAAACTGGTAACTATACGACCACAGCAGCATTTTTTGATGTTACCCAGCCCACAATTTCCATGGCAGTGAAGCGGCTGGCAGATAAGTTCGATGATCCACTAATATTGCAAAAAAATCGTAAAAGTAAAATAACTTTGACTGATGCCGGCGACTTACTCTATAAAAGAGCAAAAATACTGTTACAGGATATCGCCAGCATCAATTATGATGTGATGCATGCCAGTGACAAAAAAATTCGGCTTGCCTTTTCTGGGGAAGCCGGTAGTCTTTACATCGCCGATATTATTCAAAAATTTTATCAAGCAAATATTGCCAATCTACTTGATTCGAGAATTGAAAGATCGACTAACGCGTTTTCCGACTTAACTAACGGTACCGTCGATGTAGCAATATATTCGTGGATGGTTCCTATAAATGACCCCGAATATTTTATTCATAACTTGCAAAGAACCGAACTAGTCATTATTACCAGTACGAGCGACAAGTGGCGGGATGTCCATCAAATTAGTGCTACCGACTTGCGCAACCGCAAGTTTGTCGCTCGCAAAAGAGGCTATTTAACCAGAGAATGTTTGGAACAGGAAGCGAAGTCAGGTGATTTTACGCCACAGATTTCATACACTGCTACCACGATGAGAATGATGATTGAATTAGTTAAACGCAATGTGGGCATTGCTCTTGCCATGGAAAGCAGCTTAAAAGAGGTTTCTGATATTCACGTCATTCGGTTAAAACCGGGACAAAAATTGTGGGCCTACATGCAGATAGCAATGAGAAAAAGCTTCATACCTAACAAGTATCAGCGCAAAGGGATTGAAATACTGCGACATTTTAAACCAGATGAATATAAATAATTTTGGCTCTATAATTTATCCTGTTAATGCTCTATCCTTGTGATAAGCTATTAATAGGTTTTTAATACATAAAAAGTGACATCTTTCCCCTGCTTCTTGTAATAAAATATTAATACCACTCAATATTTTTAGAAGTTTTGAATTATGTCCTCTTTCAATAATTAGATTAAATTTACTCTTAATATTAAAGATCAAAACATTGTTTTTGAAGATTATTTTTTCCGATTGGCTAAACGACCATAAGCAAAAAGTTCATCAAGCTGTCTTACTGCAACCAAGCCGCTCCTTTCTGTAGCTAGTAGAAGCTGCAGCACAATGGCAGATTGAAAACCAAAGTTCGTTACCCTGCTGCCAACGCTAGTCAGCCAGTCATTATCAGACTCTTTAAGAAGAGTCTGGTGTTACATCTGCAATAAACGCTCAATTGCCAAACAGATTTGGTAGGCAAATACTGATGTATTTCCCGGCATTCTAAGCTTAAAATTCTAACTGCTTTAAAAGGTGTTCGCTCAATGACCAGCATTGATAGAAAAAACAATCTCTCTGTCAATACGGTGCAAAGAGAGTACAGGCTACTGCTCGCATCAGTTTAATAGCAGCTATGACTATTTGCATGAGCATCTGTCCTCCGACGAGTTTAAAGGCGTTGAACGCACCTTGCATTTATTTGTCTTGATGCCCACAAACAAGAGGTAGGCCAAATTCTCCGAGCGCACTATAAAAAACAATTACTGCCTATTTTTAAAAGACCAGCAAAGAAGACAGACTCTTTAAATTGCCGTTAAAACTTAATCGTTAAGAAGTTGCAGGTGCTTGACAAGATTCATCTGCACTACAAGGACAATCTAACGCAAGAGCAAGTAGTCAACCATGGAATATCCTGCAGTGAGGAGCTCACTAATGCCTATAACATGCTGCAAGCATTTTATGATGCATTGGCCATTAAACACCCGCAAGCAATTAAAAAATCATTAATGCCAATGAAGAAGTTGGCTGGCAAATGCATTAAGCCCTGTTAACTTTTAAGCCCAATCTGAAAACAGTAATCAAAGAGATAACATGGAATTTTTCCAACGCGTGCTTAGAAGGTTTCAATCCCAAAAACAAACAAATTGAGCGTATAGCTTTTGGCTATGCCGATTTCCACAATCTGCTAACCAGGATTAGACTGGCAGAAAACAAGGTAAAAGAAAAAGAACCAAGCAGTTTATTTGCTGCTTGATTCTAGTCATTTAATCTTTATCAACAGAATTTTACAAAGAGCCAAAAAAGTTCACGACTTTTAAAGTCATGAACTTTTTCAACTTAAGCAATAACGTTGAACAAAAATGCGGCAATTCCGCCACCTAAAAGCGGTCCAAAAATTGGAACCCAACTATAAGCCCAATCAGAACCACCTTTATTGGCAATTGGCATAAACTGATGCGCAAGTCTTGGTCCCAAGTCACGAGCCGGATTAATCGCGATTCCAGTTGGTCCTCCTAAGGACAAACAGATTGCTGTAATTAAAAATCCTGCCAATAGTGGATTCAATCCTGGTGCCAATTTGGCATTGGTTAATCCCAACAAGCCAAATACCAAAACAAACGTAGCAATCGCTTCAGTAAAGAAATTCCAAGCATAGTTTCTAATGGCTGGTGTCGTAGCAAAGGAACCTAAAATGCCTTCTTGGTCAGTAGTTTCTTCCCAGTGAGGAAAATAGGTTAACCAAACTAAAATGCCACCGATAAAACCTCCAGCAATTTGAGCCAGCATATATGGCAAAACTGAAGACCATGGCAATTTGTTTGCAATAGCCATTCCTAATGACACTGCCGGATTAAAATGTCCTGGGCAAAGCCAACTAACACAAAATACTCCGAAAGTTACGGCAAAACCCCAACCAAAAGAAATAACGATCCAGCCACTGCCTTTTGCTTTCGACTTGTTCAAGTTGACACCGGCACAAACGCCATCTCCAAGCAATACTAAGATGATAGTTCCAATGAACTCTCCCACTAATTGCATTGTTAAGCTATTATTCATTTTTTAATCTCCTACTTTGATTATCAGGCTGCATAAGCCTTAAATAATGTTTAGTAGTAAATTACTCCCTAACAAAATATATTATAAAATCTCGCTTGTGTAAACCCTTTCTTTAAATAAAATAATTTTCAAAAAATTGTTTAAGCAACTGTTATTTAAATTTGGCTATTATATAGCATTTATATTTAATTTTTTAAAAATGTTCGTTATATTTTTATAACTGTTATTTTTAGCAAGGTATTTTAAATGGAAGCTTTAAGCCTATTTTTTTATTTTTAAGCACTCAAGCTGTTTTTCTATTTCAGATAAATTAACTCCGGCTTCAATCAGAGTGGCTGCTGTGTATGCCCCTTCGATGAAGGCCACATCATATAAGTGAATTTTTTTGGAAGTCATTTCAGTAGCTAATTCAATATTCATTTTGGCACTGCCTAAATCATAAAAAGCCAAAATTTCATCGGCTTTATTGTCAGAAAAAGCCTGCAAAACCTTGTCCATGCTGGTCCCTATATCTTCTTCATTTGTTCCGCCAGCAGTTGTGATTGATACATCTTTTGCAACTTGATCTAAAAGTTTAGTCAATCCGATAGGTATTTCAGGAACATGTGATACTAACGTAATGCCTAAACTCATAGTATACCTTCTGTTTCCAATAAAGCTTCAAAGAGATAGCCACTAGATTGCGAGCCGGGATCAACATGACCCTTTGATCTCTCTCCCAAATATGAAGCACGTCCCTTTTTTGCAACTAAATCTTTAGTTGCATCTACAGCAGAATCAATTTTTTCTTGAGTTAAATTATGCGCTTTTACTTCAGGTACAAGCACTGACCAAACATCAACCATCGTTTTGTCTCCTGGTTCAGCACCGCCACGTTTTTTAATACCAGCCAAAGCGGCATCCAGTAATTCACCAATATCATCGCTAGTAGCGCTTTTCTTGGCCATTTCTAAAAAAGCTGTACCATATAATGGACCTGATGCTCCACCAACAGTAGAAATAAGAGTCATTGCAATTTGTTTAAAGGCATCAGTAATAGTTTTTGGCTCTGAATTCAGTTTTTGACTGACAGCATTCATGCCTCGGCTCATATTAAACCCGTGATCCCCATCGCCAATTGCAGTGTCTAAATCGCTTAAAAATTGCTTATTCTGCTCAATTTTTGCGGAAAATTTATTGATCCATTCAACTACGTTTTTAACCGTTAATCCCATATTATTTCCCCCCCTTTTACCAAGCTATCGTTTCAACTGGTTGATTAAGATATTCAAGCCACTTTTCGTCAGCTAACTCAAAAATTGTAAGTGAGATACCAGCCATATCGAGCGATGTCATGTAATTACCAATTTTGATAAAAGCTGGTTTAACATTAAATTCCGCCAATTTATCGAGCAAATCATTACTAAAAATATATTGTTCCATCAAAGGAGTCGCACCCATGCCATTAACTAAAACAGCATACTTTTTATTTTGCTCTAAATGCATTTCATCATTTAATTTGCCTACCAATTCAGATACCAAGTCTTTAGCAGGCTTAATTTTTTCACGACGGTAGCCAGGCTCTGAGTGAATGCCTACGCCATATTCAATTTCATCATCTTTTAAAACAAAACCAGGTTTGCCTGTTTCAGGATTGGTAGCAGCTGATAAGGCTACTGCAATTGTTTTAATATTAGGCAAAACTTTTTTAGCTGCTGCAGCAATTTCGTCTAAACATGCACCATTTTGAGCCATGGCGCCAAGTATCTTATGCATAAACAAAGTACCGGCTACACCACGTCTACCTTGCGTAAAAGTACTGTTTTCAACAGCTATATCATCGTCAACCACAATTGATTTAACTTTGATGTTGTCCATATCAGCCATATCTTTTGCCATATCAAAGTTCATGACGTCTCCAGAATAATTTTTAATTACTAAAAAGACACCTTGACCTTGGTCAACTGCTTTGATTGCTGCGTATATTTGATCCGGCGTTGGGGATGTAAACACTTCTCCACAAACAGCTGCACTTAACATCCCTTTACCCACAAAACCAGCATGAGTAGGTTCGTGGCCAGAACCTCCCCCACTGACAATACCTACCTTACCAGTCATAGATTCTTTTTCTGCTCTCATCACAGCCGCAGCATCTTCTATTTTTGTTATAAATTGTGGATAAGATCTCACCATACCTTTAACCATTTCTGGTACAACATTAGCAGGATCATTAATAATTTTTTTCATGTAATTAGCTCCTTCAGTAAATAAATGTAACGCTTACATAACTATTATACCAAGTAACCTTTATATAAACCATTTGTGTTGCAATAAATTAAATATTTTGGGCAAAATAAAAAACTTTAGCTAGCGTCATTAAAATACAACTGATAGCTAAAGTCTTTGGTTCTTATACTTAAAATCTTATCTTCTTACTACTTTATATCTATTTGATCTATCATCGTCTGGTTCTTCAGCAGCATGACCGCAGGCAACAATAACACAGGTTTCAAAATTCTGCGGAAGACCTAACTTTTCTTCCAAATTTTTAGCAGAATTGAGTACACTAGCCGCATTCATTAGATAAACCGAACCCAGGTTGAGTTCTGCCGCCTCTACCATTATGTTTTCTGCAGCAACAGAAGCGTCTCTTTCACCAAACTCATTATTCTTTTTGACATTGATGACAAATAATAAAGGAGCATTATAGCAAGCGTTACTTGTAACTTGTTCTATTTGTGCTAATAATTCTTCACTCTCAACCACGGTCATCTGCATCACGTCAGTTTGGTGCATGCCACAAGGAGATGCTTGAAAAGCGTTGATCAACTTAGCAATATCATCTTGAGCAACTTTTTCAGTCGTATATTTTCTGACAGCTACTCTTTTTAAAACAGGATCAGTCATTTATGTGCCCTCTATGAAAAACAAAACCCAAATTATTTAATGACAGCTTTACCAGTCTTATGAACTAAATCAGACCATTTTAAAAACTGTGTTTCAGATATTCCTACTAACTTTTTACCTTTAATCTTCTTAGTACTATATACAAAAACTGTTGCACCTTTTTTAACGTATGAATATTTATTTCCTTTTACCAGAAGCTTGCCTTTGCTATCGTAAACTTTAGCATTGCGTTTTACTTTATAGCTGGCAACTTTAAAAAGCTTTACATTACCTGGCTTTACGTATTCTTTCTTCTTAGTTTTCTTGCCATTTAATGATATTTGCAGATAACTCTTATTTTTAACTGTAGTAAAACCGATAACCGAAAGAATTGTTCCTTTTTTCAGTTTTTTGTTTTTAATTCTTTTACCCTTACTGTCATATATATAGGCATTTCTCTTTAATTTGACAGTTTTGCCTAAATATTTTATTGCATTATTTGAATTAGTTTTATTTTTCTTGGGCTTCTTTGTCGTATCTGTTGTAGAAGGCTTATTTGTACTGTTAGTTGTATTGGATTGTCCATTATTGGTTTTACTTTGATCTGTAGTATTTGACGTATTCGAATCTCCCTTTGTAGTATTAGAAGTTGTATTATTAGTCTGACTTTGATTAGTTGAATTTGCATCAGTTTCTGCAGCCAAAACTGGTTTAGTGGTACTTAATCCCAAAGTCAAAGATGCAATTCCAGCTAGACTTAACAAAAGTTTTTTCTTCATTTTGACACCTCATTATTGAAAAACTTATTTATATACATTCTACTACTTTGAATAAATAATTTCTTTTACAAAATCGAAACAATTAATTTACGTCTTTGATTTGTGATATATCATTTTCATAGCTTATATTATGAGGTACGTTACATACTTTTGCTTTATACTAAGAAATAGTGAAAACATAATAATGTTATTAAAGGAAGAAATTCATGAAAAAGTCGCAAAAAGAACCAATTGAAATATTAGTCACTATTGACCAAAACTATATCAAACCACTCGAAGTTATGATGTATTCCCTTAGGCTTAACAATATAACTGAAGAGTTTCATGTCTGGCTAATTTACGATAACATCAACCTGCACGCTCTGAATAAATTAAAAAAATTTGGGCTAAAAATAGGAATTAAAGTATCCACCTTAACTATGAATAAGAATATTAAATTTTCTGATTCATTACTCAACTTGCATGATTATCCGAAAGAAATGTATTTCAGATTACTTTCAAGTAAAATTTTGCCACCTGATTTACATCGTATTATTTATCTTGATCCTGACATATTAGTTATTAATTCAATAGTTCCTTTATGGGAGTTAGACCTTAAAGGAAAAATGTTTGCAGCTTCAGTTCATGAAGGGTTAACAGATATTATGAGTTCAATTAATAATATCAGGCTGGGCACATCAACCGGCTACTTTAACTCTGGAATAATGTTAATGGATTTAGATCAAATGCGTACAAAAATTAAAATCGAAGAAATTACTCAGGCAATTGAAGAGCATCATGATACTTTAATTTTGCCAGATCAAGATATTCTCAATTACTTATATGGCGAAAATATTTTAAAAATTCCAGAAACCCGCTGGAATTACGATGCCAGAGCTTTCTCAGTTTACTTAACAAGGAGCACAGGCGAAATCAATACCGAGTGGGTAATGAAAAACACCTCAATTTTACACTTTTGCGGTAAACCAAAGCCCTGGCAAAAGGAGAAACATTCTCGGTTTAAGCCACTCTATCTTAATTATTTGCAAATGGTCAACCGCTTGTTAAAACAGCAAAAATTAACGTAACATTTAGCTTTTTACTGTTGAAGCTTGCTATATATGTGCTAAAATAATAAAAGTTGCCGAATATCAAGCGACACAATGCTTTAGGTGGATTAGTATAGAAAAAATGCAAACTATTTAATAGCATTGAATGTGTAATATTTTTTATAGAAAAGAGAAGAATTATGGCTTCAATTAACAAGTCTGAACTTACTAAAGAAGTTTCAGCAAAGACAGATCTTAAACAAAAGGATGCAGAAAAAGTTATCGATGCTTTAATCGAATCAATTAAGGATAACTTGGCTAAAGGCGAAAAAGTTCAAATCATAGGTTTTGGTTCTTTTGAAGTACGTAATCGTGCAGCTAGAAAAGGCAGAAACCCACAAACTGGTAAAACTTTAACCATTCCTGCAACAAAAGTACCTGCATTCAAGCCTGGTAAAGCATTGAAGGATGCAGTTAAGTAATTCTACAATTAAATACGAAAAAAACAACGAGTTTTAACTCGTTGTTTTTATTTTGTTTTAAAATTTTTAGCGATTTTGATGATTCAATCTGTTGGCCAAAAAATCACCAATAACTTGAACAATAAATATTAAAATAATAACTAAAACTGTCGCAATAAGAGTAACGTCATTGTCGGACCGATTATAGCCATAAGAAATCGCCGTATTTCCTAGACCACCAGCACCAATCGCTCCTGCCATTGCAGTTAATCCAATTAAACTAATAACTGTTACTGTAGTAACACGAGCAAGTTCAGATCTAGCTTCATTTAAATAAACGTTAAATACGATATCCCAGATTGTAGCACCTAAACTCTGTGCAGCTTCTATTTTACCGTAATCTACACTTTCTAAAGCTACTTGAACTTGGCGAGCATAAAAGGGTAGTACGCCCAGAGTTAAAGGTACTAGCATTGCCTTAATACCAATCTGCGTATGAACAATTAATTGAGTAAGAGGTGAAATAAAAGCTAATAAAATAACAAATGGAATAGCACGAAAAATTGAAACAATTTTATCACAAAGGTTAAACCAAAATTTATTAGGCCTGATGCCGTCACTCTTTGTTAGGACTAAAACGATACCAAAAACCATTCCCAAAATGCCGCCAAAAATTCCGGCCCAAAAAGTCATATACAGAGTTTGAATAATGCTGGTGCCCCATCCAGTGTCTCCCAACCAACCTAATTGCACAACATTGGGAAAAACTTTGCTAAACCAACTACTCATATAGATCCCCCTTTTCGTTTAGTCGAGTAACAGCAACTTTTTCTTTTCTTAAATAAGCAACTGTCTCCTGCTGTTTTGTCTCATCTCCTTTGACTTGAACAAGTAAAGTACCAATTGGCTCATCATCAAGCAATTCAACATTGCCATATAACATGCTGGCTTCAACTCCTACTTCACGGTATAAATCAACAACAATTGTTTTGGTGACATTAGCCATGCTATATACAAGTTGATAAATGGCCTCATTATCGTTGTCAAGCTTATCAATATTAAGAGATTTCAAAGTGTTGATTACTTCCAAAGAGCCACCCACGAAACTCTTGGTCAAATCATTTTTAGGATGTAGCACAACATCCCTTAAACTTCCTTTTTCAACAATTTGTCCAGACTGCATTAAGGCAACTTTATTACAAACTTTCTTAATAGCCGCCATTTCATGGGTTATCAAGACAATAGTTAAGTTAAGATCTTTTTGGAGCTTTTTGAGCAATTTCAGAATTTGAAGAGTATTTTGGGGATCAAGTGCACTAGTAGCCTCATCTGAAATCAAAATATCTGGTTCATTCGCTAAAGCTCTGGCAATAGCAACTCTTTGTTGCTGACCTCCGGAAAGCTGCACTGGATAAAAGTTTGCTTTATCTCTTAAATCCACTAAATCTAATAATTTTAATGATTTTTCCTTAATTTCTTTTTCTTTTAATCCAGAATGTTTCAGGGCAAAGGACACGTTATCAACCACGCTTATTTCATTTAATAAATTAAAATTTTGAAAAATCATGCCAATTTTTCTGCGAGCTAGTTGTAAATCTTTGTTAGCTATTACCTGTTTGCCATCTTTGACAAAATCGGTTCCGTTAACTTTAATATTACCAGCTGTTGGTTTTTGTAAAAGGTTGACTGTTCTGACTAAGGTAGACTTACCTGCTCCGGAAAAGCCTACAACTCCGAAAATATCACCTTTTTCTACAGTTAGACTAACATCATGAACTGCTTGCACAATTTTGCCTTTTTTATCAGGAAAATCTACACTAACGTGTTCTAAATCAATAATACCCATTACAATCTTCTCCGATCATTAAAATTTTTACTTCAATTTAATGTCCCAAGCACTTCTAGTCATATTTCCATAATATTTCTTTTGTATCCGTTTAGTTTCAGCGGTTTGATAACATTTGACTACTGCCTGGTAGTCCTTGTTCTTTGCCTGACCTTTTTTAGCTACAATTATATTTATCCATTGATAAGAGTCTTTATTAACTGGCTCAACAAAGATTGTCTGTTTTTCGCCCAAACCAGCAGGACGAGCAAAGTCATTATTAATAACCGCTGCATCTACAGAATTGATTATACGTCCACATTGATCTGCGCTAATTTCCTTAACTTTGATGTTTTTTGGATTCTTCACAATATCTGCAACGGTCATAAGAACTTTACCCTTGCGTAATGAAATTAAACCGGCATTTTTCAAAACGAGTAAGGAACGAGATTCATTACTTGCGTCATTTGGAACAGCAATTGTAGCACCTTTTGGCAGTTCACCTAATTTATGATATTTCTTTGAATATAGCCTAATTGGATTTATGTCAGTTCGTCCAATAGCCACTAATCCACCATGGTTGGCTTTATTCCAAGCGTTAAGAAAGGCATAATGTTGGAAAGCATTTAAGTCGATGTCACCACTTTTTACTGCTTTATTTGGTTGATTGTAATCAGTGAAATTCTTGATTTTAATCGTAATACCATATTTTTTCTTGGCCAAGGCCGCAGCGTGATCCCAAATAACCTCTTTTGGTTTTGACTCACTAACTATACCTACAGTAACAACATGGTTCTTTTGATTGCTATCCCCTTTTTTGCCAAAGCTAAACCAGGCAATTGCAATAATTGCAATGGCTGCAATTACTCCAATAAATATATTGCGACTTTTTTTAGTCATTAGAAAAACCTCCCAATTTTTCAATAAAAAAAGCACTCATCCTAAACCAAGGACGAGTGCTTCGTGTTACCACCTTTAATTTGTTTATTACTCACGTAATAAACCTCAACAGCTATCTAACAATAGCTTGCAATGTTAACGGATGCAACTCCGCCACTAGCTAAATATCACTAGCAGTCATCGTTTCAAGCCCATGTTCACTACACCTTACTAACTGACTCTCACCAAACGTCAGCTCTCTTTATTAGTAAAAATAATAGCTACTCTGCTTTTCAAGATGTATTAATTATTTAATTCTTTATTAATTTAACATCTAAAAATTTTCCTGTCAACCAAAAATAAATTATTTTTTAGTTGCTTGATATGATTTTATTATTTTAAAAAAATATTGTCCCACAGCAAAAGTTACAATGGCCATACCAATTACCTGCCACCAATAATTATGATTTAAGTTTTCTGCAAGTAAAAAACTGCTAATCAAAGTTAATATACAAATTATCAAAACGACGGTTGAAGTAATAACTCGTTTCATGTTACTTCTCCTTTCTCATATAAGTTAAAAATTCATAGGAATACAAATTTAAATTGTCAGGCTGCTGAAATTCCCTTTTTACTAGCTTAAAATCGTTATAATTAAGTTTTGTCATTATCACATCAGCTGTAAAAGTGGCTTTTATCTCAGTTTTTTCTAAACAATCTACCTGATTTTTCAAGGCATCAAAAACCGAGTTACCACCAATAACACAAATTTCCAGATTTTTGTGTCTGTCAATCCAACTTTGTAATTCACTGATCGTAGGTATTATTAAAACTCTTTGATCAGCATGAAATTTATTTTTCAATTCCTGACTAGTTGTTAAAACAATATGCTTGCGACCAGGTAGAATATGAGGCAAGCTCATAAAAGTTCTTCGCCCCATGACAATGGGATGTCCATATGTTATTTTTTTAAAATGATGTAAGTCGGCAGGCAGTTTCCAAGGTAAATGTCCATCTATACCAATTTGGTGTTTTTCATCTTCTGCCCAAACAAAAGTAATCATTAGTTCTCCTCTGCCTTAATTATAGCGCTTTATTTATGAGTTTTCTTGTCTTTTGCCCCACTTTACCAATTGTGACTTTTTAAATTTAGCTTTTTCCCACGAAGAAATTTAGACATGATTTTTCAGGATAATATTGCTATAGTTATTTAAGTATCTTAACAAATTACAGGAGGAAGTCATGGCGGAAAAAAGTCAATTTACTGAAGCAAAATATAATAAAATGAAGCAAACTGAAGCGGATCTAGTAAGAGATTTACAAGCAATTGTTAAAGATCCCTCTAAAGAAGCCGACTTGAGTGATGATGTTTTTACAAAGCATCAAAACTGGCTGCGAATTATTATGCCTAATTATTCCAGCAAAATCCATTTAGGAATAGTCAATGCCTACGATAATGATACTCGCTATCAATCTTATTATGATGATAAGGCTGGCAAAGGTGCAACCAAGATATTAAGCAGAATTGTTAAAAAACATTTAGACAAATAAAAGAAGTCTTTTGAGAAAGACTTCTTTTTTGTTAGTGAAACCAGCTAACATGCTTATCGGTAAATGCTAGTAAATCATTAGTTAAATACAAAATATATGTTAAAAATAGAGTTAGATTAGCATCCCCTTGAAATGCGGTAACTCCCCATAAAATAATTGAAAGTATTCCCTGAATAGTCCAAAAATAGTATTGGTCGCGAAAATGTAACATACAAAGAAAAGATCCAGTAATTCCAATTGCTCCAGCTGTTGCATCGATTAGGGGTCTTGGACTAGTGAAAAGTTTAGTATCTAGCAGATAAAGTAAAACTAGCACCATGGCAAAAAAGATAATGGTAAGAAGCCACTTTATCAGTGTCAAACCATGAATATGTTTTTCCGTATCTTTAGACCAAGACGGCAACATTAATACAGGTAAATCTAACAGCAAAATATAAATAGCTTGCAAAATCACATTGGCATAATTTTTGGCGTATATGGAAACTATAATATAAATCGCAGAAGAAATTAAACCTAAAATACCATTGATTTGTCTGGCATTAGTAATGGCAAGTGTACATGTAAAACCCAAAATTGCAGCTACCATTGTTAACAAGGAAATTTGAGTAACGGGTGCGGCTACAGTAGTACCAACAATAATGCCTATTCCCAACATTAATAATAAATATGTTTTAAAACTCCAGCCTCGCATCTGCTCTATATACCATCTTAATTTAAAGATCCCAGCACTCGGCTTTATTTTCATCAGACCTTCCTACCTTCTGTTTAAGTTTAACAGTGAAAAAACACGGTTTTAATCATAGCATAACTTCTAAATGACTTTAAGAAATTTAACTAGAAGGTCAGATCTCTGTATTGATCTTAAGTATCTTGTTTTGCTTTATTCATTCTTATCCATTTTTAATATTGACCATTTGAGGAGAAAGGGTGAAATTACGGTTGTCATAATTATTGCTCCAATGACTGTTGAATAAGCTGCTGGCGCTAGTAGATGATTGGTTAAACCTATTTGTGCGACAACGAGTGCCATTTCACCACGCGAAACCATTCCGTTCCCAACTAACAAAGAACTTGAATTGCTAAAACCCGCAATTTTTGCGCCCAAGCCTGCGCCAACCAATTTTGAAAAAACACCGCCAATTACCAAAACAATAAATAAAATAAAGTCGTGTAATATTCCTTTAATGCTCATGTCTAAACCAATGCTGACAAAAAAGACAGGAATAAAACTGCTGTAGCTAATCACGGTAAAATTTTTCTTGAGCGTTTTCTGTGCTGAGGTATGATTCAGAGCCAAGCCGGCAAAAAAAGCTCCGATCACGTTACTAAGTCCCACTTTCTCAGCTCCCCAAGAAGACAGTAATACAATAATCATTGCCACCAAAGTTTCTGGAACAGGCAATGTCAGACGCTGACTTAAACCGATTAACCGAGGTATGACATAAACGCTAAGAAAAACTAATAATATAAGAAAGGCTGCCTGAATAAATAGGCTCACAATAAAGTTTTTTCCCATAGTTGAGCCTTGCTCAGAAACACCTGTTAGTCCACTAACAATGCTCAAAAGTAATATTGACAACAGGTCATCTGCTACTGCTGCTCCCAAAATTGTCATGCCCTCTTTTCCTTTTAGGTGTCCCATTTCTTGCAAAACGGCTACCGAAATTGAAACAGAAGTTGCAGAAAAAGTTAATCCTAAAAATAAACTTTCAACCTGTGAAAAATTAAAGAAAATACCTGTCGTATAGGCGGTAACGATTGGGACTATCATACCAAAGGCAGCAACTAATACACTAGGACGTAAAAGCTTTTTTAGTGTTTTAATATCACTGTCAAGACCTGCCAAAAACATCAAAAAAATCACACCGATGTCTGAGAATACTTTGATGATTCCGCTAGGATGTACCAAATTAAAAACAGCTGGCCCTATTATTATCCCAGCTAGTAACTCACCGACAATGGCTGGTAATTTTAACCTTGCACTGAATTGTCCGCCTATTAAGGTAGCAAACAAAATAACAACTAGCATTCCTAAAAATTGCATTTGCAATCCCACTTTCTCAAACAAAAAAAGACTTTCATAATTGCCCAGGCAACCCAAACCTGAGAACAATTCTTGAAAGTCTTTCACTTCAACCAAAATATTTATTTAATTTAAGAACCAATTTGATTTTTGCACAAATTAGCAACTTTTATTAGTATAACTCACAATTTTTTTAATTCAAATTTACAGAGATATAAAACAATTATTGATAGATCTTTCACTAAATAAAAAATCGTAATAAAGCTAAAGAAACTACCCCAACAATAACAATTACTAAAAGTGATTTGCTAATAACCGCTGCTATAAAAGTTGGCACTGAAGCAACAAGATATTCAAGGTTAGCTTTTGGCAATTGACCTGGTTGAGCGGTGAATAAATTGCAAAACCACATAGTAGACATTATAACTATCGGTACAAAAGATAGAAATTCAACCACTGCTTTAGGTAAAGTGAATTTTTTTAATAAAACAAAGGGAAGTATCCGCGATAGCCAAGTTGCAAGTCCACATCCGATAATAGTCAAAAACAAATAGTTAGAAGAAGACACGTTTTATTACCATCCCCAATGCACATCCAATAAGAGTTACAACAATAATAACCAGACTGGGTGGCAAAATCATTGTCAAAATATAGGTCAACAACATTGTCAGTAAAATTACTATTACTTGTAACAGCTTATTTAAAGACTTATCATTGTATACTTGCAAATATAACAAACCAATAAACATTGCCACATTTGCAAAATCAAGACCTAATTGTTTTGGATCTTTAATAAACTTGCCAAGTATGGCACCAATCGCTGTAGCAAATACCCAAGTTTTATATGAGATCATATTTTCGGTATTGAACCAACTGAAATTCATTTTGTCATTTGTAAAATTAAGTTTATTCATCGCTAGAGCAAAGCTTTCATCAGTTAAAAGCGTGCCAATTAAAATACCTTTGCCCAGTTTATCTTTCTTAAAGTACGGTGCCACCGTTGTACTCATTAAAATCATCCTTGAATTGACCATAAATGTAGTAAAAATAATTGAAGCAATCGGACTACCTGCTACTAGCATACTAACAGTGGTAAATTGTGCTGATCCAGCATAGATTATGATTGACATCATGATTACTGTAATAGTCGAAAAACCTGTTGAGCGAGCAATCACACCAAAAGCGGACGCAATTCCTAAATAGCCAAAAACTGTTGGAATTGTGTCAATAATAGCTGCACGCTTAGATAACGAACTTTCCATATTTCACTTCTTTAACTCAAAAATTAACTTACAATTAAATTCATGCGTGCTTGTTTTATAGTCATAAAAATACGAACTATATCAGCTTCAGATAAAAAAACTAGTTTACTTATCACAGTAACTAGTTTTAGTCATGACTTTATTCACTTTTATTCGATTGCGTGAAATCTATTCCACGATCTTTGAATACCTTTTTAGCAACATTAATCGCGTTTAGCACTTTCGGAAATCCTACGTAAGGAATAGTTTGAATAAATGTCTCGATTACTTCCTTTGGCGTTAAACCGACATTTAAAGCGCCATTGATATGAACATTCAGTTGCGGTTCAGTGTCTCCTTGTGTCAGCAAAGTTGTAATGGTAATCATTTCCCTTTGCTTTAGATCCAGAACACCACGATCGTATACGTCACCAAATGCAAATTCAATAATGTAGCGCCCTACATCTTCAGATAAACCAGCTAGTGAATCAATAACTGATTTGCCGCCCTCTTGATCAACTTTTTCTAAATTTACTAAACCCTTTTGATAACGTTCATCATTTTTCATAGTTTTTCTCCTTTTTGTTTTGTAAACTTTTTTAACGGTTTATAGAATAGTTGCTGGAGTATAGTCCATGTCAACTACTATTTCAAAATTTTTTGGTAGTGGTAAAATATGACGATGTATCATTTACTTTGCTGGAATTTTTTAGAAAGGAACTACAATGAAATATTCAATTGGTCAATTTTCGAAACTTAGTGGCTTTTCAATTGACACACTGCGTTATTATGAAAAGCAAAGATTACTTTTCCCAAATCGTGATGAAAATAATCGTCGCATCTATACTGAAAAAGATGTAGCATGGATTAGTTTCATTTCTCGCTTAAAAAAGACTGGTATGAGTATTAAAGAAATGCAAAAATACACCAAATTACGCTATGAGGGTGACCAAACTATACCTGACAGACTTGTTTTACTGTTTAAGCAGCTTGATAATTTACATGAACAGGAAAAGAAAATTGACGATAATATCAAGTTTGTAGAACAAAAAATTAAAACCTATCTCAAGACAATCGGTGATTTAAAAGAATAAAGTTGCTATCTAGTGTGTAGCTGATTTAATTGCTTTTTTCGATATTACATTAAGCAAATACATAACAAACACGCACTTGTTCAATTTAGAAGAAAATGGCAAGTTGAAAAAAATTTCAGTTAAGGTATAATGTTATTCGTTATGGAGAGTTGGCAGAGTGGTAATGCACCGGACTCGAAATCCGGCGAACCAAGTTTTTCCTTGGCGCGCAGGTTCAAATCCTGTACTCTCCTTAAATATATGGATTTAATGTTTGCTAAATCAGCACTCTTAACTTCAAATATACGCATAAAATATCCAAAAAAGTTTCAAGTTAAGAAGTGCAACTTGAAAGTTAGCCATTTTATAATTACACGAGATCCAATGAACGGTTTAGATATTTCATTGGAGTCATGTATTTTAATTTGCTTAATCTACTAATTTGATTGAATCAGTAAAAATAAGTACGCAGTACTTGTCTCATTCGGCTAAAGAACTGATATTAATGCGGTTAAATTTCTTACGTTTTATTAGGTTGAGAATCGTTTATTCAATGCATTGTGATGGCTATTGCCCTTTCCTTACACTTTTTGCTTAAGCTTTATCCATTTTAGCTTGGTCTTAATTGTAGAAATGCGGTATTGAGCTGAATTCAAAATAGGCTGAGTTGTTTTGGCAACTCATGTTTAACTATACTAGCATGTCATAAACGAGCTTCAAATTAAACGTATAGGTGGTCTGACAGACTGGATATTTAGTGAAACCTAATCAGTGACCGGTAAAATATAAATAGTTTTCCTGTAGTCAATTCTTTATGTTAGTCTACTACTCGTTTGTCATTATATAAGCCATCATTAATATTTCACTACAAACTTATGATTTCTTCTTTTCGTAAACAGTATATTCCTACCGTTTGCATCGCTATGGTTTGGCCATTGAGCATTGTTCTTTACAACTTTTCCATACTACTATCCTTATAAGTCTAAGTCTTGAAAAAGTTATCTACAATTTGATTAGATTTTTTTGATTAAACTTTTTAATCACAGCATCTCGTATAAAATACAAATTTATATTTTATTTTGTGATATTTTTGAGTTAGAATATCTAACAAAAATTACTATATTTTGTGAAATGATGTCGCTATGAAGATAAAATCAAATAATCTAAAAAGTAAACAAGATAATTTTCTTAAATATGATACCTTTGCTGCAGTAAATTATTGTGATTGGCTCATAACTATTTCTACAATTTTTTCTATTCTTATTACTGCTCTTAATGCAAGCTGGTATGCAAAATCAGCAATATATGGGATAATTTTAGGCTTACTTTTATGGGCTTCTTTTGAAAAATATTTGCTTAAAAAACCAAATTATGTATTAAAAATTAATAAAGATATCCTCGACAAATACATAAAGAGAAAATTTATTTTTATAACTATATTTTCAATTGCAGGTAGTATTTGCTTGGGTTTTGCTATATATACTTCATATTTGGTTGAAAAAACCAATAAAGTATTAATTTCAATTTTTTCAAATAATGACCAAGAAGTTATAAGTACCCCAAAAATGTTCTTATTCGTAAATAATTTCAAAAGTTTTTTGGAACAATACTACCAGATCGAAATGTATAAATCAAAAACTAACTCTGAACTTATTATTGGTGCATTTTTGATTACAGTAGTAATGTCATGGTTAATAATTGAAACTTTAGTAGTGTGTCCTACAGCTAAAATACAGTATGTATATATAATTTGTATAGCAATTATTTCGATTTTAGTTATTATTAATATAATTGCATTAGCTTTTTTGATATTTCTTTATTTTTGGTTTTATATTTTTTATATTTCGTATTATGTGTTGAAGGCACTACTTAAAAAATTAACCATCAATTTGAGATCTGAATTATGTTTAGATCTTTATTCACATCTTTATAATATAATAAGTTCATTGACATAGTGTTTAATTATTTTGCTATACAATATATTGCAGAATATAAAAGCGATGCATATATACAATTAATCGTAACATGTATTTTTTCTTATATTTGCCTATAAATTCCAAGAATGTGCCTTTCGTCCTATTATGAATAGTTCGTTTGTATTCGTTTGTATTAGTAGTCAGCTCAAAAGTTATTTTGCTGTCGATTATTAAGCTATAAAATTTTTTAAAAATAAACTTCAAGCAACCATTTGTATTAGCATGTATAGCTATATGCTTCAGTTTGGCAAAAAATTGCTTTTCCATCGACCCGCTAGTTTTTCAACCTTTACTGGATAGTCATTTTTTTCGTGTTTCTTAGTCAAAACGATTGGCTCACAATCTATTTCGATGTTTAATTTATAACTAGTTTGAACCAAAAACTACGTTTGTTAATCTTACTTACCATTCTGCCTTATACCCTTTTCCACCCAATTTATTTTTATTTAAATAAAGATTATATTATTATTAATAAGATCCAATACCTCAATATACTACCATAGTTGCCAATGCTAGATGGAACTATATTAATCCAGATATTTCTATTTATACTTTTAGCTTGATTAACAATTTCATCTCGATATTATAATTTGAATGGTTTCCCATAGGATTGCTTTAATCTTTAATATCAAGCTCAAACTTAATATAATTATTAAGAAAGGACATAATTCAAATCTTCTAAAAATATTGAATGGAGTTAATATTTTATTACAAGAATAGCAATTTTATCTTCCTCATAACTTTTAACCAGTCTTACAATGTCAGGCTGTAATTTCTTATATAGCGTTTTGATGTTATACGTAACTTAATGTACAGTGATATCAAAAGTAAACGATGGAAGATTTATTAAAATACCTTTTAAAATACGCTTTTGACCATATGCCTTCTAATAAGCTGTTTATGCTATATTGCTGAAACAATTCCATGAAGCTTCTAGTTCCATTCGGATCATTAATAACCCTTGTAAGAAAACCAACTTTTGAGAATGCTGATTTGCCAGCTGTTTTAATAGATGATGAGGCTACGAATAAACGTGTAAAGCTCGTTGGAAATAAAGTTATCTTATTTCCTGAAAATAATGACTATGATTCGATTGTTTTAAACAAAAATAATCCGGAAAAAATTTTAAGAAAAGTTGTCCATGTAGAATACGATATTCAATAGTACTTGAAAACATATGTAAATTTATTCTTTTAAGACATTTATAAAAATGGTAAATTATAAATGTATTGATACAAGTATAATGGGAGAAGGCAAATGAAATTTTTATGGGTAATTGCACTAATAATATTTGTTATTTACATTATTATTAGTGAAAGAAAATTAAAAAATAGAAAAGATTATAAAGAAGCACCAACACCAAGTAAAAATCCATCAAATGAGCCATTAGTGAAACGTTGGTGGGTATGGGGACTAATATTAGTTTTAATTTATGGTTTCTTTGTATCAACTTCAAATAAAGCCGAGAGTCATGATGAAACATACAAAACTACCGCACCTCATTCAATAAAACCATCTCCTGTAAAAAAGAGGAAAAAGCTTTCAGACTATGCTTCAAAAAAGGTTTCCAAATTTATACCAGTGAAGAACACAGCTAAAGCAGTTACTTTAAGCGCTGGTAAGTATAAGGTCGGTAGAGATATAAAGCCAGGCAGGTACGTTATTAAAGCTGTTAAGGGCAGTGGTAATTTATCTAACAGCGATTTCACTATTAACGTTATTTTAGGAAACGATGATAAAGGAGATCAGTTAACTTCTTTTACTACCAACTTAGTAAAAAATGACAAAATCAAGTTAGACTGGATAGAGTCTACAAGCTTCACGCCAACACCAGATAAATATACTTATAAAACAAAAATAAATGCTGGTATATGGTTAGTAGGGCTTGATATTAAACCCGGAAGGTATGTCATACGGCCAATAAAAGGCAGAGGTAACTTGATATCAGAAGATGGGTCTGATAATAATTTAAACGAAATATTAGGCAAAGATACTGAAAAAGGCCAAGTCAGCAAAGTAACGGCTGATTTAACTGCTGGAGAAGTTATATTGTCTACTATAGAATTAATTGGCTTAAGTAAAAAATAAGATTTAAATATTTAAAAAACAAAAAACCTCTAAGAGATTATAGTTCGAATTTAGATTTCTTAGAAGTAACACAAATACAACACTTTTATGATCTTTTGCATTCTCTATCATAGGAGTAAAGTAATTGATTTATATGCCATTTCAAAACTTTTAGGAAACTCAAACATGACAATAACTGCAAAAACTTATGCCTATATGCTTGATGAATATAAAGCACATCAAGATGATAATATCGAAAAAATCGTCAATAGCATATAAAAATAATCGCCAACTTTAAAATTAATTATTAATTACTAGATTTCATTTTCTATTATTTTTATAAAAACAAACTGCACCCCTTTTTTATAATTACTATAAAAATAATTTTATATATTTTTTGTTTTACAAAAAGGCATTGAGCGACATAGCACAATGCTTTTTCTTATTCTATACATTATAAATAAACTACAAACTAATTATAAAATATAAAAAATGTTCACAAGGAACGACTTTAGTATTTAATTTACACAGTATCATTTCTTTTTTTAAATTAAGCGAAGAACTGTTAATGAAATCATACCAACTATCACAATGATTAAGAGAGACTTACTAATAATTGCGGAAATAAATGTTGGCAGTGAAGCCAAAGCGTACTGCATGTTAAGTTGAGGCAAATGACCTGGTTTTTCTATTAATAAGTTACTAAACCAAAGAGCAGCCATTATTACTATAGGAACAAAAGACAAAAATTCAACTAATTTTGGCGGCAAGGTGAATTTTTTCAATAAGACAAATGGTATCACTCTAGATAACAAGGTAGTGATTCCACAGAAAATGATTGTCGTTAAAATGTATTCAGAAGAAGACATGCTTTATTACCATTCCTAAACTACAACCAATTAAGGTTACAACTATTACCACCAAGTTGGCAGGTAAAATAATTGTCAGTAAATATGTCAGCGCAAAAGAAATCAATATCACAATTATTTGGAGTACTTTATTTAGTTTTTTGTCCCCAATTACCTGCAAATAAAGCAAACCAATAAACATTGCTACAATAGCAAAGTCAAGCCCTAATTTTTTAGGATCAGTGATAAAACTGCCCAACACTGCTCCCAAAAGTGTTCCAACTTGCCAAGTTATGTAAGAAACTATATTTACCGTATTAAACCAAGTAAAATTTAACTTGTCATTTGTATAATTAATTTTGTTCATACCTAGAGCAAAACTTTCATCGGTGAGAAAAGTTCCTATCAAAATATTTCTTTTTAAATTTTCTTGTTTCAAATAACCCGCTACAGTCGTGCTCATAAGAATTACTCGAGAGTTGACCAAGAAAGCGGCTAAAACAATTGAAGATATTGGGCTTCCCGCAACCAGCATATTCAGAGTGGTTAATTGAACGGATCCGGCATAAATCAGAATAGACATCAAGCAAACTTCCAAAGTAGAAAAACCACTGGCTTTGCCAATAATTCCAAAAGCCGTACTTATGCCAATATAGCCGAAAATTGTTGGAATTGATTCTTTAATTGCAGATTTTTTGGTTAAGTAAGTATCCATTCTTTCACCCTCTTTTGTGAAAAATCATGAAATGATGTGGTTAGTCCTACCATGAGTAATGTAGTTAAATTATCTAAATTATCTCGTAGCTTAACATTTGTTTTTAATTTTTACAACATTATATTTTAAATAGAAACAAATTTTATGTTGCGTGCAAAATATATAAGCTATAAAATAATTGTATAAAGTCATTAAAATATAAATATTATGTTATTGGTATAATATTTATACACAAATTTTATTTAGAAAAGGAATATCATGGATTTTAGCACATATGATAAAGATAGATTGACTAATCAGATAGATTGGTACGATAAAAAAAGCCAAATCAACAACTTTATTCATCATTAACTGCTATCAGATTACGCATTAAAACACATATTCAACTATGAAATGCACCTAAAAATTCAATAATTTTTATCTTAAATCTCTGATGAGCGTTTACTAGATAAATTAATTTTGTTTTTTTTAAAGTTTGCTGTTAATCCCTTCTAATCAGAACATTTGCCTTTGGAACCTAAGAAAACAAGTATTTTGAAATATTTTTAAGAATCTAAAACGTTAGCTTGACAAGGAATAAAGTTCTATAAGTTTATAAAAATTTTGAGTCTGAGGGCTAAATTTATAAGTCGAATCAATACGGATAAATTTATAAAAAGACGTTTGAATCAGGCTTTATTATTATAAAATTATAAATTGCTGGCGTTTTATTTCAGTGATAAAATTTAACGGAAGGTGAGAATAAAATGAAATTAAAGAAAACATTGGTAATATTAGTCTCTATATTATTATTAGTAACAACTGGACTGGTCTTTTCTTCAAAAGTAGAGGCCAAATATGTAGGGCATAATGCTACTCCCACAGAACTAAGAGGTACTTGGTACGAATATAAAGGGCATAACAAATGTAATCATATAAAGATTACTAAACATGCATTTATACAAAATGATCAAGTCCTTTGTAGCTTGAATAAAAAAGGATATAAAAAATTACATGTCACGCGTTATAAGCAAAATGGCAGACCCTATTATGTCTTGAATAAGTTTAACTATCATTATCAAGAAGTTGGTTCTTTTTGGTTATCCAAAAGAAAAATTTATGGCAAACGTGTAATGAAATCATATTACAATATGGGATATTTCTCTGTCTATACAAGAAACAAAATAAAGCATGATTATTCTTATCAAACTAAAGGTAATTATAAGAAACAATTGGGCAAATAGTCAGTTGCCATCGGACAGTCTTCTGACAACTTTACAACTATTTTATTTCATATAAAATAGTTCTTTGTCAGATCGTGTTGATAAGGAGTAAATTAAAGAGAATCAAGCTGCTAATAAACTGTTTGATTCTTTTTCTTTTACTTTGCTTTTTGCCAATCTGATCTTGCTTAAAACAAACTTCAGTGTATTTTATCCCAATCATATTTGGTATTCAGATGCGATAGAGTTCAATATCAAGGGACAGAAGACTTACTGGACGCCTATTCTTGACGGTTGTATCTATACCATTTCGTTGCTTAATTCTTAAACTTGCTATGGACATGTTAAGGCAGGCTTCGCTCAGGTATCCAGCACTGGATGGCTTAACTTGTCATACTTAAACGGAAAATGTTTTATGGATTTGAAAAGAAGTTTTAAAAATCTGAATGAACTGGAAGACGCAATCAGAGACTACATTGAGTATTACAATAAGAAAAGAATCAGGATCAAACTAAAAGGACTAACTCAAATTGAATATTGGAAGGTAGTCCTCAGTTAGCAGCTTATATAAAGTGTCCTAATTTTAGGGTTCACATCACCATTGTATAAATTGCTTTTTATTCAAGCTAATTATCTAAAACTTCATAGAATCGAACTTTATAAGCAAATCTGCTTTCAATATTAAAAAAGCAAGTAAAAGAAATTACTTTTACTGGCTTATCTTTGTATCAGTGTCCTCACGGTCAAATATATTCATACTTAGCTCTGCATTTAAAAGACTCTGACTTTATGTAAATATTTGTATTGCAATCCAGTTCCAATAAGTGCAACAAATATACCTAACAGGTTTGCCGCTAACCAATTGATTGAATTGCCCGTGAACAGACACACTGTAACCCATGGTGCAATGGCTATCAAATAGCCGCGCGCAGCCGTCATTAATAAAGTACCCCACTTAAAGCCTTTACTTATATTATTTGTAACAACTTTATTGTGTAAAAACCTTTGAAATAGAACTGTACCCAATACTATTAAAATAGTAATTAAAACAAATTGCCAAGCTTCAAATTTAACTAAGATGAATTCTTTATAAGAAAAATGATTTGCCAAAAGGGCAAAACCACACGCAATATCAAAGAAAAAGCCTTGGTTGACATAACCCTTTTTGCAACTTTTAATACTAAAATCAAAAGCTTTTTTGCAGGTCTCGCTTGGTGATTCCTTTTGCCTGTCAATGACTTGATGATTAGTCAGGTAATGATATTGACAAGTTGTTCCAATCAAAGCAATAATTAAGCCAACCAGCAAAGAAATGGAGAAGTTAAATTTTCCCTGAGTATGCATACTAAGAGCTAGTAATGGTGCGTTTCCTATTACAAAACATCTCACACCAGTTGAAATCAAACTAGTATTTACGAAAAACGAAGTCATTTTTTGGGAATTAACCTTGCGTCGCAAGAAGTTTTGATAACGGATTACGCTAATGATTGCAACAATAGCCAACAATACAAACAGCCAGTCAAACCAAATATCAGAAAATAAAAGTGTAAAAAGATAAAGGGTGCCATAAATAACGAGATCACCAAGATGGTTAGTAGAATTATCAGCTAAAGCAAAGTTATGTTCATGGTGAGCAATATCACGTATAGCTTCACCTACAGTCTCTTGCTTAGAAGTGTGATTATTATTCATTTTTACCTCCTAAATTGCGCCCTAACTTGATAATGATAATTTTAAGTTGGTTTTAATTAAAGTCAAGTTTTTTTAAAAGTAATTACCTTGCTAAAACTAATTTTAGTAAAGTTCAAATTCTGAATTTCCTTTAAATTACAAATCTTAAGTTTTGCTCAAGAGTAGATTTTAATTTCTACGCTTTGTCTCGTTACTGTTAAAATACAATCGAATACAAATTATAGGTAGGGATTCGATTTGAATATTAACTTTTGGGTAGCAACATTGTCTGCTCTAATACTAATACTACTTATCTTTAATGTCAGAAATTCACGACGTTTCAATTTATTTGATCACTGGCTTCATCATAAATTAATCAGAAGACGCGATGGAATCGGCTGGCAGATTATTGCATTTATAAACGATCCCAAACTTTTAGTTGTTTTGGATGTATTTCTGGCAAGTTTTTTAATCAGTAATAATGAAAGTTTACTAGCTTTTTGGGCATTATTCACTTTGGGCTTTACTGATCTGATTGGTATCTTTTTAAAAAAATGGATGCGCAGAAAACGTCCAATCCTACATTCAGATTTAGAAGAAGGCTATAGTTTTCCAAGTGGTCATGTCCTAGGAAGTACTGTTATGGCTTTAATCATCTGGCGACTTTTTGCTGGACAATTAGGTAATAGACTTTTATGGATTTTAGTTGCAATTTGGCTAATGGTTGTCATTTCTCGTATCAGTCTTAAAGCCCACTTTCCATCAGATATTATCGGGGCTACTTCTCTAGCTGTCTTTTGCTTTAGTATATCTCAACAATTACTTTTAATGGTTATTTAAAAACAACCCCAAACTTTTGGTTTAGGGTTGTTTTTTCGCTTATCGATAATTTTTTAACAATTATAGGAAACTAAGCACTTTTCCTAACGCAAACACGATCACACATAATACCAATGTATACCATGCACAATGCGGCAAAGCTTTCTTAAGAATAACTCCTTCTTTACCCTCAAGACCTGTTGCTCCTGTAGCAATTGCGATGTTCTGTGGTGAAAGCATCTTACCAGCGGTAGCACCAACCATGTTAGCAGCTGCCAGCCAGTATGGACTTACTTTCAGCGCGTGGGCAGCTTGTACTTGCAGCTCACCAAAGAGGACGTTGGCTGAAGTATCACTACCAGTGATAAAGATTCCTAATACACCGATGATTGGTGAAATTACTGGGTAAAATGCGCCAGTCAAAGTTACGAGACTAACCGCGATGACATCAATCATCCCGCTGTAGCCCATTACTTTGGACAATCCCACAATAGAACAAACCGTGATAATTGTTTTAACCAATTGCTTGATCGTACTGGTCAAAACGGAAAACATTTCCTTAAATGACAAACCTTGAATAGCACCACCAATGATACTTGACAATAAAATTAAAGTACCCGGTGATGACAGCCAGTCAATGTCAACCGGCTTGGCATTTGCACCATTGTAAAAGTGGAAACTGGTTTTAACGCTTGCCAATGCATTATGGATTGCTGGGAACATTGATGAAGTAAAAATGATAAAGCAAAATACCAAAATGAATGGTACCCAAGCCTTGATTTTTTCAGCAGTGGAAATAGGAGCTTTATCGTCTTTTTCATCACTAGCAGACTCAGTTTCATCTATACTGCTGTATTTCTTAATAATAATTACTAAACATAGAAGGCAAACTATTGAACCTACAATTGATGGTAGTTCAGGTCCTAAATATTTAGTAATGAAAATCTCCGGAACTGCAAATGTTAAGCCAGCTACCAAGGTGCAAACCAAAACACCTTTTCCTTTAAATGACTTAAGTCCCTTACCTTCTGTCATCATAACCAAAACGAATGGAACTAGCATCATTAAAATAAATAATTGTATAGCAATTAAATAACCTAATTCAGTTACCCCCAGCCCTGTTACTTTAGCCAGAGTTGTTACTGGCAGACCAACAGCACCAAAAGCAGTAGGAGCAGTGTTTGCAACTAAACAGACCACGGCAGCTTTAATTGGACTCATTCCCAGCATGATTAAGATACTTGCAGGGATAGCTACCGCTGTACCGAAACCAGCAATGGCTTCCAAAAATCCGCCTAATCCCCATGCTAAGATCAATACTAAGAATCTCATGTCCTTAGTAATTGAAGTTAACATAGACATTATTGTATCCATTCCTCCTGATTTTCTACTGATATTGTAGATAAACAGAGCAGAAATAATAACATAGATTATTGGCCATAAAGCCATAATTATGCCATCAATTCCGGCAGTGATACTGTTTGAAAACGAAAATTTGAAACCGACAATACTGAGAATTATTGATAAAGCAAAGCCGATTAAGCACGACAAATCTCCTCGAATGTGAAAAACACCCAAGGAAAGTATCAGCCAAACGATAGGAATGATCGCAAGGACTGTTTTAAGTATATCCATTTTTATTCCTCCGATGAAATCAACTCAACAAATGCCAAATTGATTCCTCTCACTTTCTAACATAGAACTTGATAAAACTTATTAGACAACACTATATGGGTTTGTGATGTAAGCGCTATCTAATTTCATTATAGCACTATGTTAAGCGCTTTTGAAGATGAATTTAACTTCACAAACTTTTATAATAAAGCGCTTTCAACAATGTACAAAAAATAGCCCTAGCTATATTAAACTAGGGTTAAATCAACTTTTTTAATTTTCTGTTATATAGAGAACAAGTGTAAAAATATAATATTTAATTTACGATTAAATTACAAATCGTCAAAACCAACCATTAAACTGCCTTCCTCGGCATAAAACGTGCAAAGTCCCCTCATTGAGCGAATCTTGATCTCTGCTTCTGGATAAAGTGCTAAAATTTTTGCTTTTAAACTTTCAGCATCTTTTTTATTTTTACAGTGATCTATAATTAAATTTCCTCCTTTGTATTTCATTTCACTCATCAATTTGAGTACTTCTTTAAAAGCACGCTTTATTCCACGTACTTTTGCTAAAGGCTCTAGTTTACCCTCATCACTGGCAGTACCTACTACATCAATATTTAAAACCTTAGCCACTTTTGCCACGGCCATATTAATTCGTCCATTAAGTGCTAAATTATGTAGCGACTTTAATATAACTAATAAATGAGTGTGTGTCTTATAATCTGAAATTTTTTGTTCTAAATCTACAAAACGGGTTTTGCTATTAACCAATTCTCGAATTTTTTCTAAAATGATCGAAATTTCAGGACCAGCTGTCCTGGAGTCAATCACAATTACATGGCTATCTGGATGGTCTTTTTCATATATTTGTTTAGCTTGAAAAGCAGATGAAAAACTGCCACTAAGACCACTAGTAATTGTCATCATTATTGCAAATTTAGTTCCTTTTAATGCTTCTAGCCAATCATTAATGCTGGGACAGGAAGTTTTTCCTTCCTCCGTATTTTTCTCCATACTGCTGATGAACTCATCGATATTAAGATTTTCGTCATCAACAAAATCTTGTCCTGCAATTGTCATTGTTAACGGCACTACTGTCAGATTTTCATTTGCCCTGTCATTTGAGCCAGAATCTATTATCAACTTTACTTTATCCATATTTGTGTATCCTTATATAAATAAACTATATATTCAAAAAAATATATAGCTAAATAATAAATCAAATACCAAAAAAAAGCGATAAAATTTTTTTTAATATTTTTTAACATTAGAAATCGGTTACAAATGTTTACATAATCACAAACTTAGGCTAAAATTTGTGATGTAGATATGGAGCGTGTGCTCCACTAATGTATGTACTTATAAAAATTAGTACAGCATTTATTATTTAGGAGGTTTTTAGATGTTAAAATCAGTCATTGAAAATGTTCATGCACTGGAAATCTATGATTCACGTGGTAATCCAACTGTTGAGGCTTTTGTAACCTTATCAAACGGTGTTGTTGGTAAAGCTGAAGTTCCATCAGGTGCTTCAACTGGTGAAAATGAAGCAGTTGAATTACGTGATGGTGGCAGTCGTGTAGGCGGTAAAGGTGTTTCCAAAGCCGTTGAAAACGTAAATACTAAAATTGCTAAAGCGTTGAAGGGTTTAGATCCACATGATCAAGCAAACATTGACCGTGTAATGATCGAATTAGATGGCACCCCTAACAAGGCTGAGCTTGGTGCTAATGCTATTTTAGGCGTATCAATGGCTACTGCAGCTGCTGCAGCAAAAGACAGTCACCAACCTTTATACAGATACCTTGGCGGAACTGACCTTGAAATGCCACAAACTTTCCATAACGTTATTAACGGTGGTGAGCACGCTGACAATGGTATCGACGTGCAAGAATTCATGATCACTCCAGTTAAGAAGACTTCTTTCCGTGATGGTTTTGAAAAGATTGTTAATACTTACCATACTTTAAAGAAAGTCCTTGAAGATATGGGTTATGAAACCGGACTCGGTGACGAAGGTGGTTTCGCACCTAACATGAAGAACTCTGAAGAAGCTTTACAAGCTTTACACGACGCTATCGTTAAGGCTGGATACAAGCCAGGTGAAGACATTGCTATTGCTTGTGACTGTGCTGCTTCATACTTCTACAACAAAGAAGACGGCAAGTACCACTTCGAAGGTAAAGTATTTAACGATGAAGAATTAGCTCAATACTACGACAAGTTACTTGACGAGTTCCCAGAATTAATTTCAATTGAAGACCCATACGATGAAAATGATGTTGATGGCATGATTAAATTTACTCAAAGCCACAAAGACAGAATTCAAATTGTTTTGGATGACTTCATTTGTACTAACCCTAAGCTTTTGACAAAAGCTATTAAGGAAGGTGCCGGTAACGCTTCATTGATTAAGTTAAACCAAATTGGTACTGTTACTGAAACTTTGGAAACTATCCGCCTTTCACGTAAGAACGGGTACAACACCATGATTTCTCACCGTTCAGGTGAAACTGGTGACACATTCATCGCTGACTTCGCAGTTGCAGTTAACGGTGGTCAGCTTAAGACTGGTGCACCTGCTCGTTCTGAACGTGTTGAAAAATACAACCGTTTGCTCGAAATTGAAGAAGATCTTGGTGAAGGCGAGCGTCTAGCTACTTTCCCAGACAGTGTTGACAAAGATTAGTTTTTAAACTCAAAAAGCCTGCAATAATGCAGGCTTTTTTTGTGCTATTTTTATGGCTAGTCGTCTTTTTGACTAATTGCTTTTAAGTAAGTACTTTCGGAGATATAGTCAATTTTTCTCACGTACTGTCCCTTGTGGTCGATCTTAATATATTGTCTACTTGGATCAAAACCACCTACTCTTTCAATTTTATATGGTAATTTCTTACCAGTATCAGGATTATAGGCCTGAACGTTTAGATAATTTTGCGTATTTTTTGGCACCTGCGCATAACTAATTACTTCTGGAATAGCAGGATCAACTCTATCAATCCAAGAATTATGATCTAATGGAATTTGGTTAGTTATAATCAGAAAAAAGACATAAACTGGAACCAAAAATTTTTCGAACATGGTATCTCCTTTTATCTAACTTTTAGGAATGAACTTTCTTTTGAAATTCTTTTTTGGAAATATATTTAATTTCTTTCACATACTGGCCTTTATGGTCAATTTTAATATATTGCCTGCTTGGATCATAGCCTCCTACTCTTTTTATTTTGTATGGAAGCTTTCTGCCGGTTTTAGAATCATAGGCTTGAACATTAAAATACTTTTGCGTATTTTTTGATACCTGCGCATAACTATATGTTTCAGGAATCGCAACGTTAAAATAATCTATAATCTCATTGTGAACGAAGAAGGGTAAGAAAAATAGAGCTGTTAGTGTTAATAGTGAAGCTACAATAAATTTTTTAACTGACATGAATTCCACCTCCTAGATTAAAAGCAAATAAATTCGAATTTTTTAAAATGATATATTAAGATTCAGGTGTACTAATACACTACTATACCTATTTTACACTTTTCTATAATTATTTTAAATACAAAATTAAAACAAACTTGCAAATGATAATATCTAATTTGCTAGCAAAAGTCTTATTTTTATGCTACTTTAAATTAAGTATTTATAACTAAGGAAGTAAAATTATGGCTGAAAAAATTACTGGCTTAAGTCAAGCCGAAGCAGATAAACTAGTGCAGGAAAATGGATTAAACGAGGTTCCTGAACCTCAATTCAACTTTTTTAAAGAATTTTTATCCAAGTTATGGAATTTATCAGCATGGATTCTCGAAGCTGCCCTACTTTTAGAGTGTGTGTTAGGAAAATGGATACAATCATTATTTGTGTTATTGATGCTACTTTTTGCTGCATGGAATGGAGCTTCTAAGAAAAAGCAATCAAGGCGAGTTCTGAATAATATTTCACATAAATTAACTCCTACTATTTCTGTTCAAAGAGATGGGGAGTGGCAGAATATTGACTCAAAATACTTAGTCCCTGGTGACTTAATCAGTATGCAGGCTGGTGATGTTTTGGCTGCCGATGTGAAGCTGATTGAGGGACAAATTTCTACTGATGAGAGTTCAATTACAGGCGAAGCAAGAACAGTGCGGAAAAATCCACAAGATACAGCCTTTGCCGGTACTACTGTAACAGAAGGCAATGGCTTAGCAGTCGTCACTGCTACCGGTGCTGATTCTCGTTCCGGTAAGACAATTAACTTAATTAATAATTCTGCAGCTCCTGGTCACCTGCAACAACTGCTAACTAAAATTATTTACTATTTGTGCATTCTTGATGGAATTCTGACCTTAGTAATTGTCATTGCTTCTTTCTTTAAGGGTGGTGACCTAAATAATCTGATTAACATGCTGCCATTTTTAGCAATGATGTTTATTGCTTCAATACCAGTTGCTATGCCTTCCACATTTGCTCTTTCTAACTCGTTTGAAGCAACCCGTTTAAGCAAAGAAGGAGTATTAACTTCTGATTTGACTGGTATTCAAGATGCAGCAAACCTTAATTTGATTTTGCTCGATAAAACAGGAACAATCACGGAAAATAAAACGGCAGTTGGTCAGTGGACCAATTTTAGTTCAATGAATAATAATGATGTTTTAAAACTAGCATCAGCTGCTACAGATCAAAGAAACAAAAAACTCATTGATACTGCAATTGATGAATATGTTAAACAACAAGGATTAAGTATTAAATCAGCTTCAGATTTCACGCCTTTCACTTCAAGCACTGGTTATTCAATGGCAAACTGTGATGGTCATAATATTAAACTTGGTTCTTTTAAACAACTTTCGCTAATTGACAAAAATGCTAACGAAAAGGCAAAAGAAATAGATTTTGGTGCAGGACGCTCAGTAGCCTTATTAATTGACGACAAGTTGGCCGGTGTTTTCATTTTGCAAGATGTGGTAAGATCTGACTCTAAAGCGGCTCTCGGAGAACTCAGAAAACGGGGAGTTAAGCCGATTATGCTGACTGGTGATAACCAGAAAACTGCTGTTGCAGTCGCTAAGCAGGTTGACTTGCAAGGTGAGGTAATTTCTATTCGTGATTTTACTGACCAGACAGATACCAGCAAATTGGCTGGTATTGCGGACGTTTTACCAGAAGATAAATTGCGCATGGTTAAATTCTTCCAGAAAAAAGGTTATATAGTAGGTATGACAGGTGATGGCGTGAATGATTCTCCTGCTCTAAAGCAAGCTGAAGTTGGTATAGCAGTGTCTAACGCTGCCGACGTGGCCAAACGATCTGGTAAAATGGTACTTTTAAATGACGGTTTGTCTTCAATAGTAAAAATACTTGATGCTGGACACAGAGTATACCAAAGAATGACTACCTGGTCCTTAACAAAGTTAGCCAGAACTGCACAATTAACGATGCTTTTGACTTTTGGCTACCTTTTCTTTAACTATATTCCAATGGCGCTAAACGCTATGGTTATTTACACAATTATGAATAATATGGTGACAATGATGATTGGTACTGATAGAACTCACATCACTTATAAACCAGAAAACTGGAATATGGCTAAATTAGCTAAAATTGCTTTTTCACTAGCTTTCGGCTGGACAGCTATTGGTATTGCTGGTATTGCCTATCTTAACACGCACGGCTGGGGGCATGGCACTATTTCAACGATGGTTTATGTTTACCTCGTTTTGAGTGCTATGTTCATAGTTTTAATTACCAGAACAAAGAAATACTTTTGGCAGGATTACCCATCTAAAGCAGTTGGTTTGACACAACTAGGCGATGTCATTCTGACCGTGATCCTGGCATTATTTGGTATCGCAATGACAAAAATAAACTGGACGAACCTATTACTTACTTTTGCCATTGCCTTGATAGCCGCAATTGTTATTGATTTATTCTATCAACCAATAATGAAACATCGCTAATTTAAATTTAAATAAAGAAAAACCTGATTGCGGAAATTTTCCGTAATCAGGTTTTTTAAGGTTTACCGATGAGTTCCTGACTTTTCCATCACATCGGTAAAAAGGTTTTGTATATGCTATTTGGTATAATAATTTAGAATAGGAAAAAATAGTTAAATTAATCAGGAAAGTTAATTATTTAATAAGAGGCGAGTCAACAGCAAAGATAGATAACCATTTCACTAATTGACCCTTGAATCCCCCCTTTCACTGGTTGTACGTTTATAACAAATGCTTTAAATTACATTCGTTATGTTTATATTAATACATAAAATAACTAAAGTAAACAATTTAGTGTTTTTTTTTACTTTTAAATCAATTTTTTTATTACTTTAAATAACATTTAATAATTCCTTTTTACTTTTTTAATTCATACACATACGAAATTTCATTAGCACGATAAACGCCATGTAAAAGACCAACTTTTGTGAAACCCATTTTTGCAATTAAGTGTTGCATTGCTTTATTATCTTCGTGAGTATCGATTCTGATTGAATCAACATCGTCACGGTTAGTTTTGATATCATCAATTACGGCCTGTAAAAGTTTAGTAGCATAACCTTTACCAGAATGTTGAGAGTGAATTGCCACACGATGAATAACAACATATCTATCTGTATTGCACAGCCAGGTACCGTCTAAGTGATCGTAAACATGGTCAGGTCCATCTACTATAGCAATTGCACCAACAGTTTCTTTATCCTCAGAAACTGCTAAAAAGGCCCAACCATTTTCAATGTCTTCTTTAATTTGACCTTTTGAGGGATAATCTCCTTGCCATTGATTTACTCCATGTTCAGCTAATTGATTAGCTCCATCTTTTAAAATAGTGATAATTTGGTCAAAATCGGCCATTGTTGCTTTTCTTAATTGCAAATTACTCTATTCTCCTTTTTTGAAATACTGTATCATTATATATAGCTGCCATGATCTTGTAAAAAATTTTAACTCAAAATTCAAAGTTTTTTTCATATTTCAGAAAGCGCTTTATTTTATTGAAATCTTAGTTTTATGCAAAAATCTAAATCATTTGCTGTTTTTATATATGAAGTAATATTTAAACATAAAAAAAGCTCTTAACAGCAGATTACAAAAATCTAACTATTAAGAGCATTTCATGCACATTTATTATTTTTTTAAAATTTCATGCTTAAAAAAACAAGATTAATAAATATTAAGCACCATGGTATTTAACTAAAGAAAACACGTCAAGTCCTGGTAATTTCTCTTTTCCTTTTAAATCAGGTAGTTCAATATAAAAACAAGAACCAACCAACTCTCCACCAAGGTTTTCAATTAATTGTTTACACGCCCTTAAAGTTCCAGCTGTAGCCAGTAAATCATCACACACTACAACACGCTGACCAGGTTTAATAGCATCTTTATGAATTTCCAAACTATTTGAACCATATTCCAGGTCATAAGAAGCACGTTCGACCTCCCTTGGCAATTTATGTGGCTTTCTAGCTGGCACAAAACCAATACCTAATTCTGTTGCCACAGGACAACCAACAATAAAACCACGCGCTTCGGGACCAACAATTATATCGGCATTTTTACTTTTAACGTATTCAGCTAACTTGTGTGTAGCTGCCTGAAACAATTTGCCATCTTGTAGGACAGGAGTGATATCCCGAAAGATTATTCCTTTGTTCGGAAAATCCTTTACACTTGCAATATGTTTCTCAAAATCGTTTGCCATAAGAAGAAAAACCTCCAAAAACTTAACTTTCTTTCTAAAGCTTATTTGACCTTTATATTCTAACAAATTTTGTGCTTAAAAGCATTAAAAGCGAGAAAAATTAATGTTGCTTTAATTGCTCATTCACGTACATTAGTAATTTTTGACTAGGCATTTGTCGCAATTCATTTATAAAAGCAATCTGTGACTTTGTAGCCTGATAATATTTCGAATTTGTCAGTTTATTTTTAACAGGATTATTGACACCAAATATTTTATTATCTTCTAATTGAATAAAATTCAATTCAAAGAATACACGTAAAATAAAGAGAACATTGTCGTAATTTAATTTTATAAATTTACCGACCTTTCGGTAATCTTGCAGTGTTAGACCAGGGTGAGAATATACATATTTTAACAAGATTTCAAAATCAGATTTTAACGGTAAATGTTTTACGGGTAATTGATCCATAAGAAAGTGTAAGTATAGCTGCTCATAATTATTGTTCAACGCAAAATCTAGTCTTTTTGATTGCGAGGAACATCAAGAAAGACGGCCACTTCACCTTCACTATCATAATCATTTACCAATGTAATTTTTGCAGGGTCGATATCAAACAGACTGGAAGCAGCATTTTTATTTCTTTTATCAAATAATAAATATCTGTCAGCAAAACCCATCACATACTTTTCATTGCGCAAATCAACAACTGGTTCTGGAACTGCTAATTTTGGTGCTGCAAAAATGATTCCCTTTATAATGCCTTGTAATTTTATCTGATTACGAAAGCAATTTTCTTGTAGCTCTATGAATAACTGATCTATATATGGTAAAAGTATTTTTGTAAGGAATTTCTTGTTAAATCCTATAACATCAACTTTATTATTGTCTTTACTAATGCTTAATTTGATATGACTTTTATCTTTACCCATGTAAAAACAGCTGTTAATTTTTGGATGAGTAATACTAAAAAGGGGTTTGACATTATCTGTTCCGAAAGGACCCACCCTTTTGATTTCAGTCATAATTTTCAAATCCAGATGAGAAAAAGGTAGTTCACAATCATAATATCGTATATTTTGATTAAAAACACCAGTAAAACTATCCTCAAATGATTTGCGTAACGAGAAAATTTTGCTTTCAGTCATAGACAAGCCACACGCAAAATCGTGCCCACCGAATTTAAGAAAAAGTCTATCCTTCAAAGGCTCTAAGGCATTAAAAAGATTAAAACCATCTACAGATCTTCCTGAGCCTTTAACAATTCCTTTATCATTCTTAGTCAGCACTATAGTTGGTTTATGAGTTTTTTCAACCAGTTCATTTGCAACTAATCCCAAAACCCCTTCATTGAACTTGGGATTATATAAAACTAAGGTTTTATCTCTTTGCCAACCATTATTTTTAATCTGATTAACGCAAGATTGATAAACTTCAGCTGTTAAATTTTTACGTTTATCGTTTAGACCTTCAATCTTATCTGCTATTTTTTCAGCTTCTTCGTCACTTTCACATAACAGTAAGTCAACGGCTAAACTAGCATTATCAAGTCTACCAACAGCATTCAATCTTGGTGCAATATTAAAGCCAACATCTGTTTCATCAATATGCCCTATTTGTAACCCAGCATTTTTTATAAGAGCCCTTAAGCCTGGTCGTTGAGTTTCGTTAAGCATTTTTAAACCCCGTTTAACGATAATATGACCTTCTCCGGAAACCTTGACCATATCTCCAATTGTTCCAATCATTGCCAGTTCCAATAATTCTGGCATTGAATCCTGCATTAAAGCTCGGCAAATAGTATAGGCTACTCCAGCACCACAATAATCATCAAACGGATATTCTTGGCCAGGGTAGTTACAATGAACCAACGCATAGCTTTCAGGAATTTTATCTTGAAATTTATGATGATCTGTAATTATTGTATCTACACCCTTGCTCTTGGCGTAGGCTACTTCTTTAACCCCTGTAATGCCATTATCAACAGTTATAATTAATTTAGCACCTTCTGCTACTATTCGCTTATACTCTTCTAGATTTGGACCATAACCGTCACGAAAACGATCAGGTATGAAAAAATTAACGTCTGCGCCCAATATGCCAAGTGTTTCCATCATGATACTTGTAGCAGTTATGCCATCTGCATCATAATCACCATAAATAGTTATTCTTTCTCCTGCATCAATTGCTCGGTTTATCCTGTCAACAGCTTTTTTCATATCGTGCATTAAGTAAGGGTCTGCCAAGTCATCTTCAGTCGCATTAAACCAAAAGTTAATTTTCTCTGCAGTATTTATTCCACGCAAAGAAAGCAGCTTAGCCATAATCGGACTAAGCTGATATTCCTCAATTAATTCAGGGGCTAGTTCTTCATTTTTGCGCTCATGCCATTCAATCATTAATAAATTTTGCCTTTTTGTAATTCTTTCTTATTTCGAGTTTAAGTCATCATCATTCATTTTTAAAACAGCCATAAAAGCGTCTTGAGGAATTTCAACATGACCTACCGCTTTCATTCGCTTTTTACCTCTCTTTTGCTTTTCAAGCAATTTAGCCCTTCTATCAGGATCACCTGTATGAATTTTCCAAGTAACATCTTTGCGGTAAGGCTTTACTGTTGCACGAGAGATGATTTTGGCCCCAATAGCGCCTTGAATATCAACTTCGAAGTTCTGCCGGGGAATAAGTTTCTTGAGCATTGATGTCATTTGCCTTGCTCTGTTCTGAGCTTCATCCCGATGAGCAATAAAGCTCAAAGCATCAACAACTTGCTTATTTAAAAGAATATCAATTTTAACTAAATCAGTTGCCCGATAACCCGTAATTTCATAATCAAGTGAGGCATAACCTTTAGTGGAAGATTTTAAATCATCAAAAAAGTCATAAATGATTTCCGCTAATGGCATGTTATAAATTACGTTAACTCGATATTTATCCAAATAATCCATAGTTACAAACTCACCACGTTTACGCTGGCAAAGTTCCATCACTGGACCAACAAAATCATTTGGAACCATAACTTCCGCTTTAACAAAAGGTTCCTGTACCTCCTTATATTCACCAGCTGAGGGCAAATCAGAAGGATTATCAATTACCTTTGTTGTACCATCATTCATAATGGCATGATAATCAACAGAAGGAGCGGTCATAATTAAGTCTAAATCAAATTCCTGCTCTAGTCTTTCTTGTACTACATCCATATGAAGCAAGCCTAAAAACCCGCAACGAAATCCAAATCCAAGAGCGGTCGAAGTTTCAGGTTCAAATTCCAGAGCAGCATCATTTAGCTGAAGCTTTTGCAAAGCTTCCTTAAGATCGTCATATTTGGAATTATCAACAGGATACATACCAGAATATACCATTGGTGGTATTTGGCGATAACCAGGAAGTGGTTCAGCTGTCGGATTTTCAGCAGAAGTAATGGTATCACCAACACGAGTTTCACGAACAGACTTGATATTTGCTGTCAGATAACCAACATCACCAGCAATTAAAATTTCTTTCTTTACTGGGTGTGGACTTGATACCCCAACTTCAGTAACCTCGTACTCTTTACCGGTATTCATAATTTTGATTCTGTCGCCAGGTGCAACAGTGCCATCCTCAATTCTGACGGACAAAACTACCCCGCGATAATCATCATATTTAGAATCAAAAATCAATGCTTTAAGTGGATCTTGCAAATTTCCCTGTGGTGCAGGAATATCTCTTACTATTCGCTCAAGCAATTCTTTAATTCCTTGACCTGTTTTTCCCGAAACTTCAACTGCCTCTGAAGCATCTAAACCCAGCATTTCAGTTATTTCTTCCTTGGCTTGCTCAGGATTAGCGGATGGCAAATCAATCTTGTTAATTACAGGCATTATTTCCAGATCATCATCAATCGCTAAATAAGTATTAGCTAAAGTTTGCGCTTGTACACCTTGTGAAGCATCGACTACTAAAAGTGCACCTTCACAAGCTGCCAAAGAACGAGAAACTTCATAAGAAAAATCTACGTGTCCAGGAGTGTCAATCAAATGAAAAATATAGTCCTCTCCATCTTGGGCATGATATTTAATTTCAACTGAGTTCATTTTAATCGTGATTCCCCGCTGACGTTCAAGTGGCATATCATCTAACATTTGGTTTTTTAGTTGTCGTTCAGATACAGTATCAGTCAGTTCTAAAATACGATCCGCAATTGTAGATTTCCCATGATCAATATGAGCAACTATGGAAAAGTTGCGAATATGTTTTTGGTAATCTTGTAATTTTTTAATATCCATAAATAATTTGCACCCTTTACTCTATCTTTATTATTATAACAAATTCCCAAACACCTATAAAATTAATTAAGATAAAGAAACTTTTTATCAAAATTAAAGGACTAATCCCATCAAGCTTGAAGAATTAGTCCTTTAGTTCAATTTGCAAATAATACTACTAATATCTTATAATGCCATTTTTATCTGACATTCCATTTTCATTGAAAAGTCTCAAATAATTTTTGATTTCTTTTTTACACAGCAGGGATCATCGGATTTAATTATTAAGTCAGTATCAATCTCTCACCAGTATTTATAGCCCTTTGAGCATAATTTTATAGCATTAATTTTTACTGCAACTTTTCTTTTAATCTTTCAAAGAATCCTTTTTCTTGTGGCGTTATTGATCCACCGCCGGCTTTGACAAAATCAACCAAAGCCTGTTTCTGCTTTTCATTAATCGATTTCGGAATCTGTACTTGAACAGTAGTTATTTGATCACCATTACCATTTCCACGCAAATATGGAACACCTTCACCATGTAAAGTAAATTCTTTATTAGGTTGTGTTCCAGCAGGAATTTTCAACTTCTTTTCTCCATGCACAGTTTTAACATTAATTTCATCACCTAATGTTGCCTGCGCAAATGAGATCGGAACAGTAGTATAAATAGTAGTTCCTTTACGTTCGAAATCTCTTGATGGTTTGATGCGATAACTGATATAAAGATCTCCATAAGGGCCACCATTTTTTCCTGCTTCACCCTGACCTTCATAACGTAATTGCTGTCCATTATCAATTCCGGCTGGAATATTAACTTCAATAGTGTTTTTGCCATCAATTACACCTTTGCCATGACAAGTTTGGCAAGGATGCTCAATAATTACACCTTTGCCATGACATTTATCGCAAACTGTCTGACGCCGAATAACTCCCAGCATGGACTTTTGAGTTATAGTCATGTAACCAGTACCATTACATTTATCACACGTAATCGGGTGTGTACCCTTTTCAGCACCATTACCTTTACATGTCGGACATGTTTCGCTCCTGGTATAAGAAACTTGTGTTTTTTTGCCGGTAATTGCATCCATAAAATCAATTGACAAAGTATAGTCTAAATCTTCACCACGAGTTGGTGCTGTTGGATTCGCTCTACGCTGACCACCACCGGTAGCGCCACCGAAGAAGTCATTAAAAATATCACCAAAATCACCGAAGCCACCAAAATCACTATACCCTTGACCTGCACCGCCAAAGCCGCCTTGACCATTGACTCCGGCTGAACCAAATTGATCATATTGTGCTTTCTTTTGCTTGTCATGTAAAACTTCGTAGGCTTCATTAACCTTTTTATATTTGTCCTCAGCACCTGGTTCATGGTTTAAATCAGGATGGTACTTTTTGGCAAGTTTACGATAAGCAGAGGTAATTTCTTCATCACTGGCATTGCGATCAACACCAAGAACGCTATAGTAATCTTCTTGTGCCATCTATAAGCTCCTTAACTTTACAAAAGAAAAGAACTACTTTTTTTGGCAGTTCTTTTCTAATTTATTCAATTATAAACCCTTTACTTATCTGGGTCTACCTTATGAAACTCGCCTTCACCTGCGGAACCACTACCTGAATTGCCATCTTGGGAACCAGGATTTTGTGGTCCTGCTTGAGGTCCAGCCTGTCCTTGTGCACCTTGAGCCCCACCATTAGCTTGGTACAATTTGACTGCTAAGTCTTGGGCAACTTTAGACAATTCATCCTTCTTGGACTTCATCTCATCCAAGTTGTTGTCCTTTTGAGCCTTCTTCAAAGCATCAAGTGCATCTTGAACTTTCTTAGTATCATCATCTGATACCTTGCCTTTGACATCCTTCAAAGTCTTTTCAGTTGAGAAGATTAATTGATCGACTTCATTACGAAGATCAACTTCTTCTTTCTTCTTCTTATCCTCTTCAGCATGTTCTTCAGCTTCTTTTTGCATCTTCTTGATTTCTTCGTCAGATAAACCGGATGAACTCTTGATGGTAATCTTTTGTTCTTTACCGGTTCCCATATCTTTAGCAGAAACATTAACAATGCCGTTTTTGTCAATATCGAATGTAACTTGAATTTGAGGAACACCACGTGGGGCGGCAGGAATGTCTGTTAGTTCAAAACGACCTAATGTTTTATCGTCAGCAGCCATTGGTCGCTCACCTTGCAAAACGTGAACATCAACAGCCGGTTGATTGTCTGCAGCAGTAGAGAAAATTTGACTCTTTGAAGTTGGAATTGTCGTATTCTTTTCAATTAACTTAGTAAATACGCCACCCATGGTCTCAATACCTAAAGAAAGAGGAGTGACATCAAGTAAAACTACGTCCTTAACATCACCAGAAATAACTCCACCTTGAATTGCTGCACCTAAAGCAACAGCTTCATCCGGGTTAATTGAGTGATCAGGCTCTTTACCAGCCCACTTCTTAACTGCATCCTGAACAGCAGGAATACGGGTTGAACCACCATTCAAAATAACTTTATCAATGTCATTAACTGTTAATTCAGCATCTTTCAATGCATTGTCAAATGGAATCTTTGTTTTATCAACTAAATCAGCAGTTAATTCGTCAAATTTCGCTCTAGTTAAATCAGCTTCCAAATGTAATGGCCCAGATTCACCAGCAGAAATAAATGGTAATGAAATATGAGTTGAAGACACGCCAGACAAATCTTTCTTAGCTTTTTCAGCGGCATCCTTTAACCTTTGTAAAGCCATTTTATCTTTAGAAAGGTCAACACCATTTTTATCTTTAAAGTTCTTGATCAGCCAATCAATAATTTTATTATCGAAGTCATCGCCACCAAGGTGAGTATCACCGTTAGTTGAAAGTACTTGGAAGACTCCGTCACCTAATTGCAAAACAGAAACATCAAAGGTACCACCACCAAGGTCATAAACCAGAACTTTTTCATCTTCAGCATCTTTATCAAGGCCATATGCAAGTGAAGATGCAGTAGGTTCGTTAATTATTCTCTTAACATCTAAGCCTGCAATTTTACCGGCATCCTTAGTAGCTTGACGCTGAGCATCGTTAAAGTATGCAGGAACTGTAATGACTGCTTCAGTAACCTTTTCGCCAAGATAATCTTCAGAGAATTTCTTGATATATTGTAAAATCATGGCAGAAATTTCTTGAGGAGTGTATGCTTTATCACCAATCTTGACCTTATAATCAGCTTCACCCATATGACGCTTAATTGAAGAAATAGTATTAGGATTAGTAATAGCCTGTCTCTTTGCGACTTCACCGACTTGAATTTCTCCATCCTTGAAAGCAACTACTGAAGGTGTAGTACGGTTTCCTTCTGGATTAGTAATAATTTTTGGCTCTTTTCCTTCAAGAACAGCAACTGCCGAGTTGGTAGTTCCTAGGTCAATTCCGATAACTTTTGACATTGATATGCTTCCTTTCAATTATTGTGCTACAACAACCATCGCTGGTCTTAAAGTACGATCTTTGTACAAGTATCCTTTTTGCAAAACCCGCACAACATGATCTTTTTGATCTTCATTTTCAGCTTCAACTGTTTGGACAGCTTGGTGTAAATTAGGATCAAACTTTACACCTTCAGCAGTGATTTCACTGATTCCATGATCTTTCATGGCTTTAACCAGAGAATCAAGTGTCATTTGCACTCCCTTTTTAAGCTGCTTTGATGCTTCATCATCAACCTTTGTTGCCAAAGCTCTTTCTAAATTATCCATTGCTGGCAAAACATCTTTAGCTAAAGATTGTGATTCATATTTAATAAGTTGCGCTCTTTCATTATTGTAGCGATTTTGCATATTTTGCATTTCAGCTTGACTGCGCAAGTACTTATCTTCTAAATCATCTTTTTCTTTTTGCAACTGGGTCAAATTGTGTTGCAGTTTGCTTTCCAAAGATTCGGACTTCTTTTTTTCGTTAGCCTTAGCTTGAGAATGCTTTTTAACTTCTTTTGATTCACTTGATTCTTTTTGATCTTTTTTTGAATTTTTACTGTTAATTTCTTCTTTACTCACGGCTAACCTCCTTTATTTAAATCTACCATAATAATCAAGCAACTTTTTAGATAGCTCATTTCTGAAATATTCAAGCAATCCTATCACTTGAGAATACGGCATATTATCAGGGCCAAGTAAAGCAATTATGCCCTTTCCGTGAGGACCAACGCTGTACTCTGCCGTAAGCAGACTATAATCCTTTAACAAATCATTTGATAACTCAGACCCTAGACTTACCCGAACTGGATATCTGTCACTTTTTAAATTTTGCCTGTTATCCAAAATACTAGAAATTAAGTCATTATGCTCAATCATTTCATATAATGACCGCAAATTAGAAACGTCACTCAAAGAAATATTATTGAGCAAATTAATCTGACCATCGACATACATTTGTTCGCTGGCAGCATCACTGATCACATCTTCAACTAAATCTATTAATTCAGACACATGAGCAGCTTTAAGCTTTTGTCCTAAAGTCTTCTTAAGAAACTCAGGTGTAACCTGATCTAGCGACTTTCCTACTAATTCATCGTTAATCATACGAACGGCACGTTCAATGTCATCACCATGAATATTGTATGGTAAGTTATAAACCTGGTCATGAACATCACCATCACTGGTACCAAGAATAGCCATAATCTGTCTGCCAAATAAAGGTACTATACGAAATCCGGTAATAGTTAAATCACTATTCTCAGGCCCCTCCGCAAATGCAGTGTAATTTGTTAGGTCAGATAAGATCTTAACAGCTTCCTGTACGATGTCGTTAACTTGATGAAACGGCTGATCAAGCTGATTAATAATTCTTTTATAAACAGAAGATGAAATCTGTAAAGGCTCAACTAAATTGTCAAGATAGTAACGGTAGCCTTCTGTTGAAGGTACTCGACCACTTGACAAATGAGTTTTTTCAATCAAGCCTTTTTCTTCTAAAACCGCCATTTCGTTACGAATAGTTGCACTTGAAACTTTAATAGGTAACTGATTCATGACTGTTTTAGACCCAACAGGATCATGTGTCTGCGTAAAATCATTGATAATTGTTTTTAAAATTAATTCTTGACGTTCGGTCAACATAAATATCGCCCTCACTTTTAGCACTCAAACTTATTAGGTGCTAACAATTAATATGATACTAGCTTTTAGCAGAATGTCAAGTTGAGTGCTAACTTTTTTACAAAAAAAACGCTTATCCTCTTTAAAATTGAAATTAACCAATGCCGGCAAAATAAGCTTTGATTTCTGCCTCATCACCACTCATTTGTTTTTTTAATTTTTTTAAGTTATCAAATTTAATTTCGCCACGAGTATACTTATACCATTTAATTACCATTTCTTCATCATAGGCTTCTTGATTAAATCCAAATAAATTCGATTCAATATAAAGCTTTGTACCCTCATTAATAGTTACGTTATAACCCACGCTTGTCATTGAGTCATACCACTTGCCTTTAATCTTGGTTTTAGTAGCGTATACTCCAATTTTAGGAACCACCTTGCCTTGAAACCAAACTAGATTTGCTGTAGGAAAACCCAGTTTATGGCCATTACGTAAACCGTGCCCGACCTTACCGGACATGACATACGGAAACCCTAATAATTTAGCGGCCAATTCCATATTTCCACTGGTAATGGCCCTTTTTATTTCCGTAGAGCCAATTTTTTGGCCATCATAAGACTGTTTTGGAACATCAATAATAGCAAATCTTCCCTTAGCAAACTTAGGGAAATTTTTCATATTGGCAATCTCTTTGGGACCATAAGTGTAGTCAAAGCCGGCTACAACTGTATCAGCATTTAATTTAACAATAATTTTATCTACAAATTCCTGTGCAGTCAGTTTGCTAAATGCCTCATTAAAATGCATCACAAGCAAAAAATCAACTTTTAGTTCCTGCATCTTATAAGCTTTTTCAGACAATGTATCTATATAGCTGACTTCTTTATTTTGATAAATTTCTTTAGGATGTCGATCAAATGTCATTACTACTAATGGTAAATGCTTTTGAATTGCTTTTTCTTTTGCGATTTTGATTAATTCCTGATGACCACGATGAACACCGTCAAAGAATCCTAAAGCAAGGATTATCTTTTGTGGAATAATATTTTCCTTAAACGGGTAAGTTAAATGGATAATTTCCATAATAAGACCTTCATTCACTTATTCATTTTGTAAAAGCATTAAATAAGGGCGATACATGGTACCATCTTTTTGATAAATTGCCTTAACTCTATTATTGTATCCTAATGCCACTTTTTTTGCATTCGTTTTCAGAGAAATCGTTGCTCCATTTTTAACTTTGGCCCACAGATCTGTATCAATATCCTCATGAGCATAATTAGTAAAAAAAGAGTCAATTGGTTGAAGCAATTCATTTACCATATCTGGATTTTCTGAAATTTCATTCAATTTAACAGCTTGATCTATATCAAAGCCTGAACTAGAAGTGCGCCGCAAATTTTTCATTACGGCCGGCACACCAAGGCTTGTTCCCAAATCATTTATTAAAGAGCGAACATAGGTTCCTTTACTGCATTCAATTTTAAAATCAAAAACTTCTTGACCATTTTCTTTATCAAAAACAGGTTCATTTGTAAGATCGTAAGAAAAAACTTCAACCTGTCTTTTTGGCCTTTCAACTTTAATACCTGCTCGCGCATATTCATATAAATGCTTGCCATTTACTCGGACGGCCGAATAAATAGGTGGTACCTGTTCTATACTGCCCACAAACTCTTGCATAGCTTTTTGAATTTGATGGTGTTTAATTTTACTAGTTATTTTTTTAAATTCTGTTTTTTTGCCACTAATATCGTAACTATCAGTGGCAAAACCAAAAATTCCCTGACCTACATATTTTTTGTTTTCCTCGTGCATCAATTCAATCAATTTTGTGGCCTGACCAATTGCAATTGGTAGCACTCCCGTAACGTCAGGATCTAGGGTACCAGCATGGCCTATTTTTTTGATATGCAGCGCTTTGCGTAAATGATAGACAACGTCTGCGCTTGTCATGCCCTTATCCTTATCTATCACTAAAATACCATTTAACATTTTTTATTACCTAATCATGAAAAAAGCGCCTCACAGCGCTTTTCTTAATTATTGCGATTTGCATCCTGCTTTTTTACTTCAGCGATTAACTGATCAATTTTACTACCATATTTAACTGAATTATCTCGTTTAAAAATCAACTCTGGTACTTTATATACAGTTAGGACTTGCCCCAACAAATGCCTCATCATTCCCTTAGCTTTATTTAAACCAGCAGCAGCTTCTTCTTCTTTTTTAGAATCTTCAGAAAGAATGCTGTAATAAACAGTAGCATATGATAAGTCATTTGTACATTCAACCGCTGTAATTGTTACATCATTAACTCGTGGATCACGAATATTTTTTCGTAAAATTTTCGTTAATTCACGGAGGATTTCTCCTTCAACACGACCTATTCTGTGTTTCATGCTTTCCTCCCAGTTAATTTATTCAGGCTTAACTTCCTGTTTTTCTACGGCTTCCATTTCGTCACCAATCTTGATGTCATTATAGCCCTCAATGGTTAAACCGCAATCGAATCCTTGCTTAACAATCTTGGCATCATCTTTAAACCGTTTGAGTGACGCAACTTTTCCGGTATAGATCACAACCCCATCACGAATCAAATTGATTGCAGAATCTTTTGATACGTATCCGGAATCAACAAATGCACCAGCAATCGTCCCAACTTTAGAAACTTTCCAAGTTTCACGTACAGTCAGATTACCAACAACTTTATCTTCATAAGTTGGTTCAAGCATACCCTTCATAGCAGCTTTAACATCATCAATTGCCTTGTAAATAATACTATATAGTCGAATATCTACTCCATCTGCTTCAGCTTGAGATTTAGCAGTAGCGGTTGGACGGACATTAAAGCCAATAATAAAGGCATTCGAAGCTCCGGCTAATGTAACATCCGATTCATTTACTGCTCCTACACCCGCATGAATGATATTAACACGAACGCCCTCGACTTCTATCTTTTCAAGCGATTGTTGTAAAGCTTCTACTGAACCTTGTACATCTGCTTTTAAGACAACGTCTACTTCTTTCATGTTTTCTTTTTTCATCGTGTCAAACAAGTTATCAAGAGTAACATGTTGGACATTTTCACGAGATTGTTGTAAAGCCTGTTGTGCTCTTTGTTCACCAACGCTTCTGGCAGTCTTTTCATCATCAAAGACAACAATCTTATCGGCTGACTCGGGCACATCATTCAATCCAGTAATTTCAACTGGCATTGATGGCGTAGCTTTTTCTACCTGGCGTCCACGATCATTGGTCATCACTCTGACACGACCAAAGCGATTACCGACAACAATAGGATCACCTACTTTTAGGGTTCCTTGTTGAACCAAAAGGTCAGCAACTGGGCCACGGCCACGGGAAAGGCGAGCTTCAATAACAGTCCCAATTGCCTTTTGCGTAGGATCCGCCTGTAGTTCCATGACATCTGCTTGTAAGAGAATCATTTGTAAAAGTTCATCAACATTTTCACCAGTTTTGGCAGAAATGTTTACAAAAATAGTGTCACCACCATAATTTTCCGGAATCAAATTGTATTTCATTAACTGTTCAGTAACATGCTCAGGGTTTGCACCAGGAACATCCATTTTGTTAATTGCAACAATGATTGGTACCTTAGCACTTTTAGCATGGTCAATGGCTTCAACAGTTTGTGGCATAACTCCATCGTCTGCAGCTACAACCAGTACAACAATATCGGTGATTTCAGCACCACGTTCACGCATGTTAGAAAATGCCGCATGTCCAGGCGTATCTAAAAATGTGATTGGCTTATTATCTACTCTTACCTGATAGGCACCAATTTTCTGTGTAATACCACCAGCTTCATGAGCAGAAACATGAGTATGACGCAATCGGTCAAGCAAAGTTGTTTTACCATGGTCAACGTGACCCATGATTGTAACAACTGGTGGTCGCTTAATTTGATGCTTAGATTTCATAGAAGCTGCCATTCTCTTGTCGTAAAGAGTATCAATGTCAGATATATCTTCATGAACTTTTTCTTTGGCATTGATATTATATTCAGCAGCAACTAATTCTATTGCATCTTTATCAAGTGACTGATTTTGATTAGTCATCACACCTAACATAAATAGTTTCTTAACTATTTCAGCAGGTTCACGGTGCAGCAACTTGCCCAAATCTTGAGCATTCATACCAACTTCGTACACCAGTGTTTCCGGTAACGGACGTTCTTTTCTCTGGGTTGACTGTTTCTTTGGTACCTGTTCGAGCTGCTTTTTCTTATTCTTGCGTTTACGCTTTTCTTGATGCTTTGAGTAATTATTGGTACCAAAAGTTTGATTTTTACCTTTTCTGCCAGGTTTACCAGAATTGCGACCGTGACCATTACCGCGACGCTTTTCTTCTTTTGCAGGTTCAGGTGCAGCATTTGTATCCAAAGCTTTAGGTTTATTAACTGGACTTGCCTTTTGTGTATTCTTCATTCTGGCTGGCGAAGGCTTAATTATTTTAGGTCCAGTTACCTTAGGTGCTGTAGTCTCGACTTTAACAACTTTATTTTCTGATTTTGAAACATTCTTGTTATCTTCTCCAGAAGATTTTTTGACATTGACTTTGTCTTCATCATAAGACTTCTGGACTCTCTCACTTTGACGATCTAATTTCTTTTCATCCACACGTTGTTTTTGCTTTAACTTCTTTAATAAGTCTTGTGCTACTGGCTTTGAAGTCCTTTGACTTGGGCTAGTATGTTGCTTATAGCGATCTTGAGCTTGTCTTGATCTATTGTTAGATCGGTGAAAGTTGTTGCTCCTTTTGGTATTCTTGTTATTATTATTTTCCTCATGCTTTTTTTCATTTTTGCGAATTGAGGTAACGGAAATTTTGATTTTACTGCTCCTTTTTGCGGGTTTCTCTTGCTTTTGCGCGGGAGCGGAGCTACGGAAACTATCTTTTAATTGATTTACTTGTGAATCTTCAAGTGATGACATATGATTTTTAACATCCAGTCCCAGGTCCTTCGCCTTATTGACCACAGTTTTATTATCGATGCCTAATTCTTTTGCCAATTCATAAATTCTTGTTTTAGCCATCAAATCACACTCCTTCGTCTATTTTTTGTAACAATGCTTTGCAGAAACCAGTATCAGTAATTCCTAAAACTTTTCGCTTTTTTCCGATCGCTTGGGAAATTTCATTACTAGTAAATTTGTTAATAACAAGTATATTATTTTGTTCCCCAACTTTATAGATCTTTGCAGTAGTATCTGCATGACTATCTTGGGCTAAAATAATTAGTTTTACCTTTTTGGCTTTTGCGCCAATTGAAACAATTTCAGTGCCTGAAACTAATTTTCCGGCCTTTTGACTTAATCCCAACAAATTTAGTGCTTTTTGTCTATTTTGCAAATCTACTTATCACCAAACAATTCTTTTCTTGCCTTTTGATGGTCAACATATGAGTAAAGCTCCTGGTAAAACTCTTTAGGCACTTTAGTTCCTAAACTCCGCTCAATTAAGCTCTTTTCTTGAGCATTTTTGATCTGACTTGGATCAAGCGAAACATATGCTCCCCTACCAGGTTTTTTACCAGTAGGATCAACAGAAATGTTCTTTTCTTTGTCGACTACGATGCGCACCAATTCTTTTTTTGGCTGCATGGTATTAGTCAACAAGTCTTTTCGCATTGGAATCTTTCTTTTTTTCAAAAAGTTTCACCTCTTGCTTTAATTTTCAGTAGAATCTACTGTTTCACCATCAGAAATGTTATCCTGAAGCTCATCTTCTGGTTCAGCCCCTTCAGAAGCTGGATCTTCATCAGATTCTTCGCTCTCAGCAAAATCGCTGTTTTCTTGTAAAGAAGACTTTGAACCATCATAAGCTAAATTATTAGTTTCAGCTGCTTCATTTTCTTTTTCAGCCTGATCACTGCTTTCGTCAACAAATTCTACTTCAGATTCTGGTCTAATATCAATCTTATATCCTGTTAATCTGGCAGCCAAACGTACATTCTGTCCTTTTTTACCAATTGCAAGCGACAACTGGTAATCCGGAACAATTACCAAAGCACTTTTTTCCTCGTCCTCATCTCCAAATTGAACAGCAATCACTTCAGCGGGATTCAAGGCATTAGCAATGTAGTCTGACGGATCTTCCTCGTATTTAACTACATCTATGTTTTCACCGTCAAGTTCATTAACCACATTCTGAACTCTGGCACCTCTTTGACCAACACATGTTCCTACTGGATCAATGTTAGGATCATTGGACTTCACTGCAATCTTGGTTCTGTCCCCTGCTTCACGAGCAATTGAGACCACTTCAACAGTTCCATCATAAATTTCAGGTACTTCCTGTTCAAATAATCTCTTTACCATATCAGGTGCGGTACGTGAAACCGTAATTTGAGCGCCTTTTGAATCTGAACCAACATGAGTAACCAAAACCCGAATCTGATCTTGGGGATTATAGCTTTCACCAGGCATTTGATCATTACGTGGCATTACTGCTTCAACATTACCAATTTTAACATAAACGAAACGATTATCACGTCTTTCAACAGTTCCTGTTATTAATTCATCTTCATACTGAGAGTACTCATCAATAATATGATTTCTCTCTGCCTCACGCAAATGTTGCATAATAACTTGTTTAGCAGTTTGTGCAGCAATCCGACCAAAATTTTTAGGTGCGACTTCGAAACGAATTTTGTCACCAAGTTCATAGGCCCGATTAATCGTCAGAGCATCCTTTAAACTGATTTCCAAACGTTCATCATGAACTTCTTCAACGACAGTCTTTTCAGTCATCAGCTTAAAGTCGCCCTTACGTTCATCAAATTCAACTATTACATTCGTTGCCTGATTATAATTTTTCTTATATGCTGCAACCAGCGCTGCTTTTATCGCTTCAACAATTACGTCTTGCTTTATACCCTTTGTTTTCTCGAGTGTAGCGAACGCTTCAAGCATTTCCTTAGACATAAATTTTAATCAACCTTTCTAAAACTCAATTGCGAAACGAATGCCTGCAATTGCTTTACGGGGAAGTGATAAAACCTTCTTTTTAGTTTTTATCTTTATTTCAAGTTCGATTTCGCTATCATTATAAGATTTTAAAGTTCCCTCATATTCTTTTTCACCTTCAACTTTCTGGTATAGTTTTATATGCACATACTCATTTAAAGCTTTTTTCCAATCATCTTTGTTTTTTATTGGTCTTTCAATACCAGGAGAAGAAACTTCCAAAATATAAGGATCAGGAAATGGATCAGGTTGTATTTGATCAAGCTTCTCAGATAATAATTCACTTAACCCTGCAATTTCATCCATATCAATACCATTTTCTCTATCAACGTAAATTCTTAAATAGTTTTGACCCTTTTCTTTAACGTATTCTATATCAATAAACTCATCTTTGCGTTCTGCAATAATTGGTTTAATTTCTTTGAGAACAAAATCTTTAACTTTCGCCAAGTACTTTCCTCCGTAATAAAAAGAGTGAGCACAATTGCTCACTCCGAATTATTTATTCGAACTTCTTTAAAAAGTATATCACATTTATATTAATACTGCAAAATTTTAAAAGAGTGAAAGTTGATTCTGCTCTGGCATTCCAGTTAGAACTTCATTATTTTCTAAATAATCCATAATTGACTGGGATACTTTTCCACGGTTTGCCAAGTCTTCTTTTGACAAAAATTTCTGCTCAGTTCTTGCAGCAACAATTTGTTTGGCTGCATTATTTCCCAGACCAGGAACTGCATTAAACGGTGCTAAAATTGTATGCTGATCAATAATTTTAAAATTAGTGGCCTCAGACTGATTAATATCAACCATTTTTATCTTAATACCACGCTCTAAACACTCATTGGCAATTTCCAGGACTGTCAGAAGACTCTTATCCTTGGCAGACGCATCATTTCCTTGATTTTGAATATCAGCCATTGCCTTTTTTACCGTGTTTTTACCATGACTCATAGCTACTAAATCAAATAAATCAGCCCGTACTGAGAAATAAGCAGTGTAGTAGATTTCAGGATAGTAAACTTTAAACCAGGCAATTCTTAAAGCCATTAATATATAAGCCGTCGCATGAGCTTTCGGAAACATATACTTGATTTTGAGACAAGACGGAATGTACCAGTCAGGAATTTTATCATTTTTCTGTAGAACTGCCATATCATCATCACTTATTCCCCGACCATGACGAACTGATTCCATAGTTGAAAACGCTACTTCGGGTTTAACTCCCCAGTGAATCAAGTCCATCATGATATTGTCTCTACAACCAATAACATCTTTTAGTTTGCAAGTGCCGTTGTTAACAAGCTCTTCTGCGTTTCCTAACCAGACATCAGTACCGTGGGATAGGCCAGAAATTTGCAGTAACTCGGAGAATGTAGTCGGCTTTGTTTCCTCTAACATCCCTCGTACAAATTTTGTACCAAATTCGGGTACGCCTAAAGTACCAGTTTCTGATTGAATTTGCTCAGGTGTTACACCTAAAATTTTAGGACTTGAAAAAAGCGACATTACTCCTGGATCATCGGGTGGAATTGTTAAAGGATCAACACCGGAAAGGTCTTGCAACATTCTAATCATAGTTGGATCATCGTGACCTAGAATATCAAATTTCAAGATATTATCATGAATGGAATGAAAATCAAAGTGTGTTGTCAACCACGCAGCATTGACATCATCTGCAGGATATTGTACGGGTGTGAAGTCATAGATATCCATATCATCAGGAACGACAACAATACCTGCAGGATGCTGACCGGTAGTCCTTTTAACTCCACTGACACCCGCTGCTAAACGATCAAGTTCAGCATTACGAAGATTCAATTCTTTTTCTTCATCATAGTGTTTAGCATAACCGTAAGCTGTCTTATCAGCTACAGTGGCAATTGTACCTGCTCGATAAGAATTATCGGGACCAAACATTACTCGAATAAAGTTATGGGCTACCGGCTGATAGTCACCCGAGAAATTCAAATCGATATCAGGAACTTTGTCACCGTGAAATCCCAAAAACGTTGCAAAAGGAATATCTTGCCCATCCTTAACCAGTTCAGCTCCACACTTAGGACATTTTTTATCTGGCAAGTCATATCCAGACCCGTATTCACCGTTTTCGAAAAATTTCGAATACTTACATTTTGGGCAACGATAATGTGGTGCCAATGGATTGACTTCAGTTATACCCGACATTGTAGCCACCAGACTAGAGCCAACGGAACCTCGTGAGCCAACCAAATAGCCATCCTTATTCGACTTAGCCACTAGTCTTTGAGAAATCAAATAAATTACAGCATAACCATTGGAAATAATTGAATTGAGTTCCATATCAAGTCTATCTTGGACAATCTTTGGCAGTGGATCTCCATATAGCTCATGTGCTTTGTCATATGTCAAACGCTTCATTTCTTCATCAGCATTGTCAATGTGTGGTGGGTAAAGTCCATCTTTAATAGGTGAAATTTCTTCAATTGATTCAGCAATTTTATTAGGATTAGTAATTACTATTTCTTTAGCAATATCTGCACCTAAAAAACTAAAGGCATCTAGCATTTCCTGAGTAGTGTAAAAATGCATGTCAGGCTGTTTTTTGTTCCTGTCAGGTTTGCTGCGTTGGGCCGAAATCAAAATAGTACGATATATAGCATCATGTTCTTCCAGATAATGTGCATCTCCTGTGGCAACTACTGGTTTATTTAATTCCTTACCCAATTTGTAAATATTTGTCAGAATTTCTTCAAGTTCTTTTTCATCAGCAATCAAATGATCTTCAATCATAATTGAATAATTTGCTGGTGGCTGAATTTCGAGGTAATCATAAAAGCGTGCCTTCTTACGAGCTTCGTCATAGCCTTTTTGCATCATTGCAACAAAAACATCGCCTTCAGAGCATCCAGAACCATATAGCAAACCTTCATGATTCTTAACCAAATCTGATTTGGGAGTACGTGGGATCCGATAAAAATCTTTGGTACTTGCAATAGAAACCAGTCTGTACATGTTTTTAAGGCCAGCTTGATTTTTTGCTAAGATAGTCATATGTTGTGGCCGTGCTCTTTTAAACACTTGACCCTGAGCGGCATAATCGTTCATTTTACCTAAATCATCTTCGTGATACTTTTTGGCAAACGCATCCAAGAGCTTAAACATTAAATAGCCTGTTGCTTCAGCATCTTGATTAGCCCTATGGTGATGCTCGAGGACAACATTATATTTTTTGGCCAGAGAATCTAACGTATGTCTGGTTTGTTCTGGATGAAGCAACCGTGATACTTCTAGAGTATCAACTACCGGCTGAGTAATTTCTTCTAAGTTAGCTCGTTTCAAAGCTGCGTTGACAAAACCAACATCAAACTGAACATTATGACCACAAAGCGGACGGTCGCCATAAAAATCCTGAAATTGCTTAATAACCACAGCTTCATCATCAGCTGCTCCTACCATTTCATCAGTAATTGATGTCAAATTAATGGTCTGTTCACTTAATGGGTGATGGGGATTAATAAATTTATCAAACCTCTCCAGCACTTCCCCATTTTTCATCTTTACAGCACCGATTTCAATAATGGTATCGTAAACGGATGACAAACCTGTCGTTTCAACATCAAAAATAACAAATTCACGATCTTTATATGTCATTGAAGCCGGATTAAGAACCAGTAATGCATGATCATCAATCATATTAGCTTCTAAACCGTAAATTATTTTGACACCATTCTTTTTACCTGCATTATATGCTTCAGGAAAGGCTTGAACATCAGCATGGTCTGTAATAGCTATTGCTTTTTGACCAAATTTCTTAGCTGCCATGACAAAGTCAGTTGCGGTATTTGTAGCATCAAGCTGACTCATATTTGTATGTAGATGTAGCTCGACCCTTTTTTCATCACCCTGATATTTTTCAGTTCTGCCAACATGCTCTACAATTTCAAAACAAGAAATATTAAAAACAGTGTCATGACTCCACTGGTCTTCAGCTACTGATCCTTGCATTTTAGCCCAAGTTCCCGGTTTGATTTTTGTCATATTTTCAATTTGCTCTTTATCGGAAACAAACTTTTTAAATGAAATTGAATCAGTGTAGTCAGTTATTTCACCTGTAAATATAATTGAACCATTTTTTAATTCTCGACTTGAAATATTAAAAATATTACCTTCTATTACAATATTTCTACTTCCATCAATTACTTCCTTAATTTGAGTTACAGGTAAATTATCATCCAATTTGCGATTGCCATAACGAGTCTTTTTTGTGGGATAGGTTGCTGGTTTTGGCTTTTCTTGTGGTGAAGCTGAATCATATTCTTCCTGCATATTTTGCTCATGTTGTTCCTGCAGCTCTTGAAGACTGGCTAAATTATTTTTGGAATTTTCATCATCAATTTCAGTTACAAACTTCAAGTTAAAGAAACCAAAATTCCTCATTTCTTCCGCAAGTTCATCAAGCATTTTTTGCTCGAGCAATCCATCAACCACTAAATTATCAACCGGAATAATCCAACGGCCATTTTCTTTTTTAGGCTTATGACTAGAAATAAATTCTCGTGCCACTGGTTGCAAAGCCTGAGAATTTTGCACCGCGAACTGCCAATAGTCAGTTAAATAATCATCTGCTCCATCCCGAGAGCGAACATACAAATGAATATTGACGAAAGAGGAAAAACTAGCAGTTATAGCCTTATTTAAAGCATTAAAAGTTTCAAATTTTAAGGGTGTAGTAAAAAGAACATGGATATCCCACCTGTGTTCTTTAGCGTAAACATCCACGTTCTCAATTTCGCCCTTTTGCAACAAATCATTATCTGCAAATTCTTGCGGAAACTTGATTTGCTCCAATAACCTTAAAAATAGTTTATTTTTATCAGTCACGAAAATTATCCTAACTCTTTATTAATAAAATCGTCTAACTCGGACACTGTCATTTCAGTTGCTTTTTCATCAGTAGGCCGTTTAACTTCGACTACTCCTTCACTGGCTTTTTTACCAACTGTTACTCGCACTGGAGCTCCCAGCAAGTCAGCATCAGCAAATTTAACTCCTGCCCGTTCATTACGATCATCATACAATACATCATACTTAGCACTGTACTTTTCTTCAAGTTTTTGAGCCAAAGTCGTTTGACCTTCATCTTTCATTTTCATTTGCACAATGTGCAGGCTAAATGGTGCAATTTCTTTAGGCCAGGCAACGCCATTTTTAGTCAAATGCTGTTCAATCACAGCAGATAAAACTCTCGTGACACCAATACCATATGAACCCATTATAACAGGTTGAGCTTTACCATTTTTATCGAGGAAGTTTGCACCCATAGTTTTTGTATAATAAGTTCCCAGTTTAAAAATGTGTCCTACCTCAATAGTAGTTGTGAATTTTAATGGCAAGTGATCAACTGGATCTGGTTCACCTTCATTAGCAACACGAATGTCACCGAATATGTCTGGAGTAAAATCACGGTTTAAATTCACATTTTTAATTTGGTAACCAGATTTGTTTGCGCCTACAACAACATTATAAAGATTTTTAACAGTATTATCTGCTACTACTTTATCAGCCCAATCAGCTTTAATTGGACCAACGCTACCTTTGCCAACGCCGGTTATGTTTGCCAATTCTTCATCAGTAGCGATTCTTAGTGAATCAACATCAAGTAAATGCTTTAACTTTACTTCATTGACTTCTTTATCACCACGGATTAAGACTAGCATATTTTCTTTTTCATTAGCAACGTAAAGCACACTCTTAATAATTCTAGTTGCCGGAATATTTAAAAATTTAACTAAATCAGCGATACTCTCTTGACCGGGAGTAGCTACATCTTCAACTTGTTTTAACGGTTCCTCTTTCTGCTTGAACGTATCAATACTGCAAGCCATTTCTAGATTAGCTGAATATGTTCCTGTTTCATTTGTAGCAATAGTATCTTCACCAATGGCAGCTGGAGCCTGAAATTCAGTTGAATTTTTTCCTCCCATAGTTCCTGAATCGGCAATAACCGGAGTAACTTTTAAGCCACAACGATGATACGCAGCTGTAAAAGCCTTTTTCTCATCTTCAAATTGTTGATCAAGCTGTTCTTTAGTAGCGGCAAAGCTGTATGCATCAAGCATGATAAATTCACGTGATCTAAGCAAACCGAAACGAGGCCTGTTTTCATCTCTAAACTTTGATTGAATTTGGAAAAGAGCTATCGGCATTTGCTTATAACTTTTTAAATTTTTTGCGACAATATCAGTAAATGTTTCCTCATGAGTTGGTCCTAGCAGGCTTTGACGACCATGTCTGTCTTTAAGTTTAAACATTTCCGGACCATATTTTTGCCATCTGCCTGATTCTTCCCATAAAGTTGCTGGTAAAAGATCCGGCATTGCCATTTCTGGCACGTTGATTTTTGCCATTTCTTCACGCATTATCTGTTCAGCTTTACTTAGAACACGGTACCCTAAAGGCAAATACGCATAAACGCCCGCTGTAACTTGACGAACGTATCCGCCTCGCAGCATCAATTTATGACTTTCAGCAACAGCATCAGCTGGCGCTTCCTTCAAAGTTGGCATAAATAATTTAGATTGTCGCATTAATTCTCTCTCCCAAAATTAATATTTTATTTAATAAAGTAACGGTAGATATCATTACCAGTTACAGCAATAATTAAAACTAATAATAAACCGAAGCCAACCAGTTCTACCATGGCTTCATGATTTTCTGATATCGGTTTGCCCCGCACAATTTCAATAATGTTTAGCAAAAACTTGCCACCATCAAGACCCGGTACAGGAATTAGATTCACGATTCCCAAGTTAATTGAAATCATTGCCAAAAAAGCTAAGATATAGGTAAAACCCATTTGCGAAACCTGTGACGTCTGGGAATAGATACCCACAGGTCCAGAAAGCTTATTTAAACTAAAATGACGGAATAAGCCACCAACTGCGCTGAAAATCATTCCCGTAGTGGAAACAGCCGTATTCCAGCCACGCTTAAATTTAGCCCCGATTCTTTCATCGCTTTTTGCTCTAATTCCGATTTGGTAAACTTTTTGACCTTGCATTTTTACTGCTTTTGGTTGAACGTTTACTACTTTTTTTTGCTTATCTTTAATAACAGAGATATTAATTTTTTTATTTTTGTTCTGATATATTTTTTCCGAAATTTGTTCGAAAGACGATATTTTGTGACCATTAACAGCCAAAATTTTTGAACCCGGCTCAATTTTTGCAACAGCTGCAGGTGAATTAGGTGTCACTTCTGCTATTTCTGTAGTTGCAGGACCGGGAACAGTAAATGTCCAAATTAAAAAAACGACAAAACCTAGAATTATATTCATTAATGGCCCAGCAATATTGGTAGCTAGTTTCTGCCACACATTGGCTTCTTGAAACTGTGTATCACGTGGTGCAATAATTAACTCAGTTTTTGAATGATCAATAACCGTAGCATCATGATTGACTTTGTATGTGACTAATCGATCTTCTTCTCCATTTTCATATCCAGAAATAAAAAGTTTATCTACCAAATCAAATGCCGTAACTTGTAATGGTATTCCTTCAATCGGTATATCTGATTCAGAGGCATCAATTTTTACAACTTCTTTCTGTTGATTAAGCTGTAAAACCACTCTCATCCCTGCTGCTAAATCAGTTTCGTCATCTTTACTTGCTAAACGGACATATCCGCCTAGCGGAAGCCACCTAATCGTATAAGTAGTTGGATTGCGTCTAACTTGGAAAAGCTTTGGTCCCATACCTATAGAAAATTCACGTACTAAAATACCGCACTTTTTAGCAACAATAAAGTGCCCGAATTCATGGACAAAAACTAATATTCCAAATACTACTAAAAAGATAAGTATACCTTTCACAAAAATCCCCCTAGTGTATGATTCCCATCAAAGCAGCAAAAACAGGTAAAACAAAGAGCATGCTGTCAAAGCGATCAAGTATTCCACCATGACCTGGCAATATCTTGCCTGAATCCTTTACCCCATAGTATCTCTTATAAGCAGATTCAACCAAATCACCCATTTGCCCAACAATTGATAATATAAGAGCAAAAATAATCATTTCAACTTGTGAATGGTTCAGATTAACAAAGTAAACATAAATTGCGGCACAAATTACAGCACAAATTGTGCCACCAATTGAGCCTTCCCATGTTTTATTAGGACTAATTACAGGCCACAACTTATGTTTACCAATTTTACGCCCGATCATGTAGGCTCCTGTATCTGTCAGCCAAACTACAACAAAAACGTAGCAAAGCAGTGCAAGACCATTGTTTGCGTTTCTAATACTTGCCATGTAATGAAAGCCGGTTCCCACATATAATGAGCCTAATGTATAAACCGCTACATCATCAAAAGTAGTTTTATTTTTAGTTAAAACTGTCCAAGTTAGCATTAACATTATCAAAGCAAAATAAATGCCGTATTTTGTCCAATGAAATGGCATTGACTTGAGAAAACTATCAGGAACTGCCCAAATAATGGTGGCCAGTAATGCTAGTAGAAAGTTTACTGAAACCAATATTTGTTTTTTCATTAAAAAGAATTCACTGATACCAACGGCCGCAAACAAAACGGTGAGCCAATCCATCCAAAGTCCGCCAGCTATGACGATAGGAATAAATAAAATTAAAGCAATAACTGCTGTGATTACACGTTGTTTCATATATTTACCTAACTATCCGATTCATCGACCTTACCGAAACGTCGATGACGATTTTGAAAATCAATAACAAATTTTTCTAGATCTTCTCTAGTAAAATCAGGCCAGTTTTTCTCACTAAAAGCAAGTTCTGAATATGCTAATTGCCATAACATGAAATTAGAAATCCTTTGCTCACCAGAAGTTCTGATTAATAAATCTGGATCACTGTATTTACCAAAGCTTGCAGTCATCAATCTCTGCGAAATCATTTTTTCAGAAATTTCATCACTTGTAATACTTCCCGTTTCAACAAGAGTTGCAATTTCCTTTACTGCTGTAGTAATTTCTCTTCGTGAGCCATAATTAAAAGCAAAGTTCAAAATCAAACCACTGTTATTAGCAGTTTCAGCCATTGCTCTCTGCACTACATCATAGGTTTTAGAAGGCAATTCATTCAAGTAGCCCATAATGTTCACTTTGACATTTTCTTTCATTAAGGTTGGCATAAACTTATCAAAAAAGCGTACTGGCAAGTTCATCAGATATGCTACTTCTTCTTTAGGTCTACCCCAGTTTTCAGTAGAAAACGCATATAAGGATAAAACTTTGATGCCTAATTGGTTGGCTGCCAAAGTTATTCTTTCTACGTTGTTCATACCTTCGTAATGACCTGCAATTCGTGGTTTGCCTTGCTTTGTTGCCCAACGACCATTACCATCCATAATGATAGCTAAATGGTTTAACTGATTTTTTTTATCTGCCATTTATTAGCCCTGGGTAATCTCTTTACGTTTTTCTTCTGCAATTTGGTCAATCTGCTTTGTTGCATCGTCAGTAACTTTTTGCACTTTCTTTTCCAAATTGCGCTGTTCATCTTCGGTGATTTCATCATCTTTTTGCTGCTTTTTAAGACTATTCATAGCTTCACGACGAACATTTCTGATTGCAATTTTACTTTCTTCAGCCATTTTGTTGACCTCTTTAGCAATTTCTTGACGCCTTTCACCTGTTAATTGCGGAATAACAAGGCGGATGACTTTTCCATCATTTGCTGGCGTTAAACCCAAATTTGATGCTAAGAGTGCATGCTCAATATCATCCAGACTGTTCTGATCATAAGGTGTAATTAATAACACGCGTGGCTCAGGAATAGTAACACTAGACATTTGCGTTAATGGAGTAGGAGCACCATAATAGTCCACTTTTATTCCATCAAGTAAAGCTGCGTTAGCAACGCCAGCACGAATAGAGCTCAAGTTTTTTTCAAAAACAGTAATTGATTTTTTCATATTATCTTGAGCCTTTTTGATTGCGTCATTATTCATTATTTTTCCCTCCGATTACTGTTCCAATATTCTCACCCAATACCACTTTTTTAATATTACCTTCAGTATTAACGTTGAATACAATTAGAGGAATGTTGGTATCCATTGATAGTGAGCTGGCAGTTCTGTCCATGACTTTTAAGTTTTTAGAAATAATATCTAGTTGTGAAAGTTCACTGTATTTTTTGGCATGTGGATCAACATTTGGATCAGCAGAGTAAACTCCGTCAACTCCATTTTTAGCCATTAGGATCACATCAGCACCTATTTCTGCAGCTCTTAAGGCAGCAGTTGTGTCAGTTGAGAAATAGGGGTTACCAGTGCCACCACCCATAATAACTACACGTCCTTTTTCCATGTGGTGAATAGCTTTTCTCCTAATATATGGTTCAGCTATTTGTCTCATTTCAATTGATGTTTGCAACCTAGTCGGTACTCCCACGTGCTCCAATCCATCCTGAAGAGCCAAGCCGTTCATTATAGTAGCAAGCATACCCATATAATCAGCCTGCGAACGTTCCATACCAAGTTTTGCACCAGTTTCTCCGCGCCACATATTACCGCCACCGCAAACGATTCCAATGTCAACTCCTAAATCGTGAACAGATTTAATCTCCTTTGCCAAATGACTGATGACTGTAGGATTTATACCGGTTCCTTCATCACCAGCAAGAGCTTCACCAGAAATTTTCAAAACTATTCGCTTATACTTAACTTTAGTCATGACAACCTCCTCTATTAACTTTAGTTATTCTACCATATAAAAAGGGCAAATGTGGACTTAGAAATAAAAGAGAGAAATTTCTTAAAAAATCCCGAAGTTAATCAACTTCGAGATTTTGATAAAACTAATATTTATTTTCCTTATTAATTTGAAGCAATAAATTATAAAGCGATCCGTATAAATTTGAATCATTTCTAAAATGAGCAGAAACAATTGCAGGTTTAATCAAAGTATCACCAATGATTGGATTATAATTATTAACTAATTTATCGTATGCTTTATTTATACCGCTAATTAAAATTGGTTGTGCGCTTATACCGCCTCCAACGGCTATTTTATCTAAATCTACTACTGTTTGAATATTAAGAATTAAAGTTGCTACTTTTAAACAATAATCATTAAAAATCTCCACAGCTTCTCTTTTACCGGACTTTATTGCTTTAAAAGCATGCAATCCGTCATTTACATTCTTATGATTTAGTTTACGATTAATTGATTTAACAAAATTCACACCAGAACCATTACTTCCTACGGCACCTTCCATATCTTTAGGTTGCGATAAATCATTAATCATAAAACTTAATTCACCAGCTTGATAGTGTGTGCCCCGCAATAGATGACCATTAATTATTATGCCCCCACCAACACCGGTTCCAAGGGTTATTGCGGCGCAATTCGATTCACCTTTTAGACTACCCAACCAATTTTCTGCTAAAACGCTGGCCTTGCCATCATTTATTACCGCTACTGGAATCCTGCACTTTTTACCATAAATTTCTGCAAAATCAATTCCATCCAAAAAAGGTAATGAACCACCAAATCTGATTTTAGTGTTTTCAATTTTTCCAGGAGAGCAAAAAGCCAAGCCTTTTATATCTGAAATATAATGTATTACAATTTGATCTATTTTTGCCAAAAATTCAGATTTATTTTTAACAGTAGAAATTTTATCTTTTTCGATTATATTCCCAGCATAATCTAATTTTGCAAATTTAATTTCAGTTCCGCCAATATCAACAGTTAAATAATTTTTCATATATCCCTTGTAATTCCTTATCTAAAAAGCTCAATGCATTTTTGCAGCAGCAATAAAAATTATATTTTAAAAAAGTAAAAATTCCAACCCCCTAATTTTGAAAATGAGATTATCAAAAAATAATTGAATAAGCTTCTTTACTTCTATCATATTTTTTAAAATAATAAATGCAAGACTTAGTATTAAATAAGGATCTGAGTAAATGAAAAAATACCCCTATCCAGCTTATAAAAAAGCTGATATTGGTGATTATCTCAAAGTATTTGCTTGCACAGCAGTCATGACCCAACCAATAATGTCACTAATTATGGGTGAAGGACAATCTTATTATACCCAGGACATTTTTGGCATCATGTATAACTTAGTTAAATATACAGCACCAGCATTTATTTTTGGCATACTTTATTCCACTATCCGCACTTGTGATCTAACTGGCAGTTTTTCTTATCAAAAATACCTGCGCTCAAATTGTTCAAATCTTTTTATTCCAACTATATGGTGGACTTTAATTTACTTACTAGGAATGCCGTGGTTACAACAAGTAAATAAGTTTACCAACTTCTTGTCATTTTGTTGGCACTTTGTTAGCGGCAACGCTGCACCTCATTTATGGTACAACACCATGATGTTGCAATTTATCATTTTAATGCCTTTTTTCTGGACCCTTAGCCGCTTTATTGGTAAAGATGTCAAACGGGGCATCACGGTAGCAATCATAACTTTTATCTTCTATTTTGTTTGGCTTAGATTCTATGATTATTTTGTTTTTCATGGCCAGCAAGAAAGAAGTTGGTACCTTCTTGATCGTCTTTTTATATCATTTTTTATTTATGCGGTATATGGTGTACTCGCTTGGCAACTGCGAGATTATGTTAATGCGCTTTTGCAAAAATTTTGGTGGCTAGTATTGATTGCCTTTGGCGGATGCTTTTTTTGGACTAACTTTGAATTACAAAATTTTGGTCACCCGGTACTTTTTGCTAATGCACCATATTATAAACCGTCAATGACTTTTTATTGCTTAGCAGTCATTGCCTTAATTTCGTCTTTTTGCTTGTATCAAGTCAGAAAAAATTCAAAAATTAGTCTACAGGTTTTTCACTTTTTAGCCGCTTACGCCTACCGAGCTTACTTATCAAATGTCTTTTGGGACCAAATTATTTGGTATGGCTTAAATATCAAACATTATGCCATTCTCCATCCTTTTTGCAGCTTTTGGGCGACCTGGTTATTAACGTGGCTATTATCTTTTGTATCCGCATATTTTTTACATGTTTTCTGGGCTAATACTAAAAACTATTTACAAAACAAAATAAAAAGGCACTGATTAGTGCCATAAATATTTTTTAAAATGCTTTTATCTAATTAAGTAATTTCCATTACAAATGCTGCGCCTTGCGGAGTAGATAGAAAAATTGCCCCGGCAATTAAGATTAAACCAGTTAAAAAAAGCGTGACCTTAACTGATTGAGACGTGTTTTTGGCAAAACACAAATATATTAAAAATGCCCCGACTGCTAATGAAATTAGCATTACCCAAAATCCCATAAGTTTTTCACCGTCCTTAAAATAATTTTAATTACATGGTAAATGATAGTTTTAATAAGATAAAGAAAATTTGAAAAACTTAATTCTAATTAATCACTTTTACTCTAACTTAACACTAAAAAACTTGTCTTGAATCATTCTTTTCTTTTTACCTGACATTAACCAGGTAATTAAGGGCTGTTATATTAATGTCTTTTGCATTAAAAGGATCTTCAATGAGAAAAATTACTTGCTATTGTCCTATCGAAAAGAATATTTGGTAAATCCAATAATTTTTTAATACCTTTGATTTTTCAAGTTCATTGCGAGAGATATGAAAACTAAATCTATCGCTCCTATTTTCTTTTGTTGTTTTTACTTCTATATATCTTGGAATACCATCTAGCTCATAAGATAAAATATCATATCCCAATGAATCATCAACTTTAGATTCCCATTCTATATTTAGATCATTGAAATCTTTCAGCCTTTTAACCTCACTATTAAAAACACTTTTCTTCTCCAATCATACATAGCTTGACATTTTTTCTCTTTATATGAATATTCTTTATTTTCAGGGATTTGTAGAGTTTCAATGTCATAATCTGTTGTTTTAGCTTATTAGTATTATCAAGTATTTAATTTCTTAGCTTTGGAAAAAAGATAATAAAGATAATTACCATATTCAATATTAGACCAGCCTTTTAGCGCTTTATTCTTCCTTTTCAAATCAATTAACTTTTTTTGCAATTCATAAATTGACATATTTTTTAATTTTTTTGATAAAACTGTAATAAAAAGTATGTCAGTGGTTCTTTTGCAAAAATATTTAAGTATTTATTGAGATAATAAACAGATAATATTTTATGCTTTAATATATTTGAAAGTGGAATAGCATCAATTTTTTTACTCATTTTATCTTTTTTACCTAAGTCAATGATTTTGACAATTGCTGCTTTCAATTCAGTAAAAGACTATTTTCATCATTTCTTTGCCATGCTTTCGTAACAACGTAATCCTGTTTTTGTTGGTTATAATAAATACCAATTTTTTGAATTTGAACCTCTGATACTGCCCAATTGAGCTAAATTAAATTCAAGTTGATAGCAAAAGCTATTTTTATTTCCTTTACCAACAACAAAATCGTCTAAATTCATATCATTTTTAATATAACTTTGCGTATATTTATTAACGAAATCGTGTCTTAACCGATTAAGATTTCTGGAATCCCTATTAAATGAATCCAGCATGTAGTCAAACTCTGCCAGTTTCCTCATTATTGAAACCTCATTTCCTGTTAAAATTATTTTCTTTCTCAAATACAGAAAGCTTTATACTTTAAGGTTATCACTTTTTGTCAATGATTTCGCAAGATTTTAGAAAAAAAAAGCCCTCATCTATACAGATAAGAGCTTTTAATTGAATCAATAAAAATATGTATATCTATTTCATTTGTTCTTTTACTTCAGCAGCAAAGTCTTCTTGCTTCTTTTCGATACCTTCGCCAACTTCATAACGTTTGTAGCCAACAACTTCGCAGCCTTCTGATTTAGCATATTCAGCTACTGTCATATCGCCATCTTTAACATAAGGTTGGTCCACTAAACAAATTTCACTGAGATACTTGTTTACTCTGCCCTCAACAATCTTAGGAATGATTTTAGCAGGCTTGCCTTCATTTTCAGTTTCCTTAGTGAAAACTTCTTTCTGACGATCAAAATCAGCCTTTGGTACTGAATCCTTGTTCAAGTATTCTGGATTAATTGCGGCAACGTGCATTGCAATGTTCTTAGCTGCTTCCTCACTGTTGCCTTTTAAGGTAACAACTGCAACAATTGCACCACCATTGTGCTTGTAAGCACCAAAGACTTCATCATCATTCTTAGTAATTAGATCAAATCGTCTTAAAGTGATTTTCTCACCAATGACAGCAGTAAGATTGGTAATTTCCTCGCCAATTGTGGAATCACCCATTGGTGATTTTAATGCTTCTTCAACGTTAGCAGGTTTAGCCGCTAAAATAGCCTTGGTCACATCATCAACTAATTTGATAAATTTATCATTGGATGAAACAAAATCTGTTTCAGAGTTAATCTCTACTACAACAGCATTATTTCCTTCAAAAGCATATTCGGCCAAACCTTCAGCAGCAATACGGCCACTCTTCTTAGCAGCTTTAGCAACACCATTTTCTCTTAAAATGTCAATTGCCTTTTCAATATCACCATCAGCTTTAACCAAAGCCTTCTTGGAATCCATCATGCCGGCGCCAGTACGGTCACGTAATTCTTTTACTTGTTTAGCAGTAATGTTTGCCATTATTTTTCCTTCCAAATAAAAACTTATTAATAATTAAAACTAGTCTTCATCTGAGTCAGAAGTTTCTTCAGCTTCTACTGTTTTTTCTGCATCAGCTTCAGTATCTGCTTGTTTTTCTTCTGCACCCTTAGCCATCTCTGCTTCAGCATTGTCATCATCTTGACCTTGCTTACCTTCAATAACAGCATCAGCCATTGCGCCTGAAATCAAACGAATAGCACGAATAGCATCGTCGTTTGCAGGAATAACTACGTCAACTGGATCCGGATCAGTGTTAGTGTCGACCATAGCTACTACAGGAATTCCTAAAATATTAGCTTCATGAACAGCAATCTTTTCCTTTTTAGGATCGACTACGAATAAAACATCTGGAATTCTAGGCATATCTTCAATACCACCTAAGAATCTTTCCAATTTATCCTTTTCTTTAGTCAAAAGAGAAGCTTCCTTCTTTGGCAATACATCAAATGTGCCATCTTCTGACATTTTCTTTAAATCTTTTAATCTTTGTACTCGGCTCTGGATAGTCTTCCAGTTAGTCAATGTACCACCTAACCAACGTTGGTTAACGTAGTATTGACCAGCACGAGTAGCTTCTTCAGCAATTGAATCTTGAGCTTGTTTCTTAGTACCAACAAAAAGAATAACGCCACCATTTTGAGCAACAGCTCTCACGAATGAATAAGCATCATCTAACATTTTGATAGTTTTTTGCAAGTCAATGATATAAATACCATTTCTTTGCGTAAAGATATAAGGAGCCATCTTTGGATCCCATCTTCTAGTTTGGTGACCAAAGTGGACACCGGCTTCAAGCAATTGTTTCATAGAAACTACTGACATATTAACTTCCTCCTATGGTTTTAATCGTCTCAAGCGGTCATTTCAGTATTTCACCATTTGTATGGCACCGAAATACTGATTGCTCTTGATGTTTTTTATACATATGCATAAAGGCATACGCTAAAATAATACTAGATTATTGTTTAAGATGCAAGGTTAAAAGTTAACTTTATGTTCTCTTAAAAATCTTTCCTTCCATAATCTATTATGGTGCTTAAACCAATATTCCCTTTTAAGCGCCAGCTTCTTATCTTTAAACTCTTCGTGGTAAAGCAGTTTGACTGGTCTGCGAGACTTTGTATACTTGGCACCTTTGCCACTATTATGTGCTTTTAGTCGTTTGGATAAATCATCAGTAAAGCCACCGTAGAAGCTATTATCTTTGCATAAGAGTACATAAAAATAATATCTTCTACTCTTTTGCCTTTTTTCTCTATCCGATTCCGTTTCTCTGATTATACGCTGAATCGGAGGAAGATAATTACCGTTTTTATCATGTACCTCAATGGCATCCCTTAATACCAGACCATCGCTACCGGTATGCTTAACTGCTTCAATAATTATTAAATTGCAGTTTTCTCCTCGATGAGAAACATATGGCTGTACAAGCTTAATACTCAAATCATGTTTAAGACAAAAATATGCAATCTCATTTAAACGCTCTGGTCGATGGACCATAAATAATTTGCCTTTCATTTTAAGCAAGGCACTGGCTACAGAAATTATTTCTTCTAAATTAATTAAGATTTCATGTCTGGCAATAGCCTTTGCTGGATCAGGATTTACTTTATGATTTTGTGCAACTTTAAAGTAAGGTGGATTCACGACAATTACATCATACGAATCTTTTCTCAAAAAAACTGGAGCATCTTTAACATTTTTTTGAAAAACCTGGATACGATTTTCCATATTGTTTAGCGATATAGAACGTTCAGCTTGTGAAGCCACTTCTTCTTGTATTTCAACCGCATCATATTTAGCACGGTTAAAATAAGCCATATACATTGTTGCTGCACAATTGCCAGCACATAAATCAGCCACTTTGGAATTATCTTTAATTGAATCTTTTGCAGTTGCTGCTAAAAGCAGAGTATCTAATGAAAAGCTGAAAGATGATTTATTTTGGATTATTTTTAAATCATCACTGTACATATAATCAATGCGCTCATTTTTCAATAATTTGTCCATAAAAATTTGTCCTCTCTCGCAGCTTTGTTATAATATTTTACATCAATTGGAGGAAATTATGTTTTATCATTTTATTCGTCCGGTAGCTCGCTTTATAGTTTGGCTATTAAATGGACATTTACACGTTAATCATAAGGAAAGAATTCCCGAAGGGAACTATATACTAGCAGCACCACATAGAACATGGTGGGAACCAATTTTATTCGCCTTAGCGGCAAGTCCAAAAGAATTCATGTTTATGGCTAAAATAGAATTGTTTAAAAAACCGATATTACGGTTCATTTTAAAACATGCACATGCTTTTCCAGTAGACCGTAAACATCCTGGACCTTCAGCTTTAAAAACTCCTATTAATGGATTGAGAAAAGGTAATTATTCTTTAATTATTTTTCCCTCAGGTACAAGGCACTCATCTGAAATGAAAGGCGGCACAATTGCCATTGCTAAATTATCAAACAAGCCTATAGTACCAGTAGTCTATCAGGGTCCACTAACTTTCACTGGTTTATTAAAACGCCAACCCTTAGAAGTTTGTTTCGGGGAGCCGTTTATGATTGACCGTAAAATAAAACTCACTCACGAAAACGAAGCTATGTTAGACAATAAGCTTAAAAAAGCCTGGGATAAAGTTGACTACGAACAAAACCCCAATTTTCATTATCAACCTAAATAAAAAATTACTCTTTAAACATTAGCTCAATGAACAAGTGTTAAAATAAAAATGTAAAAAAGTTAGATGGAGGATTTCAAAATTGTTAGAAAAAAGTTTTTATAGAGCTATGTTAAGCAAGTCCTTTCCTTTCCCTGTCAAAGTAACATACTGGGATGGCAAAAGTGAAGTTTACGGAAACGGTACTCCAAATATAGAGATAATTTTTAACGAGAAAATTCCGACTAGTACTATTTCAAAAAATGCTTCTCTTGCTTTAGGCGAAGCATATATGGATAAAAGAATCGAAATCAAGGGCAGTTTGCAAAAACTAATTTGCGGAGCTTATGAAAGTGCCGGAAGTTTCATGCGGTCCAGTAAATTTCGCAAATTTTTACCAAAAGAAAAACACACTGAAGCACAAAGTGAAAAAGATGTTCAAAGTCATTATGATATCGGTAATGACTTTTATAAATTATGGCTTGACCCTACTTTAACATATTCATGTGCGTATTTTGAAAACGAAAATGACGATCTTGAGACAGCACAATTGGCAAAAATCCACCATATTTTAAATAAATTACATCCCGAAAAAGGAAAGACACTGCTTGACATTGGATGCGGTTGGGGCACTCTCATGCTGCTAGCGGCTAAAGAATATGGCCTTAAGGTAACTGGCGTAACATTAAGTGAAGAGCAATATAAACTTGTTCAAAAGAAAATATACGATCAAAACTTGCAGGATATTGCAGAAGTTAAGTTAGAAGACTACCGCGAGTTGGGAAATGAACAATGGGATTACATTACCTCTGTAGGAATGTTTGAACACGTTGGTAAAGAAAATTTAGGTCAATACTTTGCCGATGTTTCAAAATATTTAAAGAAAGATGGCGTAGCTCTCATTCATGGCATTACGCGTCAACAAGGTGGTGCCAAAAACGCTTGGATTAACAAGTACATTTTTCCAGGTGGTTATGTACCAGGGTTAAGTGAAAATATCAGTCATATTGTCGAAAACAACATGCAAATTACGGATTTGGAAATGCTTAGAAGACATTATCAAAGAACATTGGAAATTTGGGATAAAAATTTTAATGCTAAACGGGATCAAATTCAAAAGAATATGGGTGAGCGTTTTACTCGAATGTGGGATTTATACCTGCAGGCTTGCGCTGCTTCTTTTGAATCTGGCAATATCGATGTTGTCCAATATCTGATTACTAAAGGACCTTCAGGTAAAAACTTACCAATGACTAGAAAGTATATGTTAAATAAGTAATATTAATAATTTAATCTACACAAAAAAGCTGACAAATAAACTTTGTCAGCTTTTTTTATTAAACGCACATATACACTATGAATTAAGATATGAATTAAGGTTCAAAAATTTTTCCTGGATTAACAATGTAATTAGGATCGAATAACTTTTTAACCTTGCGTAGTAAGTCAGTATATTCTTTACCATAAAAGTCTTCATAATAATTTGCTCTAGCGTAGCCAATACCATGTTCACCAGACATATTTCCATCAAGTGATTTAGCAGTCTTGTATAACTCTGAAATTACTTTATCGCTTGTTTTTGCATATTCTTCATCAGTCATATCATCTGAGCAAAGGTAAATATGCAGGTTGCCGTCTCCAGCATGACCAAAGTTTGGAATTCTAATATTCAATTCCTTCTCTAGCTCTTCGATTCGGTCTAAAACTACTGGAATGTGGTTGATTGGAACACAGACATCAATTTCATCCATCTTTGGTGTGGAGTTTTGAATAGCAAGCAATAACTCTTCACGACATTTCCAAATCTTCTTAGCTTCATCAGAATCAGCACTTAATACAATTGCCTTTTCTGCTTTAAACGGTTTAACAACTTCTAAAGTTTCGTCAAGTTCTGCTTTCCATTCATCTTCTGTGAAGGCGTCAATTCCAATGATAATAAAACCATCACCATGCTTAATCGGAAATTCGTCCTTAGCATATGTTTCCCAGAGTTTAACAACCTTGCGTCCCATAAATTCAACGGTTGTTGGCACAACTCCAGATTTAAGAATAGCTGGAACAGATCTAATAGCGTCATTTAGAGTTGGAAATGGAATAATTGCATTGATAGATTTGTGTGGTCTTGGGTATAAACGAATTGTAACTTCTGTTACAACACCCAAAGTTCCTTCTGATCCAATAATTAAATCTTTTAGTGAATAGCCTGAAGACGATTTAACTGCTTTGGAGCCAAATTTATACAATTTTCCGTTAGTCAAAACTACTTTGATCTCACGAATGTGCTCTCTGGTAACTCCATATTTGATGGCTTTGAGTCCACCCGCATTTGTGGAAACATTGCCACCAATAGTTGCCCAGTGCATGGCTGGAGCAGGCATATACATGAAAGGCTTATCAGCTAAATATTCGTCCAAGTCTTTCAATCTTAATCCTGCTTGAACAGTCATAGTCAAACTTTCTGGATCATATTCCAAAACCTTGTTCATTTTGATCATGTCAAGTGAAATTCCGCCATCAACAGCAAGGTTAGCTCCCATTAAACCAGTTGAATTTCCCCTTGGAACCAAAGGTATTGAATGATCACTAGCGTATTTAACAACATTCATTACCTCTTCATTGCTTGTTGGTTGAATTACCAAATCTGGCATAGCTTTGACTGTACCAAATTGGTCATGATCCCAGTGCTTAGTTGGTTTAGTAATAAACCTTTCTGGATCTGAAATGAACTTGCTTAGGTTATCCAAGTCAGTTTGATTAATTTTTTGATATTCCATTATAATTCCCTTCTTACTAAAATCATAATTTAGCTACTGCTAACATGATAAATTTACTCTTTAATGTAAACGCTGTCAATACTAAATATAAAAAAGCACAAAGTTTTTAGCTTTGTGCTTTTTTTCACTTTTGGCTATTCTGTAAGGTATATAAATTATAATAATAACCTTTTTGTGAAAGAAGTTTCTCGTGATTGCCTCTTTCCACAATTCTGCCATCATTCAATACAATAATTTGATCTGCATCAACAATAGTTGAAAGCCTGTGCGCAATAGCCAAAGTTGTGCGACCCTTACGCAATCTCTTCAATCCTTGTTGAATCAGCGTTTCAGTTTCAGTATCGACATTTGCAGTGGCCTCATCCAGAACTAATATCCTAGGATCCGTCACCAAAGTACGAGCAAAAGATATTAGCTGCCTTTGGCCTTGACTAAATTCACTTCCACCTTCACCTACTTTAGCATGGTACTTTCCAGGGAGATTCTCAATAAAGCCATCTGCCTGAACAGTTTCAGCAGCCTTTTTTATTTGCTTGTCAGTTATGTCCTTGTTATAAAGGCGAATATTGGAATTAATATCCCCGTAAAACATAAAGGGCTCTTGCAATACCAATCCAAGTTTTTTGCGCAATTCTTCTTTAGGATATTTTTTGATGTCAACCCCGTCAATTAACACTTCACCTTTATAAAATTCATAAAAACGCATCATTACGTTAATAATTGAACTTTTACCCGAACCTGTATGTCCAACTATGCCTAAAGTTTCTCCTGGATTAACTGTGAAGGAAATATCATGTAAAATTTCGTTTTTACCATCATATGAGAAACTTACGTGCTTAAACTCAATCTTTCCTTGATTAATTGTTAATCCTGCCTCAGCTTTTTGTTGTGGTTCGTAATCAGTATTATCTAAAATCCGAAAAATTCTTTTGCCTGCTACAATACCATCTTGGAAAAAAGTCATTTGATCCATCATATTGGCAATTGGATTAAAAAACTGTGAAATATATTGTGAAAATGCATAAACAACACCAGCTGGAACAAAGGTTTCCCTTAACGGAAATCCAAAGTACATTAAAGTTAATGCTAATGCAAGTGAATATAGCAAACTAGTTAAAGGTGACAACAAAAAGGAATTAAGATTAATCATATCGAAACGTGTTTTCATTAAGGCAGAGTTTTCACTTTCAAAATGATTAGTCATACGCTTTTCCTGCTTAAATTGCTGGATTAAAGAAACTCCTTCAATTGATTCATTTAAGTTAGTATTTATGCGACTTAATCTTTCGCGATAACTACGGTAAAGTTTCGAACTTCTTTTAGAATATTGCCAAATAATCACTAAAAGTAAAGGTAAAAAAGCAAGAACTATAAATCCAGCCACCACATTGGTAGAAAACATCGCTACCATAGCCGAAATAATTGAGAAAAATGAAATTACTACGCTTGATAATACAGTCAAAAAATTGCTCAAAGTCATAGTATCATTTGTTACTCTTGAGACTATTGAACCAGCTGGAGTTTGATCAAAGTATCGCATTCCTAATGTATGCAACTTTTTATAAAGTTCAGAACGCAAGCCTTCAAGCGATTTTTCTGATCCTAAAGCAAAAAAGTACTCGTAGGTAAACTGCAAAATTCCTTTGACAATGGAACCAAATGCGTAAAGAAAACCAGCGAATAAAATTATTTGTGTTGTAACATCAGCTTTACTCAAAAAATTATCTAAAAAATACTGTAAACCATATGGCAGTAAAACGTTAATTACACTTACTAAAAAAGCACCAATACCTGCAATGATCATTTCATTTTTAAAATGCATCACAAAACGCAGCAAGCGCTTAAAAATGCTAAGTTGCTCTTTTACAGGAATTTCTTGAGACCAGACTGATTGGAATGAATTTTCATCGTCCATTGGAGTCACCTACCTTGTCTTCTAATTCTTGTCTTTGCCACATATCAGCATACCAACCATTTAATTTCAGCAGCTGGTCATGAGTTCCTCGTTCAACAATCCGACCATTTTTTAGGACTAAAATTAAATCAGCATTCATTACCGATGTAAGTCTATGCGTAGCAATTAATGTTGTTTTTCCCTTACGTTCCTTTCTTAGAGAGCGTAAAATAGCCATTTCAGTCCTGGCATCTACTGCTGACAATGCATCATCTAAAACTAAGATTTGGCTTTGTTTAAGTAGCGCTCTGGCAATAGACATACGTTGTTTTTGTCCTCCGGAAAGTGAAACGCCATTTTCACCCACCAAAGTATTGTAACCACCTGGCATCTGTAAAATATCATTGTGCAGATCACTTTTCTTTGCTGCAGAAACAATAGCACTTTCATTACTGTCTGCTTTTGAAAAAGCGATATTCTTTTGGATACTGGTTGAAAATAGGTAATTGTCTTGAGGTACATATGATATTTGGCGTAATAAAACATTAAGGGGAATCTCTCTGATATCATGTCCATTTAACGTAATGTGACCATCATACTTATCAAATTCCCTAAGTAAAAGCTGTATTATAGTAGTTTTACCAGCTCCTACTTTACCCACAAGACCCAGAGTTTGACCTGTTTTTAACGTAAAGTCGATATTATTCAGCACTTGAACTTTCGGTTCATCTGGATATGCAAAATATTTAACATGATAAATAAGATCGCCCGCTATATCTTTGGCAGATAATTTTTGATCAGCATATTTATCCGTAATTTCAGACTTTTCTTCCAGCAGCTTTTCAATACGATCGTAACTTGCGCTTCCACGCTCTAAAATATTAAAAAGATATCCGATGGCAAACATAGGCCAGACCATATTACCAATGTATGCAATAAACGAAACTAACTGGCCAATAGTGAGTGCTTTGTTAAAAACAAGCATCCCACCGTAAATAATAGTTATTGTATATGTCAAACCAATAAGCAATGTGCCTAAAGGATCAAACATAGAGTCCCATTTAAAAACTTTTTTATTGATTTTAATAGTGTCATCTATCATTTGGTCAAAAGCAGCAGTATCTTCTTTACCCTGACCAAATGTTTTCAAAACCTTGATACCTGAAACTGATTCCTGAGTTTTATTGTTTAACCTGGAAAAAGCTGCTTGGGACTTATCAAATGCATCATGTAGCCTGTCTCCTAATTTCCATGCTCCCCAAGCCAAAAATGGTAACGGCAAAAGAGCCACAAGTGTTAAACGCCAATCAACAAAAGCAATCATGGCCACCATGGTAGATACACTCATTATTAGTGAGTCAACGAGTGTTAAAACGCCTTCACCGGCAACTTCCTGAACGGCCGAAACATCATTTGTAGCGTGAGCCATCAAATCACCTGTTCTGTGACGTTGATAAAAAGTGCGATCCATAGCCATGAAATGACGGAATAGTTTCGATCTTAACTGTAGTTCCAGTTCTGCTGCACCACCCCAAATCTGACTACGCCAAAAATAGCGAAAGCCATACAGCAACAGGGCTGCTAAAACAATTGCCAAAATTAGAAGACCATATTCTTGCCAACTAATATGTCCTTCATCTAATTGATCAGCCATTAGACCTAAGATTCTCGGTGGCACCAAGTTCACAACTGAAGTAAGTGCCAAAAACGTAATACCAATTAGGTAACGCTTTTTTTCTTTTTTAAAAAACCAACCTAATTTAAAAAATATACCCATTATTCACCTAAAAATTCAGTAAAAAAGCGGAGAGTTTATTCTCCGCCACACTATTTCAATCTAGTAAGTTTTTATTTTTGGTGCTTCATCATGTTCATCACTTGGTTTACCTTCTTAGCTGAAGGCTTTTGGCCCATTTGAGACATCATGGCAACAATCATATCTTCACTGATTGGCGGATTATCCTTAAAATATTTTTTCATATATGCTCTTGCACCATAAAAGCCTCCTACAAGTCCTAATATTAATGCTATAACAATCAGAAAAATCGCTAATCCTAAGTTCATAAAATAATCACCTCAATTTGTCCAATAGGTATATCTTACCTAAAAATACAGTAAAATTAAAGATCAAAGTTAATCTTTTCTTAAACCTTTTTTTCTTTGAGCTTTTTTCGCTTTTTCAGAAGTAATTTCTTTGCCATTTTTATCAATTATCACTAAATTCTCTACATCTTGTTTAAAGCCTGCTCTGAAGTTCTTAATAAATTCCTGATGTAATTTCTTTCGTTCTATTTCCTCGCCTTCTGTTAGTCCAACAGATTCCTTTTTATGATAAAGTTCATTTATTCGATTTATTAGTTTTTTCTCAAGATCTTCATTCATTTTTAGCACCTCTCTTAAAAAAGTCTACATTATTATTTGTAATAAAAAAAGTTTAAAATTTTCAGAACGCTTGTTTGTACTATACCAAATTATCTGCTAGAATTAAAAGTATTAAAGACGTTTATAATACTGGAGATAACTATGACTACAAAACAAAACAATAAGCAGTTACAAATTTTACGCTATATATATGAAACGGTTGAAGACAGGGGCTTTCCTCCAACTGTGCGTGAAATATGTCATGCTGTAGATTTATCTTCCACTTCTACTGTACACGGCCATTTATCAAGGCTTGAAAACAAGGGCTTAATAATAAAGGATGCTACAAAACCAAGAGCATTAGAAATAACCGATGAAGGGAAAAAAGCAATTGGCGTCCAACCAAAAGAAATTCCAGTTGTTGGTGATGTGACTGCTGGTCAACCTATTTTAGCTGTTGAAGACATAGAAGACTATTTCCCTTTGCCTCCTGATTTAGCAAACGATGCTGGCGATCTCTTTATGTTGAGAGTACATGGAGAAAGTATGATTAATGCTGGTATTTTAAACGGAGATAATGTAATTGTCCGCAAACAATCTTCAGCTATTAACGGTGAAATTGTAGTAGCAATGACAGATGAAAATGAAGCAACTGTAAAACGATTTTACAAGGAAAAAGGTCACTATCGTTTACAGCCTGAAAATGATACGATGGCACCGATCATATTGTCAAGCGTCCACATTTTAGGTAAAGTAGTTGGACTGTACCGTAACACTATTATTTAACAAAAGAACTTTATAGCATTATTGGGATAAATAAAAATTATTTTTTACGAGTTTCAATAATGCTTTTTTCTCCATAGTTTCTTTTACTTCTTCCAGGACTTTTTCCTGCATTTTTAATTTGTTTATTTTTGCATTTATAACAGCGATTTTATCCTTAATTAACTTTAAGTTCTGTTTACGCTGCTTTTCAGTACTACACGATTCATCGTGTAGTTTTTTTATGTCCTTTATTTCTTGAAGCGAAAAACCTAAGTCTTGGAACTCTTTAATTGCTTCAAAAATATCAGTTTCGTCTTCAGTAAACCAATAGTTTCTTCCCTTACGACCAGGATTTAATAAGCTTAAGTAGATATAATGTCTAACTGTATCACGTGTAGTATTTTCCTTTTGAATAAATTCTTTCAAATACATAATTATCTCCTTGACGTAGGGTCGACCCCAGATGATTAAATTTTAGCAGGAGGTATAAAAATGTCATATCTAACAATCTCTTTAACTATTATATATGGTGTTCTTATGACTAGCGCCAGCTTTTCATCTTTTACTAGTTTGCCAATTTGGCTAATCATGATCAACGTCTTGTCCGCATTAGGCATTATTGCCGGAAGTTTTCTAAAAAAACCACTTTTAACTACTATATTTCTAGTAGCAGTTTTGCTTACCGCTCTAGCAAACGGAATTTTTCTTTACGGACAAATCACTTGGTCTCACTGGTTTATCAGACTAATTTTGACTATTATTTTGATTTGCTTGAACTTTAAGTATTTTTAGATATTTACCTAGCAAAATTCCTGTTAGTAGTCAAACGTAACGTCTCAAAATACTGTCATTATGGCAAGAAATTGACTTTCCACAACTAATGCTTTAAATCAATTCACAATCTTTACATTGATTTTATACTTAAAAATGCTATTTCTAAAGCTTTTATGTTATTTGCTTGTGAATAATAACGCTGTTTCACTTTGGTTCCACGGAAGTATTTTTTCACAAACTTGGTTAAATTTTACTAATGATATTGGCAGCTAAATTAATTGCTGCTTCATGAGCATCCCTGCCCCAGCCTCTTTCTTCATGCTTTTCTACATCTTTAAGAGAATCTGCTGTAAATAATATTTGTGCAAAGTCGACTCCTCTAAATTGTGCACAAGCAGCGAGTGCCGCACATTCCATTTCAACACATGAGGCGCCCAATGCTTTAGCCTGTTTTACTTTCTTGGCAGTTTCCCTAAAAAAACCATCAGTAGTCCACGTAGTTACTTCTTTAACCGTAAATCCATTTTCGTTCATTAGCTTCTTTGTTTTGTCTAAAAATGCGGATTCTAACATGACAAATGTCTCTGGATTTAAATAATGAAATGACGTACCTTCGTCTCTTATGGCTTTTATAGGCACGAGAAAATAATTTTCCGGTAAATCAACCAAACAACCTGCTGAGCCAACTGCTAAAATCTGTTTAACACCGTAGCCTATTAACCAATCTAACAGTTGCACAGCGGCCGCGGCCCCCATTTTAGCCTGACAAAGGGTAAACTTTGCTCCATCTAAATCAACTTCATAAATGGGAGTTTTTCCTTCAAAACATTCAAAAAATCCCACTTGTTTATGAGGACGACCAACTAAAAATTTGTTGATTGCAGCTGTAGTTAAAAATGCAAACAGCAATTTAGGTTGAAAATGAAAGTGATTAATTTCTTTTTCGTGCTCTGGTTCTAGAACTGCTTTTGGACTAGTATCAAAATTTAATAAAAATGGTTCATTCATAATTCTACCCTCCATAAAAAATATTTTGCTGAAGATTTTAACATAAACAAAAAAGAGAATCATCCCTTTACGGAATGATTCTCCTTTACTTAAGCGTTAATTTAACGACGCTTTTCTGCAATTCTAGCAGACTTGCCGTGACGATCACGTAAGTAGTAAAGTTTAGCACGACGTACACGCCCGTGACGTAATACTTCAACCTTGGCAACACGTGGATCGTTTACTGGAAAAGTACGTTCAACACCAACACCAGATGCCATCTTACGTACAGTATAGCTGGCACCAATTCCAGTGCCCTTACGCTTAATAACAACGCCTTCAAACATCTGAATACGTTCATGTGAACCTTCGACAACACGCACGTGGACACGAACTGTGTCTCCTGCACGGAAGTCAGGAATATCGTCACGTAATTGTTCTTTAGTTAATTCTTGAATTAATGGATCCATTTTTATTTTCTCCTTCTCCGGCATTCATTCACGTCATTCACGTCAGCGGAACACCCCTAACTATTAGTGCAAAAATAAATTACACCTCAATTATATTAGCAAAAATAGCAATTAAAATCAAGTTTGATCTTTTTCCTGCTCTATTTCCGTCAACATTCTCTTTTCTTCTTTACTTAAATTATAATTTTCAAGTAAATCCGGTCTGTACAAGTAGGTTGCCCGCAAAGCTTCCTTATGACGCCACTCATCAATCTTTTGGTGATTTCCAGATGTTAATACTTCAGGTACTTTCTTTCCTTCAAAATCTTCTGGTCTGGTATATTGTGGATATTCCAGCAAACCACGAGTGAAACTCTCCTCTACTGGTGAGGCAATATTTCCCAAAACACCCGGAATCAATCTAACAGTAGCATCAATCATACTCATTGCAGGTAATTCACCACCAGTTAAGACATAATCACCAATTGAAACTGTTTCATCTGCCAAATCATAGATGCGCTGATCAAAGCCTTCATAATGACCACAAATAAATGTAAGGTTCTCTTCTTTAGACCATTCTTGTGCTATTTTTTGATTAAAAGTTTTGCCTTGTGGTGCAGTAATAATTACTTTGCCCTTATTTGCGATCGAATCAAGTGCTTTTTTGATCGGCATAATTTGCAAGACCATGCCTGCTCCGCCACCATAAGGACTGTCATCAACGTGATGATGAATATCCGTGGTAAAATCACGAAAATTGACTAAATTGAGTTGCCATCTGCCATCTTCAAGACCTCTTCCAAGCATTGAAGTTGTCAATGGTGTAAACATATCGGGAAAAAGCGTCAATACGTTAATCTTCATTGCGTAATCCTTCCAAAAGTTCTACAAAAACTTTTTTATGTTCAACATCTATCTTTTTAACAACTTGATCTATATAGGGAATTAAATACTCATTACCATTTTCTTCGGTAATTTCCCAAACATCATTTGCTCCTGGAGTTTCGATACCGGTTATTTGACCCAGCTTAACCCCAGAATGATTATCTATCACTTTACAGCCTAGAATATCGCGATAATAATATGCGCCATCTGGAAGTTCATGCTGATTTTGCTCGCTAACAACTAAAGTTTCGCCGACTAATTTCTTAGCACTATCAATATCAGTGATTTCATTAAATTGAACCAGCCAGAACTGTTTAAAAGGTCTGCTGGTTTTAACCGTCAACTTTTTTTGTTGATTAGCTTTTAAAGCCAATTCTTGCTTTGCAGCAAAGCGTTCTTCCGGAAAATCCGTAATTAAAGCAACTTTTACTTCTCCTTTAAGACCATGGGTAGATAATATTCGCGCAACATCATAAAATTGCATAGTTTCTCCTACTCAAAGAAAAAAGCTTGAAGCAGTTAACTTCAAACTTTTAACTAACGATTCACTATTTATTAAATTTTGAATCATGCAGTTTCTTCATTAAGCCTGCACCAGAAAGTAGTGAACGCACAGTATCTGAAGGTTGAGCACCCTTTTGCAACCATTCAAAAATTTTATCTTCGTCTAATTTCAATTCCTTAGGAACTGAAACTGGATTATAGTAACCGACTTCTTCAATAAAACGACCATCGCGTGGCATTCTGGAATCAGCTACAACGATTCTATAAAATGGCTTTCTTTTAGCACCCATACGGCGCAAACGAATTTTTACTGACATAAATTTTTTTCCTCCTAAAAGTTACGTTAAATAATATAGCACTTTTTTAAAAGGGTGTAAAGTGTTTTTACTTAACAGGTGATTTTTTATGAATGATATCTCTTGACCTTCATCCGTTTTTTCTTATTTTTCTTAAATTTTTTACCCATATGTCTCATGGCCATCCGACCCATTGGAGAATTCATTCCTGGCAAATTATCCATTCCCTTAAAATTACCCTTAGTAATTTTGCTCATCATATCGCGAGCCTGCTTAAATTGCTTAATCATTCTGTTGACTTCAACTACCGGTCGACCAGATCCAGCTGCTATTCTTCTTCTGCGACTAGGATTAAGCAACTCTGGATTTTCTCGCTCTTCTTCTGTCATTGATGAAATAATTGCTTTCACATAAACAATTTGCTTTTTATCGAAGTTGACGTTCTTAAGCTGTGGATTATTTGCCATTCCTGGAATCATCTTCATCAGCTGGTCAAGTGGACCCATTTTTTCAACTTGCTCAATCTGATCAACAAAGTCGTTGAAATCGAAAGTATTTTCTTTCATTTTTTCAGCAACTTCTTCAGCTTTTTTGGCATCATAATCCTGCTGAGCTTTTTCAATTAAAGTCAGCATATCACCCATACCTAGAATTCTAGAAGCCATACGATCAGGATAGAATTGTTCAAGGTCAGTTAATTTTTCACCCTGACCAGTATAAATAATTGGCTTGCCGGTTACTGCTCTAATGGATAAAGCGGCACCGCCACGAGTATCACCATCAAGTTTGGTCAAAATAACTCCGGTGATGTCTAAACGTTTGTCAAAGCCCTTTGCAACATCAGTTGCTGCTTGACCGGTCATGGCATCTACTACCAGCAAAATATTATCCGGTTGGGCAACTTTTTTGACGCGCTCAAGTTCTTCCATCAAAGGCTCATCAATTTCCAAACGACCCGCGGTATCAATAATGACATAATCATTTTTATCTTTATCGGCTTGGCTTAAGCCGTCTTGTACTATTTGAGCTACGTTTTTTTGATCTTTTTCACTATAAACAGGAACTTTTAGCTGGTCACCAATTTGCTGCAACTGGTCAATAGCCGCTGGACGATAAATATCACCAGCAATTAGCAACGGTCTTGCTTTTTCTTTTTGTATTAATCTGTTTGCCAACTTACCAACTGTAGTAGTTTTACCTGTACCTTGTAAACCCACCATCATTATTATTGTAGGAATATGTTTAGATTTATTGAGGGAAACTGCGCTCTCACCCATCATCTTGGTTAATTCATCGTTAACAATCTTAATGACTTGTTGACCCGGATTAAGGCTTTCCTGAACTTCTTTTCCGAGAGCTTCTTGCTTTATTTTCTTGATAAAATCTTTAACAACTTTAAAGTTAACATCAGCTTCCAGTAATGCCAGTCTAATTTCCCGACTGGCACTATTGATGTCATCTTCTGATATTTTCCCTTTACCCGTTAGATTTTTTAAGGCTTTTTGAATTCTTTCACTTAAATTTTCAAATGCCATCGAATTACTCTCCCCTCAGTTGATTTATTAGATCAGTAGTTATTTGTAAAGCTTGGCTTGACTTGCTTTTTTTGAGTGCGACTACAACTTTTGCTAGTTTGTCTTCAATCATATTGTAATCCCTCTGCATATGTAAATTATCTTCGTAATTTTTTAACAACTTGCGACAGCGACGTAAATTGTCGTAGACTGCCTGACGTGAAACATGATGATTAATGGCTATTTCTCCTAAAGACAGGTCGTTATAATAATAGTCTTCAAAATAACTTTGCTGGCTCTTGGTTAATAGACCACCATAATATGCGTATAAATCACCTAATATTTCGTTTTTTTCGAGTTCGTCCATTGCCCTCACCTTGAACAAGTATAGCAAAAATGTCAGAAATTGACGATCTTGAAAGCCAAAAATTTGATTAAAGATATACTAAAATTTATTGCTTTTCTTAATAAAAATCTGTATTATTAATTTAATTAATTTTTAGGAATTTTACTATCACGGATATAGAATTATCATTCTTGAAAGTTATTAGATTAGACGGTACACGAATAAATATTAATTTTGTACCGTTTTTTTATTTGAGTAATCAAACTGTTTTGAAAAAATATTTAAAAGCGTTACACTACACCTACTGTTTAAAACAAATTTTACTATATAAAATGTAAGTTCGCACTCAAGTTGTTACCCGTGTGAACTTTTTAAATGGTAGATTTCTTTCAAACAGAATGCTAAACAAAGCTAAGGAGCAATTCAGTGTGAATTTATGGAAATTAATGAATCGAAAAGAAGATCCAGATATTTATCAGGAAAAAGATGGTCACTTAGTCAGAACACTAAAAGTTCGTGACTTTTTAGCTCTGGGTGTAGGTACTATCGTTTCAACCTCAATTTTTACATTACCTGGAGAAGTTGCAGCACTGCACACAGGACCCGCTGTAGCCCTGTCATGTGTTATTGCATCTATAGTAGCTGGTCTTGTTGCATTCGCCTATGCAGAAATGGCAGCCGCAATGCCATTTGCAGGATCAGTTTATTCTTGGATCAATGTTATATTTGGAGAATTTTGGGGTTGGTTTTCTGGTTGGGCTCTTTTAGCAGAATACCTAATTGGAATGGCATTTATTAGCTCTGGTTTGTCTGCTAATCTTCGTGCATTAATAGCACCTTTAGGCTGGAAATTACCCGCTGCCCTAGCCAATCCACTAGGCGTAAATGGAGGATTATTTGACCTGGTTGCATTACTAGCTATTTTGTTGGCTGCATTTCTAGTCAGCTTTGGAGTCTCTAAAGCTTCCCGAGTCGAAAACGTTTTAGTGGTGGTCAAAGTTTTAGCAATTTTGCTTTTTGTTGGCGTTGGTTTGACAGCTATTAAAAAAGCTAATTTCATTCCTTTTATACCACATTATCGTGCAACAGCTCATGGACCTTTTGGTGGCTGGCAAGGTATTTATGCCGGAGTTTCGATGATCTATATTTCATTCTTGGGCTTTGATACCATTGCATCAAACTCTGCAGAAGCTATTAACCCGCAAAAAACTATGCCACGGGGAATTATCGGTTCGTTGCTAATAGCAGTTATTTTATTCGTAGCCGTCAGCTTAGTCTTAGTTGGAATGATACCTTATCACCAATATTTAAATTCAGCTGAGCCAGTTGGATACGCTTTAAGAAAAACAGGTTTCGGACATATTGCCACTATCGTTCAGTCTGTTGCTATTTTAGGAATGTTTACCGCTTTGATTGGTCTTTGTATGGCAAGTTCTCGTTTGGTATATTCATTTGGTCGCGATGGTATGATTCCTAAAGTACTTGGTAAATTGAATAAAGAACATCGACCAGCAAACTCATTATGGACAGTTGCAGTTATTGCAATTATTATTTCTGCATTTATTCCCTTCTCATTCCTGTCACAATTAGTTTCAGCTGGAACTCTGATTGCCTTTATGTTTGTTTCTCTGGGAATCTATCGCATAAGGCCACGCGAAGGAAAAGATATTGTTGATCCAGCTTTTAAAATGCCTTGGTATCCTGTACTGCCATTTTTAGCATTTCTCGGATCTTTTGTTGTTTTTTGGGGATTAGATATACAAGCAAAAAAGTACATGCTAATATGGTCACTAATTGGTGTCTTTATTTATTTAATTTATGGCATTCGTCATTCTGCTATGAATAAGAAAATGCGTAAATAGCACTTCTCAAAAATAAAAAAGTCTGGAAAGTTTTTCCAGACTTTTTTAATGCCTTTAAATAGTATTATTATTTAAAGATTTTCATCCATATTAAATGTTAGTTTTGACATATTGATTGAATCAATCATCATCTGAGCCCAAAGCTTTTCAGAACGCTTTCTAGTATAGGCAACAGTCTCTTGATTGGCCTTAGTTAGATATGAAGTTAATTCAGTCCCTGATTTATCACTAGCTACTTCGATAATCTTATGCACACGACGACGATAGTATTGATTAAGTTCATTCAGATAATCACTATCGAGTTGAACAAACTGTGGGTAATGCGTTTCTACAAGTGCCGCTAAAGATTTGTAGTACCACCAAGCATCATTAAGATTATATTCCATTGATGTGTTATTGTAAGAAGGATCAGTATCATTCATATTAGCAAAGAATGGTACAAAAGGCGTGAAAGTTGGCCCACCAATACAAAGCCACATTATTGCTGCCTTATCAGGGTCAACATCATTTCTAATCTGTAAAATGTGGGAATTTTGCGTTCTATTTAAACCAATTGGACGGAAACGATGCTTCTCTTCATCTGTGCCTTTACCAAAAGGATCATACGGAGTGTTTTGGTAATGACTGCCGAGCACAAATTCAATGTCTTCTCTGGTTATTTTCTTAGCTGCACGCCGAATGAAAGGTAAATCACCATCGGTTGGATCTTGTTCAATTTCGGGATTAAAATATTTTTGACCGTACCAAACACGATTAGTATTATAAAACCTATCTTGTTCACTATAAGTACCAAAAATATGACGGAAATTCCATCCCTGATGATCAACATTTAAGTTGTGATCGGCAACAAACTCCTGAATTCCCTCGCTCCACATAAAGTTGTCTGAATCAGCAAAATCTACTTGTTCAATAGAAACCCTATTTGCAGCAATTGCATAAGCATCATCTGGAATACGTTGTGCTACCCAGTGATGACCTGTGACAATTTCCATATACCATATTTCATCTTTGTCACCAAAAAGGACCGAGTTGCCTGCCGGTGAACCATATTTAGCTATCAGTTTGCCTAAATATTCAACTCCATTTCTAGCAGAGTGAATATAAGGCAAAACAACTGACTGCATACAATCTTCATCAAGACCATCTTTTACCAGTGGATCATATGCGAGTGCTCTCTCATTACCATAAGTTGATTCAGTACAAGACATTGCCACATTTTCTTGATTAATACCACTCTCATCGTAATAACCACGGTTTTTGTAATCAACATTTGGTACAGCAGGAACAGCCTGAGCATTTTCAGGCAAGTCTAATTTAAACTTATTCAACCAAGACTTAATTTTACGACCCGATTCATTTTTTGCAGCGGGTCTGATAATAAATTTTTGCGGTGTAATTGGACGAAAAGTGTCATCATTACGAGCAATCATGGTCGACCCGTCAACTGAAGCCTTTTTACCGACTAAAATTGTTGTACATGCACTGTATTCTTTCATTAAATATAAATATCTCCCTTTAAAAAATCTATTTTTAAATTAAATCATGAAATAGTCCGACAGCATAGTTTGCGGCATCAAAATCAGCTAAATCACTGGCTTTTTCACCTAAACCAACTAATTTTACTGGCAATTTCATCTCATTTCTAATTGCCAAAACCACCCCGCCCTTTGAGGAACCGTCTAATTTAGTCAAAACCAATCCTGTTAATTTGGTAGTCTTGTCAAAGTCCTTAGCTTGAAGGAGTGCATTTTGACCAGTTGAGCCGTCTAAAACTAATAAAGTTTCTGTTGGCTCTTCTGGTGCTTGCTTTTTAATTGTCCGTTCAATTTTTTCCAGCTCATTCATTAAATTCTTTTTATTTTGTAAACGACCAGCAGTATCCACTAATAAATAATCATAATTGTCTTTAATAGCTTTATCAGTCGCATCATAAACAACTGAAGCAGGGTCCGCTTGTTCCTTTCCAGTTACTACTGGAACACCAACTTTTTCTCCCCATTCTGATAATTGTTCAACTGCACCAGCTCTGAAAGTATCTGCTGCCGCTAAAAGAACTGACTTCCCTTCATCTTTAAATCTTTTAGCCAATTTACCAATTGTTGTGGTTTTGCCCGCGCCATTTACACCTACAAAAAGATAAATATTCGGCTTACCATCGTTATGAGACTTTAATTTTTCATTTTCGGAATTACCACTTTGGTCATAAAGATTAACTAATTTTTCAACAATAACTTTTTTCAAATCATCTCGCGACTTGGCTTTCTGCAATTTTGCTTCATCTCGCAGTTCGTCAGTCAATTCTTCGGCAGTCTCATAACCGACATCAGACTCAATGAGTAGCTCTTCCAAGTCATCAAAGAAATCTTCATCAACAGTCCTGAACTGGGCAAAAAAGCGATTTAATCGAGCCCCAAAACCCTGATTAGTTTTCTCTAAACCTTTTTCATATAATTCAGTTTCTTTTTCCTTTTCATTATCAGGCTCATCCTCAGTTTCTTGCTCTAAAGATTCTTCTTCCTGAAAAGCTGTCGAATTTTTGTTTTCTGATTCATTCTTTTCTGAAGTTTGTTTTTCTTCAGAGGCTATCTCTTCCTTGTTTTCTATCTCCTCAGAAGATTCTTGTTGCTCTTTTTCTGATTGATTCTGCGAATCATCAGTAGCTTTACTATTCTCTTCACCAAATAAAGATTTTTTTATCTTATCAAATAAACCCACTGTTATTTCACCTCATTTTTTAATTCTTTTAATGACACTGACAATACCTGCGATACGCCTGATTCTTGCATGACAACACCATAAAGTTGGTCTGCTTTTTCCATTGTTCCTCTTCTATGTGTTATTACAATAAATTGTGTATGCATGTCATATTCTTCTAAGAAATGTGCAAAGCGTGTGACGTTTGCATCATCAAGTGCTGCCTCCACTTCATCCAGTACACAAAATGGTACTGGTTTAACTTTGAGCATAGCAAAAAGCAATGTAATTGCTGTCAATGCCCTTTCTCCACCTGATAATAAGCTTAGTTTTTGCAACTTTTTACCCGGTGGTTGAGCAATAATTTCAACTCCTGTGTTCAATAAATCTTCAGGATTAGTCAAAACTAATTTGGCACTGCCACCTCCAAAAACCACCGGAAATAATTCAGTAAAACTATGAGCTACCTCTGTAAAAGTTTTACTAAAGCGACTACATACTTCTTGATCAAGTTCTGACATCGATTTTTCTAAATTGTCTCGACCCTTTAACAAATCATTTTGTTGTGCATTAAGGAAGTCGTAACGTTTTTTGACATTTTCATATTCTTCAATTGACTTCAGATTAACTGGACCAATGTCCGCAATAGACATGCGATGCAATTTCACATTCTTTTGAAGTTGTGTCCTATTGGTCTCGTTATTTTCTATTTCGGCTTGATTCAATGCGGCCTCATATGTTAGTGAATATTCCGTATTCAAAGTATCTAGACGTTGATCTATTTGGCTATTCAACTGTGCTATTTTCACAGAAAAATCTTTTTGTTCAGCAGCAGCATCTTTACGAAGTTCATAATTACGACTCGCTACCTGATCAAGCTGGTTAATTTTAGCATCATACTGTCCTAATTTAGAACTTAAAGTATTAAGTTGTTCCTGCAAATTTTTCTTTTTTGCAATCCCCTCTTTATTTTCGCGTTCAAAGTTCATCTTCTTTTCGTCACCAAGCACATCATTTTCATCAAGTTCTTTCAACTTTTGGGACAAAGTATTAATTTGATTTTGATGCTGCTTTGATTCATTCTTTTTATCGGATTTTTGCTTTGAAACGTTCTCCAACTTATTAGCATAAACCGCTATTTGCGGATCAAGTTCGCTTAACTTTTCCTGAACCTCTTGATTCAACTCTGAAAAGTTCTTAATACGTAATTGCAATTCACTAATATCTTGTTTTTGCTGAAGTATTTTCTCCTGCAGTTCTTTCTTCTTTTTTTCGGCAGACTTAATCTTGTTCTTAGTTTCAGTAATTTCCTGGTTGCGTTCTTGCTTTTGTTGTTCAAACAAACTATTTGCAGCCTTTAACCTGTTCACTTCTTTTTCTTGGTTTTGATAAGAAAGAGCCGCTTCACCTAATTCTTGTTTAAGATTTTGAAATTTCGATGTCATTTCATTCAACTGCTGAGTTAAAATTTCATTCTTGCTTACAGCATCAGCTAACTGAGATTGTTCATTCTTAATTTTTGCTTTTAAATCATTAATATTTTGTCTTAATTGACTCAGTTCAGCAGTTGTTTGAAGTGGAGAATTGCTTTTTTGATTACGCACTCCTCCTGTCATTGAACCACCAGGTGAAATAACATCTCCGTCAAGAGTTACAATACGATAGCGAGAAATTCTCTGTCTTATCTTCATAGCATTGCTTATTGTGTCAACTATTATAGTATTTCCAAGGAGATAATTAATTGCAGGCGCAATATCTTGATTAGGCAAACTTTTAACTATTTCGCTAGCAATACCTTGAAATCCGGAAAAAGAAGAAATTGTATTGATAGTTGAAGTTGGTATTGTATATTCTCTTAAACCGTCAAGAGGAAGAAAAGTAGCACGACCCGCATGGTTTTCTTTTAATTTATTAATAGCATCCCGAGCATCCAGTTTTGATTTAGTAACTAAATCTTGAACCCCATTCCCTAATGCTGTAGCCATTGCAGCTTCATATTTAACAGGAAAAGCAACTAATTCACCCACTGCTCCAATTACTCCGGGATAAGCAGATAAATTATTTAAAACGTTTTTGACTCCGTAAAAATAACCTTCATGACGTTTGCGTATATTTTCCAGAGCATCATAACGTGCATTTAATTGACTAAAACGTTGTTTTTTGGTCGACAATGATTCTTGAAGCGACGACAAATTTTTTTGACTTATTTTTTGCTCATTAGTTAAATCTGCTATCTTTTGTTCTTCAATCTGACAGTTTTCTTTAAGTGACTTACCTTCAGTTTTAAGTCGTTTAAGCTCAGTAGTTTCAGTTCTTAGTTCTTCAACAACATTTTCTGTTTGAAACTGGCTATTATCAGAAAGTTTTTTCAGTTCAGAATTCAAATAAACTATTTCATTATTATTAGAAGTTTGATCTTGCAACAACTGAATATAAGCTGATCGGAGCTGCTCTAGTTTTCGGTTTAGTTGTTCAGGATCTTCTTTTAGCTGTGCGCAGAGTTCAGATCTTTTATCATTCAACTTCTCTTGCTCACTCTTTAAATTCTTTTCCTTTTCAAGCAGATCAATTCTATCATTTTCAATTGCCGATAATTGCTTTTTTAGGTCATCCAATTCAGATTGATATTCTTTTTTTGTAGCTGCGCTATACTGCTTACTTTGTACCGCAACTTGCAAATTGGTATTAATTTCAGAAAGCTTTTTAGTTAAAGAAAGTAAATCATTTTGCACCTTATCTCTTTGACTATTTAAAGTTTGATATTCTTTTCTTTTGTTTGCCACAGCTTCTTGAGAATCTTTTACTTCTCGATCCAGTTTCGATAAAAGAGTCTGATTTTCATCAGCCTTTTCCTGTTCTTTTTCTTTTTGATTATCTAAATCGTGAATTTCAAATGCCAATAAAGTTTTTAGTTCTTGATCCAGACCCTTTTTCTGAAATTGATATTCTTTAGCTAAGGAACTTTGTTCATGAAGAGGTTCAATCCTCTGCTCTAGCTCTTTGACAAGATCGTTGATGCGCACTAAATTATCAGTTGTTTGTTCCAACTGAACCTTTGCTTCTTCTTTTTGTCTCTTAAAATGAAGTACACCAGCTGCTTCTTCAAATAATGAACGTCTTTCTTCTGGACGAGAATTTAGTATTTGATCTACCCGACCTTGAGAAATAATTGCTAAACTGTCCTGTGAAATTCCAGAATCCAAAAATAGAGCACGCACATCACGTTGTCTGACACTCTTTTTGTTGATTAAATACTCATTATCTCCAGACCTTAAAATCCGTCGAGTTATAACAACTTGATCTTCCTTAAAATTTAGTTCGTGTTTTTTATTGTTAAAAATCAGAGAAACTTCTGCATGATTTGCCGGTTGACGGAATTCACTTCCGGCAAAAATGACATCTTTCATGTTTGAACCACGCAAGGATTTGGCACTTGATTCGCCCATGACCCATCTGATCGCTTCAGTAATATTACTTTTACCACTACCATTGGGACCAACTATGCCAGTAATACCGGTGTCAAATTTAATTTTTGTTTTTTCGGCAAAGGATTTAAAGCCGTCAATTATCAGTTCTGTTAGTGGCACACACTCATCTCCCTAATTGAGCTTACCTAGAGCAGTTTTTGCAGCTTCTTGTTCAGCGGCTTTTTTATTGTGACCCTGTCCCTTAGACAATACTTTCCCATTAACAACTAGCTGGACAGTAAAACTTGAAGGCATTTGTTCTTCTTTTAAAACTTCATATTCAATCTTAACAGGTCCATCTTTTTGCAACAATTCTTGTAAGTCTGTTTTGTAATCTCTTGAAGCATCAAATTTGCCAGCATCAATTAATGGATATACTGTCAAACTTAAAAAATGCTCGACTGCTTCCATGCCTTGATCAAGAAAAAGCGCACCGTTAAAAGCTTCAAAAACATCTTCTAAAAGAGTTTTTCGAGAACGTGCACCTGCTTTTTCCTCACCATGACCTAGATTAATCTCAGCCGGGAAACCAAATTTTTGAGCAAATTCTGCAAATCCTTCAGTATCAACGATATTTGAACGCATTCGAGTTAATTCGCCTTCATTTAGATTTCTAAAATTACGGTAGAGATAATCAGAAATTGCTAATTCCAAAACTGCATCCCCTAAGAACTCCAGTTTTTCATAATCCCGAGTACCATTTTCAGGATGCTCATTAGCATAAGAAGAATGAGTAAAAGCCTCTTCTAATAAGTTAGGATTGTTAAATTTAATTTTGTATTTTGTATCTAATCGTTTAATGAATTTGGTACTAACCATTTTTTCAACTCCTTAACAATCTAAATTATACCAGTTTTTAGCGTTAAAAAAGAAAACTATTGTCCTCAAATGACAATAGTTTTCTAATCTCTTTATTAAATAACTTTATTTAGTGTAAGCAACTTTGTACCATAATTGATGCCCATTGTTTGTCTGTGATGGCTTCAATGAGTAACCAGTGATTTTACTGTTAACAGCATCAATTCTATAATCATTTTTAGTAGGAATTACATATGCTTGATCAATCATGTACTTTTGCCACTCATGGAATTTTTGAACGCGATACTTATGGTCAAAGGCTTTTTGGGAATCCATTTCTTGAATAAGTTTAGTGTTTTCAGGAGTTACAAAACGTGAATAGTTAGACATTGTTCCTTCACTATACATTTGTTCCTGAGAAGGCTCAGTGGACAAATTCCAACCTGCCAAAAACAGATCAACTTTTGGATCGTCATTTTGAACTTTATCATAGAATGAGTTGAATTCAGTCAAGCGTCCGCCAACAAGTTTAACATTCAAGCCAATCTTGTTCCACTGTTGAATAAAGTTTTGAATAATTGGTTGTTGAATGGCATTACCCGACATAGCCAAAAGATTTATTGTTAATGGCTTACCGTTTGGATTAGTACGCCACTTACCTTTCTTCTTAAAACCAGCCTTATCCAAAATTTGATTAGCCTTTTTGATGTTATAAGTGTATCCTTTGGCGCTTTTATCGAAATAATCACCAAATTGTTCTGGAATCAATGTAGGAATTTGGAAACTCAAACCATCTGTATAATGTTTATAAACATCGTCAGTATTCATAGCATAAGCCATTGCTTGACGTAATGACTTATTACCCATTTTAGCATGGGGATTCATTACATTCTTAGACTTCTTAGCATCCCATTTACCTACCTTGAATGCCAGGTAACTATATGCCAGAGGAATCTGAGCAATAAAGTTAACTTTCTTTGTATCCTTTACTTGTTTCCATTGACTGTTAGTTACACGGGTAATATCAAATTTATGACTCTTAATCGCTTGCGAAGCAGAGTTTGGAGATACAACCTGGTATACAATCTTATCTAATTTTGGTTTACCACGCCAATAATATTTGTTTGGTACCCATGTAACTGACTGACCACGTACAACGTTTTTAACTTGGTATGGGCCAAAGAACAATGGCTTCTTTCTAATTTCATCAGAAGATTCCAATTTTGCAAAAGGAATATTCTTCAAATAGTGGTAAGGTGCGGCCATTTCCCAAATATAGCCGTTACCACTATAGTACATACCTGGTTTCAATTCCTTGCAGTGCAAAATTGCAACACGTCCATTAGGGCCATCTGGCATTTCAATACCTGAAATAGTTTTTGACTTACCCTCATGGTAATCAGACATTCCGTTAATAATATTAAATTGAGTCGCATATCTTTGTGATTTTGTTGCCTTGTTAGCAATAATTTCATATGCAAATTCAATGTCTTTAGCAGTTACTTGTTTACCATCAGACCACTTTACGCCTTTTTTAATAGTTATAGTTGCGGTCTTGGCTTTACGATCCAGTTTTAAAGTAGCCGGACCTTTATCATTAATCTTATAGTGATCGTCAGTATCAAATAAAGATTCTTGACCTGGACTAGTAACATCAGCACTTGGTTGATCCATTTGCAGCTCTTCATTAAAGACACCAGTAAATGGGGTGTTAGTAACTTCTGCCACCTTTAACGTACCGCCTTGTTTAGCGGTTTTTACGGGAGTCTGAATAGGGAATTTACTTGCTGTTTTAGCACCTTCATTACTCTTGGTGTTACTCTTACCACAAGCTACTAAAGTCAGGGTTGCAGCAGTTAAAACTCCTACAGAACCTAATAGTTTACCTTTTTTCATAACACAATTTTCTCCTTCTCCAACATCATTTATAATTTTGGAAGCAAGTTAATACCTAAATGTTAACACTTAAAATTAAAAATGCAATAGTTTTACTAATAAAATGTTAATTTTGCTTTATTAAAGTCGGAAGATGTATACATGATCATAAATAATGATAATCTGCATTTTATTTAATATAACCGACTTTGTACCATATTGGATGACCGTTATTAGTTTCAGAAGGTTTTAGTGATAAACCAGTTAATTTATTATTAACCGCTTTAATTTTATATGCATTAAAGATAGGTATGACATAAGCTTGATCAAACATATACTGTTGCCATTCATGAAATTTTTCAACACGATATTTATGGTTAAATGCTTTAGCAGAGTCAATCTCTTTAATCAATTTATTATTTTCAGGGGTAACAAACCTGGTATAGTTTGCTGGCCCACCTTCACTATATAATCCATTAGGTGATGGTTCCGTAGAAAGACCCCAAGCTCCTAAGAACATGTCTACTTGAGGATTATCGTTTTGAACTTTATCATAAAATGAATTACGTTCTGTCAGCCGACCATTTAGAAGGCCTACATTTAGCCCAATTTTATGCCACTGTTGCAAGTAATTTTGTATAATTGGTCCTTGTGTAGCATCACCCGACATGGCTAAAAAGTTAATTTTTAGAGGTTTACCATTGGGCTGAACGCGCCACTTACCTTTTTTCTTATAACCAGCCTTATCTAAAAGTTCATTAGCCTTTTTTAAGTTATAAGAAAATCCTTTAACATTTTTATTATATACATCACCATATTGCTTTGGAATTAATGTTGGAATTCTGAAACTCAGATTGTTATTATAACGTTTATTGACATCCTCTACATTCATGGCATACCCAATAGCTTGCCTTAAGGCTTTATTATTCATTTTACTATGAGGATTCATAACATTTTTACCTTTTTTGGCATCAAATTTGCCGACCTTAAACCCTAGGTATGAGTAATATAAAGGAATTTCTGCAATAAATCTCACATCTTTAGTATCTTTTACTTGTTTCCACTGAGCATTAATAACTTGAGCAATATCAAACTTATGTGATTTGATTGCTTGAGAAGTAGAATTAGGGGAAACAACTTGATAAATAATTTTATCCAGTTTTGGTTTGCCTTGCCAATAGTATTTGTTTGGTACCCATGTAGCTGACTGTCCACGAACTAGTTTATCTAACTTATAAGGTCCAAAATATATTGGTCTTTTTCTAACTTTATCTGAGGATTCGAGTTTGCTAAAAGGTACATCCTTTAAATAGTGATATGGTGAAGCTGATTCCCAATAATAGTCATTACCACTAAAGGCCATTCCTGGTGTCATATAGGAAAAATGCAATATCATTTTGCGACCATTATCACCGTCTGGCAATTCAATTCCTGAAATTTTTTTAGCTTTGCCCTCATGATATTCTTTCATTCCTTTCAGAACTTCCATTTTAGTAGAATATCTTTGAGCTTTAGTATTTTTATTAGCCAATATTTCATATGGATATGCCATATCCTTAGCAACCACTTGTTTGCCGTCTGACCATTTAACACCCTTTTTGATTTTAATAGTTATAGTTTTGTTTTTTTGATCCAGCTTCATTGTTGCTGGACCTTTATCATTTATTTTGTAATTATCATCTGTATAAAACAAAGATTCCTCGCCGGGTGAAGCAACTTCTGCGTCAGTCGCAGTTACACTTAACTCATCAGTAAATATTCCTGTAAAGGGCGTATCTGTTTCAACGGCAACTCTAACAGTTCCACCTTGCTTTGTTTCCTTTTTTGGCAAAGCATTTGGAAATTTACTTGCTTCCTTCGAACTGTCCTCATTATTACTTTTATTTGCCTTATTACAACCAACCAGAGCCATGGCACATGTAGCTATAATACCGATGGAGCATAAAAAATTTTTTTCTTTCATCATTCTTCTCTCCTTACAAAAGTACAAACACGATTTAAAACCTAAATCAAATAATAACAAAAAAGATTAGTAAAATAAATATTTTATTAATTATTAATTAAAATTTTCTATAAAATACCTTTTTATATTAGCAAAAATAAAACTCAAGCCTTAAAAACTTGAGTCTTACATAATTTTATTTAACATAACCCACTTGGTACCAAAGTACATGACCATTGTTATTTTCAGATGGTTTGAGAGAAAATCCTGTGATTTGATCGTTAATTGCTTTAATTTTATATGAATTGACAGTTGGTATCATATACGCTTGATCAAACATGTATTTTTGCCATTCATGAAAAACTTTTACACGATATTTATGATCAAAAGCTTTCTGTGAGTCCATTTCCTGCAACAATTTTTCATTTTCAGGAGATACAAAACGATCATAATTCGCTGCACCTTTTTCCCAATACATACCTCTTGCTGAGGGCTCAGATGACAACAACCATCCTGCCTCAAACATATCGACTTGTGGGTCATCATGATTAAGCTTATCATAAAAAGTGTTTGATTCAGTTACTCTGCCGTTTAACAGTCTAACATCCAATCCGACCTTATGCCATTGTTGAATATAATTTTCAATAATCGGTTCTTGATTAGGATCACCGGCTTTAGCCATGAATCTAATCTTTAATGGTTTGCCGTTAGGTTGAACACGCCATTTACCCTTCTTTTTATATCCAGCTTTATCTAAAATTTGATTGGCTTTTTTAACGTCATAATTATATCCTTTAATATTTTTGTTAAAGTAATCACCAAATTGAGGAGGAATAAAAGTAGTTATATGAAATGTAAGGCCATGAGTATAGTGCTTGGTTACTTCATCAACATTCATTGCGTACCCAATTGCCTTACGTAGAGCAACGTTATCCATCTTACTTTTATGATTCATGACATTTTTACCAGTTTTTGGATCCCATTTGCCAAGCTTAAAACCGATGAACCAATAAGCGAGCGGTATTTCTGCAATAAATTTTACTTTTTTAGTATTTTTCACCTGATCCCATTGGGAATTTATTACATTCACAACATCAAATTTGTGACTCTTAATAGCTTGTGTTGAAGAATTAGGCGAAACTACCTGATACACTATCTTATCCAGCTTTGGCTTACCACGCCAATAATATTTATTCGGTACCCAAACTGCTGATTGACCACGTACTAATTTTTCTAATTTAAATGGTCCAAAATACAAAGGTTTTTTTCTAATCTTATCTGATGATTCCAACTTCTTAAAAGGTACATCTTTTAAATAATGATATGGAGCCGTATATTCTGAAAAATAATCATTCCCACTATTATACATTCCTGGTTTCAATTGCTTGAAATGAAGTATTACTTTCCTGCCGTTTTCGCCATCAGGCATTTCTATTCCTGAAATTGATTTTGCCTTTCCCTCATGATATTCCTTAAGACCTTTTATAAGTTCAAATTGACTTGAATATCTTTGTGAATTTGTATCTTTATTCGATAAAATCTCGTACGGATATTCTACATCTTTGGCAGTAACCTGTTTGCCGTCAGACCATCTAACTCCCTTTTTAACTTCTATTGTAATTGTTTTATTCTTGCGATTAATCCTCAAAGTTGCTGGTCCCTTATCCGTAAAACGAAAATTATCATCAGTATCAAATAAAGATTCTGAACCAGGAGAGGCTACATCAGCATCAACGACCGTCACTTGTAATTGATCTGAAAAAATACCGGTAAAAGGTGAGTCAGTTTGTAAAGCTACTTTAACTACACCACCCCGCTTTGAAGTTTTTACAGGCATTTTTTCAGGAAATTTACTAGCTTATTTTGCAGTATTTTCATTATCATTATTTTTTTTACCGCAAGCAACCATTGTCAAAGCTGTAACTGTCACTAATCCTATCGTATAAAACAGACTATGTTCTTTCATGATTATTTGATCCTTTCAAAATCTAAACCTTTTTCTAATTATGAGTGTAATATACTAAATAATATCATATTAAATTAAATTTTTAAATAAAAAATAATATTTTATTAATAATATCATTTTAATTATTCTTAATAATAAAAATGCATTGGACTTTATCAGCTCAATGCATTTTTATTGAAATTAATTAAAAATTTTATTTTTCTATTTTATAAATCCAATTTTGTACCATAATTGATGACCATTAGAATTATCAGAGGGCTTGGTGGAATAACCCGTAACTTTATTATTTACTGCTATTACCTTATAAGAATTATCAACAGGAACAACATAAGCCTTTTTATTCATATATTTCTGCCATTCATGGAATTTCTTAACCCTATACGTATGATCAAATGACTTTTGAGAATCTATTTCTTGCAAAAGTTTATTATTTTCTGGAGTTGCAAACCGACTATAATTCATCTGTGAGGTCTCACCATAAAGAGATGCAGGAGAGGGTTCGCTAGCCAAAGACCAAGCCGCCAAAAACATGTCAACTTGCGGATCATCATGCCCTAATTTGTCATAAAAAGAGTTAAATTCCGTCAGCCTTCCTCCAACTAATTTCACTTTTATGCCAATTTTTTTCCACTGCTGAATATAGTTTTGTACAGTTGGTGATTGAATTGAACTGCCTGTCATTGCTAAAAATTTGATAGTAAGTGGCTTGCCATTAGGCTGGACACGCCATTGGCCTTTCTTTTTATAACCAGCTTTATCTAAAATTTGATTGGCTTTTTTCAAATTATAAGTATAACCTTTTGCTTTTTTATCAAAATAGTCTCCAAATTGCGCTGGAATTAAAGTCGGAACTCTAAAACTTAAACCTGAAGTATAATGCTGATCGACTTCATCAATATTTATGGCATAAGTCATTGCCTGACGAAGTGCTTGATTATTCATTTTTGCTTTAGAATTCATCACATTTTTACCGGCCTTAGCATTCCATTTTCCAACTCTAAAGCCAATATAGTGATATCCTAGAGGAATTTGGGCAACAAAATTAACACCTTTAGTATTCTTAACTTCGTTCCACTGAGAATTAACTACCTGAGCAATGTCAAATTTATGACTTTTAATTGCCTGTGAGATCGAATTCTGTGAAATCACTTGTGAAACCACTTTATCCAACTTTGGATGGCCACGCCAATAATACTTATTTGGAACCCAAGTTACAGATTGACCACGAACTAATTTCTGAACTTTATATGGTCCAAAATACAGTGGCTTTTTTCTAATTTGATCTGAAGATTGTAATTTTTCAAATGGAATATCTTTTAAATAATGGTATGGAGCTGCATATTCCCAATAATAGCCATTACCACTATATACCATACCCGGTTTCATCTCTTTAAAATGCAGAATGACAGTCAGACCATCTGGTCCTTCTGGCATTTCTATTCCTGAAATAGTTTTTGACTTACCGTTATGGTATTCTTTCATTCCGACAATTTCTTCAAATTGATTACTATAACGTTGTGCTTTGGTCGCCTTATTTGCTAAAATTTCGTAAGGGTACTCTACATCCTTAGCATTAACTTGTTTGCCATCTGACCACTTCACACCTTTTTTTATTTTAATCGTAATAGTTTTAGCTTTACGATCCAGTTTCATTGTAGCTGGACCTTTATTAGTAATTTTGAAATTATCATCAGTATCAAATAATTCTTCTTCTCCTGGTTCAGCTACTGAACTATCAATGGCTGTAGTCGATAATTCATCAGAAAAAATGCCAGTAAAAGGAGTATCTGTCATAATTGCATACTTTAAAGTTCCACCTTTTTTGGTTTTTTTTACAGGAACAGATTGTGGAAATTTACTTGCAGTTTTAGCATTTTCATTCTTAGTAGTGCTATTACCTTTGCCACAAGCTACTAAAGTTAGTGCGGCAGTTGAAACGATACCAGCAGAATATAAAAGTTTTGTTTTATTCATAATTTAATTCATACTCCAATCTTTTTATTGAATAAATTCTAAATTCTTGGAATAAGCTAACAAACATATTCTAGCATAGAAAAAAATCTTATCAAAAAGTATCATAATAGTCTAATAAGTTTATAATAATAATTTTTAATTAAAAAAAGCTTTGTCTCTTTAGACAAAGCTTTTTGTATTCTATTAATGAATTAATTCTCACGTTGTCTGGCATCACCAGCACGCTGTAGAGCACGACCAACGTAATTTATACTTAGCGATATTGCTAACAGTAAAATTGTAGCCGGAAGCCACAGCCAGGGACGACTTACTACGTTTACCGGATCATTTGCAAATCCAATCAAAGTACCTAATGATGGAACAGAAGCCGGCAGACCATAACCAATATATGATAACGTAGTTTCAATACCAATATTACCAGCAATAGTTAATACAACGTCAATAATAATCATCGAGGTAATATTTGGTAATACTTCACGAAACATAATTTTAAGGTCTGAAGAACCAGAGGTTTTGGAAGCCAAAACGTAGTCTCTTTCTCTTTGGGACAGTATAAAAGCCCTAAAGTACCTTGCAGTTTTAGGCCACCCAAAAAGTGAAATAATTCCAATTAAACTAAGGGAATTGTAGTTCGGAATAACAGAAACCAAAACGATTTCAATTGGGAAAGTTGGCAATACCTGAACAAAATCTACTATTCTCATTATTATGGCATCAATGTTACCACCGTAATATCCAGATACTAGACCCACAAGTAAACCAACAGTTTCACAGACTACGGTTACACCCAAACCAATCAAAATGGAATTTCGTCCACCCATTATTAGTAATTTGACGATATCACGTCCACCATCATCAGTTCCTAATATATGACCAGCAGTTCCCCATGGATTATACGCTTCTACAATATTAGTTTCAGTTACCTGAGCAGAATTTAGGAATAAGGAGCCTACCATGGTAAACAGCAATATTAACACTATTACGACGAAGGCAGATAATGCCACCTTATCTTTTACAATTTCTCTAATAATTACTTTAAAACTTGATTCAGGAGAAGAAGAAACATTTTTCTTTTTATCTTTCAAATTAGTCTTAATTTCTTTCTTGTCGGACATCTTTTCTCCTCCCCCCTTATTTAATTCTGATCCTTGGATCAATTATACTCATGATAATATCAGAAAGTAGATTACCTAATAGTGTTAAAATACCAAAAATTAATATTAAGGCAGTCAAAGTTGTGTAATCACGCTGACCAATAGAATCTAAGAATAACTTACCCATTCCAGGATAACTAAAAACTGATTCAACAATCATCGAACCACTTAAAAGTCCCGTAATGACTGTACCAAAGGAAGAAGCTATTGGTAATAAGGAGTTACGTAAAATATGTTTATTAAAAACAACTTTTTCCGGTACACCCTTACTGTGGGCTGTACGAACATAATCTTCAACCTTATTATCAACTATTCCAGTTCTTAAGTATTGCACAATTGATGTAGTGGTAATTAATCCCACTAGTATAGCAGGTAGAATAATGTGATAAAGTTGGCTTCCTAATGTTCCCCAAAAACCGGAGGCACTTGGAGAAACAGAGCCAGAAATAGGGAACCACCCTAAAGTAAAACCAAATAGCCAGATTCCCAAAATATAAAATACAAATGGCGGAATAGCAAAAGTAACATAATTAAAAATTTGAACTGCTTGATCTTGCCATTCATCTTGGTGACGACCCGCTGTAACTCCCATAGGAATAGAAATAGCATAGCAGATAGCTGTAGATAATAATGATAACCAGAAAGTATTAACAGCACGGTCGGCAATTAAGGAAGTAACGGCAACATGTTGAATGTAGCTTGTTCCCAAATCACCTTTAAACAGGTTTCCCACCCAGCGTGCGTATTGAACAGGTGCGGGATCATATAAACCAGCCGCTCTTTTTAAAGCTTCAAGTTGCTTGGGATCAGTATTTGGATTAATTTGTCCAGTAAAAGGATCACCCGGCATCATCTTAGCCAAGAAAAACACCAAAATACTCAAGATAATAATTTGCGGGATCATAATTAAAATTCGTCTTAGAACTGTTTTCCACATGATTATGCCCCCTCCTTTTCTTTTATCTTCTCTTCGTTCAATTCATTTTTCGGTAAGGCTACTAAATGTTTGCCAGAAACTTGTTGCAAAGGAAATACACGACCATCCTTGTCATACCATTTGCTTTGATCATTTTGAAATTCTTGCTCAACTTCTTGTCGATGTTTCTTATGCTCATCACGATGCTCAACGTCAACTTGCGGTATAGCAGAAAGCAATCTCTTAGTATAAATATGCATCGGATGCTCATAAATATCTTCTCTTGAACCTATTTCAACTAAACGACCACGATGCATAATAGCTAAGTTTTCAGACATATGCTTTACGACACCTAAGTCATGAGAAATAAACAAATAAGCAATATTATATTTCTGTTGTATATGCTTCATAAAGTTTAAAACTTGAGCTTGCACAGATAAATCCAAAGCACTAGTTGGCTCATCAGCAACAATTAAACGCGGATTAGTTGCAACCGCCCGAGCTACGCCAATTCTTTGTCTCTGTCCCCCAGAAAATTCATGAGGGTATTTGTAAATTGAATCACTAGGCATACCCACGATATCCAGCAGCTCTTGAACTCGATCACGTTCTTGATCTGTAGTTAAATTTTCGAAATTTCGAATAGGTTCAGCAATAATGTCTTCTATTCGTTTTCTCGGATTTAAACTCGACATTGAATCTTGGAAAATCATTTGGACATCTTTATTGTAGTTTAGTTTACGCCGATTTCTAGATTTAGTAATATCGACACCCTTGTAAAGGATACTGCCACTAGTCACAGGCTCAACACCCACAATGGCTTTACCAGTAGTTGACTTGCCTGAGCCTGATTCACCAATTAGACCATAGGTTTCACCTTCATTAATGGTAATACTAATATCGTCAACCGCTCTTACATAATCAGTAATTCTGTTCCAAAAACCTGATCTAATGGGATAATGAACTTTTAAGTTTTTTACTTGAATGATTTCTTTAGCCATAAACTACTCCCCACCTACTTCATCTTGAAAGTGGAACGTCTTCCAGCAAGTACATCTTACCCAGTGACCAGGCTCAACTTCATGCATTACTGGGTCCTCTTCATGCGCACTGGCAGGAATCCATGGAATTCTAGCAGCAAATCTGTCGCCTTTTCTAGGCATATTTTGCAATGATGGAACTGTTCCTTGAATAACGTGCAAATCTTCTTCTTCATCTTCAGATTGAGGCATTGAATTTAACAAGGAGCGAGTGTATGGGTGCAAAGGATGCTCAAAAATAGTTTTTACATCAGCTTTTTCTACTATCTGCCCACCATACATAACTGCAACTTGATCGGCAGTTTCAGCAACTACACCTAAATCGTGAGTAATTAAGATAATACCAGATTGAGATTGTCTTTGAATATCTTCAAGCAGATCCAAAATTTGAGCCTGAATAGTAACGTCCAAAGCGGTAGTAGGCTCATCTGCAATGATAATTTCGGGCTTACATGCAATCGCCATAGCAATCACTACTCTCTGCCTTAATCCTCCAGACAATTCAAAAGGATACATTTGAAAAGTTTCTTCTGGCTTCGGCATTCCCACTTGATTGAATAATTCAAGCACACGATCATGACGCTCTTTTTCATTCATATCTGTGTGATAATAAAGCGTTTCAGCTACTTGATCGCCAACACGCATTAAAGGATTTAAACTGGCTAGAGGATCCTGAAAGATCATACCAATTTTGTTTCCACGTATTTTGTTAAACAAGTTTTCATTTAATCCAACTAAATTTAACTCATTATACAGAATATCACCAGTCACTTTCGTATTTTTATGGTCGTACAAGCCGATAATACTCGATGCAATTGTACTCTTACCACAACCAGATTCACCTACAATGGATAAAATTTCATTTCGCTTCAACGTTAAATTAATATCATCTGCAGCATCATAAAACTTTCCATGTAAACGATATGCAGTATGCAAATGCTGGATATCTAGCAAGAGATCACTTTGTTTTTCCAAAGGTCATTTCCCCTCTCAAATCTTCAATGAATTTATTAAAGATATTTAATAAATTTATTTAATTTCTAATTATAACCGTGAAACATTTTGTATGCAAATTAATAATGAATATTTTTTACTTATTTTTGATGATCTGCAACATAATTAACTGCGTCTCCTACAGTTTTTAATTTCTCCGCATCTTCATCAGAAATCTCGGCGCCGAATTCATCTTCTAATTGTAAAATGAATTCCACTAAGTCAATGGAATCAGCGTCCAAATCACTAGTGAAATTAGTTTCATCAGTTATCTTTTCTTTATCAACTTCAAAATTATCTGCTAATATATCTCGGATTTTGGTAAAAATTTCTTCTTTACTCATGTCTTTACTCCCTATTTTCAACTGCAAATTCTGCTTTAAAATTATCAATTATTTTTTCCTGTAAAATTTTATCAATTTGTTTAATTGTAAAATAAACAGCACGCTGACCTGAGCGACCATGTGTTTTGACTACAGGAGCATTGACTCCGAGTAAAACTGCGCCACCATATTTGTCAACATCAAATTTTGAAACTAACCCTTTTAATGCCTTTTTTATCATTAACGCACCTAATTTAACAAAAGGTCCGTTATCGAGCAAGCTTTGCTTCAAAAGATGTATCAAAACACCTGAAGTTCCTTCAATGTTTTTTAAAACTGCATTACCAGTAAAACCGTCTGTTGCGACTACATCAGCTTTACCCACTAATAACTCATTTCCTTCTATATTACCAATAAAATTAAGTTTGCTTTCCAATAGCAACTGGTATGCTTTTTGATGAACATCATCACCTTTATCACTCTCGGATCCATTATTAAGAAGACCAACACGAGGATTTTTGACTCCTCTTACTTTTTCTGCATAATATGAAGCCATTTTAGCCCAGGCCAGCAGGTATTCTGGTTTACTTTTGGCATTGGCACCAACATCAATCATATTGAAACCATCATCGGAATTTTTTACAGGCAATGTTGGCATGAATCCCGGACGGGCCACACCTTTAATTCGTCCTATTATAAATATGCCACAAGCTAAAATAGCTCCAGTATTACCTAATGAAAAAAGTGCATCAGCTTTGCCCTGCTTCACAAATTGTGCTGCCACGACAAGTGACGAATCTTTTTTAGATCTAATTGCCTTAACTGGTTCATCTTCATCTAAAATAATTTCAGAAGTATTGACTACTTGTGTGCGACTGCTATCACTTCCCAATAATTCTTTTATTTTTTTTTGATCGCCAAAAAGTATGAATTTTGTCTCGGGTAAGTCCTTTTTGGCCCGTAATACTGCTTTAATAATTGCTTCAGGGGCATTTTCACCGCCCATAGCATCAATAGCAATAGTTCTCATTGTATCCTCAACCTTTACTATGTTCTCTTTTGCTGTAATTGTTTATATTCTATCACTTGTTTTAAAGTTTTATTTTCTGATTTTTGCAAGAGAGGATCAAGTTTAATTAATTTTCTAGCCTCTTTTTGTGCTACTACCATTGTATCGTAGTTATTAACTACATCACCAACTTGAAATTCAGGCAGACCAGATTGAGCTTTACCAAAAATATCTCCTTCTCCCCGCATTTTTAAATCTTCTTCAGCCAATTTAAAACCGTCTGTTGTTGATGCCACTATTTTCATACGAGCTTTACCTGCCTGTGTGTTAGGATCAGCCAAAAATATGCAATAACTTTGAGTCTTACCTCTCCCTATTCGCCCTCTTAACTGGTGTAGCTGACTAATTCCAAAACGATCAGCATTATAGATAACCATCATATTAGCGTTTGCCACGTCAACACCAACTTCAATCACACTGGTAGCAACTAAAATATTAATTTCTCCAGCTGCAAATTCGGACATAATTTCATCTTTTTTATTACCAGGCATTTGACCGTGAAGTAATGCTACTTTTTCATCAGGAAAATCTTTACTGAGTTTATCATAAAGCTGTTCTGCATTTTTTAAATCTAATGCTTCTGATTCTGTGATCAAAGGTGTTACAGCATATACCTGAAATCCCTGCTTTAATTGCTCGCGCATTAGCTGATAAACCTGATCCATTTGGGCACTCGTTTTCCATGAAGAAATTACTTTTTTTCTTCCGGCTGGAAGATGTCGTATTTCAGATATAGTCATGTTGCCGTAAACCGTTAATGCCAGAGTTCTGGGAATTGGGGTAGCAGTCATAGTAAGCACATCAGGCAAATTTCCCTTATTAATTAAAGATTGCCGCTGATTAACACCGAACCGGTGTTGTTCATCGATAATTACTAATCCTAATTTTTTAAAAATTACGTTTGATTGAATTAAAGCATGCGTACCTATCACAACATTAATTGTGCCATCGGTCAATTCTGTATAAATTTCTTTTCGTTCCAAAGCTTTCGAAGAACCTGTTAGCAGCGCACATCTTACACCTAGAGGCCTTAGCAATTCATCAATCTTTTTAAAATGCTGAGTCGCTAATATCTCTGTAGGAACCATCAGTGCAGCTTGAAAGCCAGCAGTTACAGCCGCAAAAATTGCATATACCGCAACAATAGTCTTGCCTGAACCCACATCACCTTGTAAAAGACGCTGCATTTGTCTGGATGATAACATGTCTGCAAAAATTTCGTTGATAACCTGCTTTTGATCCGTGGACAATTCAAACGGCAAAGATTTAGTCAATTTAGCAACTTCATTCAGGTCATATTTTTTGGGAATCCCCTTGTTTTGTGGATTGACTTCAGTTAACTGAGCTAGTTCAGTTTGAAAAATAAAGAATTCTCTAAAAATGGCACTTCTTTTTGCAATCTGGGACTCATTAAAATTTTGCGGGTGATGCATTTTTTGTACAATATTTTTTTCAGGAAGCAAACGATATTTCCGTCGAATATCCACTGGAACAACGTCATCAACAGCCGGCAAATATTCATCTAAAGCAATATTAATGAAATCAATTAATTTTTTTTGCCTTAAATGTCGGTTAACTGAGTAAATTGGAGCCATGCCACTATCATTTTCTTTAGCTGCAATAAATTTAAAACCCGCTAAACTTTGTCTTGAGATATTGTATTTACCATAGACTGCAACTTCTTTACCTACCTCAATTTTTTCTTTCAACCAAGGTTGATTAAAAAAATTGACCATGACTACATCATGGTCAATTCTCAATTTAAAACTAAGTCTGCTCTTTTTGTAGCCAAATCTGCTTACAAAAGCTTCAGTAGCCACAACTCCCTTTAGCATTACCTTTTGACCATCCATGATCTGGTCAAGTGGAATCGTTTGAAGTTCATCATAGCGAAATGGGAAATAATATAACAAATCATAAATGCTATATATTTCTAAGCTTCCAAGTGCTGCAGCAGTTTTGGTTCCAACTCCTTTTAAATCAGTAACAGGTGCAAATAATTCCTTTGCATACATAATTATTCAACAGAAATCAGAAAATTATATACAGGTTGTCCGCCATCATGAAGTTCAAATTCAAGATCATCATGCTTCTCTTTAACAGCATCTATCAGTTTCTGAGCCTCTTTCTTGTTAGAATCTCGTCCAAACATCACAGTAACGATTTCGGAATCTTCATCCAACATTTTTTCAATCATTGAAGAAGCTGCAGTAATTATGTCAGTTTCAGCCACTTTAATTTCTCCATCAATAATCCCTAAATAATCGTCTTGATGGATCTCAACTTCATTAATTTTGGTATCACGATTTGCTTTAGTAACTTCGCCAGAAACAACAGTATCAAGAGTGTCAGTCATGTTTGCAACATTGTCATCAAGAGAATCGTCCGGATCAAATGAAAGCATGGCTGTCAAGCCTTGTGAAATGGTTTTAGTAGGGACAATGCCGACTGGGATGTCGCTCACCTCAGCTGCTTGCTTGGCTGCCATAATAATGTTGCCATTATTCGGCATCACAATTGCTTTTTTAGCACCTGATTTTTTAATTGAATCAATAATGTCTTGTGTTGAAGGGTTCATTGTTTGACCCCCAGAAATAATGCGGTTAACGCCTTCACTTTCAAAAAGTTTGCGAATTCCGTTACCAGAAGCAACAGCTATTACGGCAAAATCAACATTTTCCTGATTTTCTTCACTGCTATTTACTATTGTTTCGTGTTGAATCCGCATATTGTCAATTTTAATTTTTCCCAATTGACCAAATTGGCTGCCGTACGCAAAAATAGCTCCAGGGTGTTCAGTATGAACATGAACTTTTGCCACTTCTTCATCTGAAACTGCCAAAAGTGAATCACCTAACTGAGATAAATGCTCCCTAAATTCATCTAAATTAAAAGTTTTCTTATTAGGAACATCAGCAGTTAAATCAACCATGATTTCAGTACAGTAGCCATTAGTAATATCCTGAGTAGAAAGTTGTGATTGTACAGACTGATGATGCATGGCATTTATCATTTCATCCATTTCACCTTCATCAGGTTGGTACCGGTCAGCAAATTCTTCACCTAAAAGACCTTCTAGAAATCCTTCATATATGAAGAGTAAGCCTTGGCCTCCTGAATCAACTACACCAACTTGCTTTAAAACAGGTAATAAGTCAGGAGTTGTCTTTAACGCTTTTTTAGCACCTTCAACAATCGCCTTCATAACTTCTTCAACATCATCGGTTTCATTGGCCTTATTGGCACCTTCTTGTGCACCAATCCGAGCAACAGTCAAAATAGTTCCTTCAACTGGCTTCATTACGGCTTTATAAGCTGTTGCAACCCCATTTGAAAAAGCATTGGCCAACTCTTGTGCATTAAGAGTTTTCATGCCTTGAGTTGCCTTATAAACTCCTCTAAAGAGCTGAGAAGAGATTACCCCACTATTACCACGAGCACCCATCAACATCCCTTTAGCAAGGCTTTCTGTCAAATCACCCACACTATTACTAGTATTTTTGGCAACAGCTTTAGCGCCACTTTCAATAGTTAAATTCATATTTGTTCCAGTGTCTCCATCAGGAACAGGGAAAACGTTCAAAGAGTTAATAAACTCTGCGTTGCGACCAAGTCTGTGCGTAGCGACGCGAACCATATCTCTAAATTTTTTACTGTCTATTTCCTTTAAAACCAATATTTCTACCCTCCGCTTGAGTTATTCATCAAGCACTTTAACACTTTGAACGATGACATTAACAGCTTTAGTTTCAATTCCAAGTTGATTTTTCAAATTGAATTTAACACTATCTTGTACGTTGCGACTTACTTCAGATATTTTTAAACCATAGCCGACTATTATATAAACATCAACCGTAATCTTATTATCCTCAGACTTAACAACAACACCGCGCTTATAATTTGCTCGATTCAATATTCCATCGAAGCCATCACGGATAGCATTTTTTGAAGCCATGCCGACAACACCGTAGTTAGATGTAGCTGCGCTACCAACAACAGTTGCGATCACTCCATTTGAAATATCAATCAAACCGTTTTTTGTTTTGATTTTTACAGCCATGTTTACCTCCGTATCATTGTTCTCATATTATGAATCTATTTTATCATAGTAATCAAGTTTAAATGCAAAAATCCCTTCTTAAAAAATACTTTTGCAGTTGCAATGTTCTTAAACTTATGCTATCTTAATTTAGTATGAAAACACAATAAAGGAGGTTTAGCAAATGGCAAAAGATTATATCACTGGCAAAAAGACCACTTTTGGTAATACACGTTCACACGCACTGAATTCATCACGTCGTGCGTGGAAGCCAAACCTTCAAAAAGTTCGTATTCTTGTCGATGGCAAGCCAAAGCGTGTATGGGTTTCAACTAAGACATTAAAATCTGGTAAAGTTACCCGTGCCTAGCGTAAAATAAAAAAGTTTTTAAAGCAGAAGTTTTCTTCTGCTTTTTTATTTCCCAAAATCTGTTTAAAAGTTTATGTTTAAATAGAGATATTCTTATTGCTCTTTCAATTAGTTTCCGAGTAAAAAAAGACAAGTTATAGTCTGTAGTTTTAATTGATGGTATCGTTTTTAACTAACCTCATTGGCAAATCATTCATTTCAATTTTTTATATACTATGCGATTAGTAATAGATGATGTTGACGATAAACTTCTCATTGTATCAATTTACTTATATAAAAATATAAAAAGATTTATTAACTTATCACAACTTGTTCCAAGAAATATAAAAAACAGCAGTAAATCTGCTGTTTTTATTATTTGATATTTTGAAAGCGATCAATGTCTCTAGATTGAATAACTGCAACAGTTCCCTTTTTAAATGATAATTCAAATTGATCTTTATCAGGTAAAAATTCATTCGAACTAAACGACACAGGATTATTCCCGTTAAACTCTGTTAAATTATATTTAGCTCCCCTAATTTTTAAATTTTGAACAGCTGTTAATGGTATTACTCCGAAATATTTATAAGTTGGTAATTTTTCTATCAAATGTTGTCCGTTATTGTAGAATCTAATTGAATTTTGTTGGTCAATAAGTTCGATGCTTTCAGCAAACTGGTTGAATCCAGGTTTAAGAACCATAAATAAATTAGATAGAAAATGATCTAATCGCCCTCCAGTTGCTCCAAAAAGGCTTAAATGAGAAGCATGATAATCTATAAACGCACATCTAATAACCATCTCAGCATCCGTCAAGTCTTTTTCTGGAAGCGAATACCTGATATCAGTAACATTTTTTTCAATTGCAGCTAATTCATTTTTTTGCAATGAATCAAAATCTCCTTCAGCTAAATCGGCCTTTATACCCATTTCTTTTAAAAGATAAGTCCCACGATCAACTCCGATTATTAAATCGCCGTTTTTTTTTGCTGCTAAAAGCTGTTTTCTAAGATCATTCGGCCATAACTGTTTAGGAGCGCCTAGCAACGCCCATGCTTTCATTGTAATATACCTTTCAGTTCAGCAATTTGTTGTTCAACACTATTTTGACAAAAGAGGTATGATCCAGCTACAAAAATTTCTGCTCCTGCATCTTTAGCTTTTTTTGCAGTTTGTCCGTTAATTCCTCCATCAACTTCAATTGGAACTTTTCCATTTACTAAATTTGATGCTTCTTTAATTCTAGAAAGAGAATCTGGAATAAATTTTTGTCCACCAAAACCAGGAAAAACAGTCATTAGTAAAATTTGATCTATTTTAGAAATAAATTTGGAAAGTACAGATACGGGAGTATCTGGGTTAAGAACAACACCAGCTTTAACTTGATTTTCATTTAAATAATCTAACCAGTAATTTAGTTTTTCTTCAGTCATTGCTTCATAATGAAGCAACATTATTTGAGCACCGGCCTTAGTAAAAGCCGGTACCAAATCATCAGGATTGTTACTCATCAAGTGAATTTCAGCCTCAATAGATGGAAAAGCTTTTTTGAAATCTGAAACAAGTTGTGGCCCAAAAGATAAATTAGGTACAAAATGCCCATCCATGATATCAATGTGAAATCTGTTAATGCCTGCATTCACAGCTATTTGAATGTCTTTTTCTAAATTTAAGTTATTAATATTTAATATTGATGGTGCTATCACTGTATTCTCCTTACTTTAAATATTCTGGTAATTTGCCATTTTCTATTTCTTTGCGCAATAACAAGTAATCATCATAGCGGCTTTTTTTAATTTTGCCTGTTTCAACTAGTTCTTTTACTCTGCACTTGGGTTCATTGAGATGTTGGCAACCTCGGAATTTACAGAATTTACTTGCTCTTCTAAACTCAATAAAATAATTGCATAATTCATTTATTTTAATTGGAGTTAAATCAATTGCTGAAAAACCTGGTGTATCCGCAAGGTAGCCCTTACCTAAAGGAAAAAGGTTTACCGTTCTTGTTGTGTGCTTGCCACGATTTAAGGAATTTGAAATAATCCCAGTTTTTTGGTGCAGACCATTCTTAAGCGAGTTGATTAAAGTTGATTTGCCCGCACCAGATTGGCCTGCTAAAGTCCATATTTGTCCGAAACCAATGTCATTAGGTAAATTATCGGCAACTTCTTTTTTACTAAAATAGACCTTATAGCCTACTTCTTGATAATAATTCAAATTTTCTTGAATATTATTTAGATCGGATATACCAACTAAATCACTTTTCGATAAAAAAATACTTACAGCAATGTTTTTCCAAGAAAAATAAGTCAGAAAGCGATCTAACAGTTGTAATGAAAAATCTGGTTGTACAGCAGACATTACGAGTAAAACTTGAGTCACATTGGCTACAGCAGGTCGACCAATCAGGTTTTGGCGAGGCAACACCGCAACCAAGTAACTTGTGCCCTTATCATCAATTCGAATCTTAACGTGATCCCCAACAGTAGGCTTTAAATTATTTTTACGAAAAACCCCTCTGGCACGTGTTCTTATTGTATCAGTGCCCGTCTGAACGTCATAAAAGCCGGCAATCAGACCAGTAACAATTCCCTGATCTTCTTTAATCATTTTTGACCTTCTCATTCAAAATTGTCTGCCCGTCACGCACTACTTTCAGCTGACCAGGACCATCCTTAAGTTCAAATGGTATTGAAAAATTCATATCTTTTTTAATGTAAAGATCCCGATAAATATTATCAATTGAATGATTATCATCTGAAACATAAATTTGAACATGATTCCCCCGCTTGTCATCTGAATCATCTTCATCATTATCTTCATAACTAACTGTGAAATTTTTTATAGCTGTTAGATCACGCTCTTTTTTCGCACCTTCAGAAACATTAACTGAAATTGTACTTCCCCTTGGTACTTTGGTACCAGCTGCCGGACTCATTGAAATAATCATACCCTTTTTAACTTTATTTGAATATGCAGAACTGACTTGCAAAGTTAAACCATGCTTATGTGCAAATTCTTGCGCTTCCTTCAATGAATAATTAGTTAGATCCGGTAATTTAGTCATATGATCTTTTGCGCTATGATTCTTTCCTTTTGACACAGTTAAAGTAATGGTTGTTTGGTCTGGCTTTACCTCCACATCAGCTGCAACACTTTGAGAAATAACATGATCAGGTGGAACGTTAGAAGAAAATTGGTTTTCACGTATTATTTCAAAGCCCAATTTTTCGAGCTTATGTACTGCTATTTCATATTCGTCTCCTGTAACATCAGGTACTCTTACCATACCTGCTCCATCTGATATATAAAGATCAATGTATCTGCCTCGTTTTATTTCTACTCCTGCAGTAGGTGAAGTTTCAATTACTTTACCACGATCTATACTGTCAGAACTCCGGTGTTTTATTTTGCCTACTTTCAAGCCTACCGTCTCAAGCCTATTTCTTGCGCTTCTTTCGCTCATATTTGTAACGTCTGGAATACGTACATCTTTATGATTGTTGCTGTTTAAAACAAAAAACATTAATCCAATTATTAAAACCGCAGCAATTCCAACAAAAAGCCACCACCATTTATGTTTACGCAAAGCCTGTGTAAAACTGGAATGATTTACTTTGGACTTATCACCTGATTCATCATTCTGTGTTCTGCTTTCTTCATCTAATCTATTGCTATTTGGATCAGATTTGAAATTAGGTAATATAATGGTTTCGTCATCATTATTCCCATGAGTTGGCTTAAAAACCGGTTCATTAGCCCTACCTGGCTCTAAACTACTGTCGAGATCATCTTTCATTTCTTTGGCTGAATCATATCTGTCACGTGGATCTTTAGCAGTAGCTTTTAAAACAACATTTTCTAAAGATTGGGGAATGTTTGGATCTTGTTTTCGTATCGAGGGAATTGGCTCTTGTGCGTGTTTTAAAGCAATTGAAACAGCTGAATCTCCGTTAAATGGAACATGACCAGTAATTAATTCATATAGAATTATGCCTAAAGAATAAATATCAGACTGCTTGGTGACGAGTCCTCCCCTCGTTTGCTCAGGAGACATGTAATGAACAGAACCAATCGCAGAGTTAGTTTGGGTAACAGAATTCTGATTTAAAGCCACAGCAATGCCAAAATCAGCAATTTTTATATTTCCATGCTTGTCCATTAAAATATTTTGTGGTTTTAGGTCTCTGTGAATAACATTATGTTTATGAGCCAAGGACATTGCACTTAGTATTTGGTCCATAATGCGGATAATATCTCCTAAATGCAAAGGAGAATTTGCTCTAATATAGTCTTTTAAATCCGGCCCATCGACATATTCCATTACCATGTATGGCAGTCCATGATCAGTGCCAACATCAAGAACCATTACTATATTAGGATGGCTCAGTTCGCTCGTTGCCAGTGCTTCTCTTTGAAAACGAGCCAAAGTTTGCGGTTCTTTTTGTAAATCAAGTCGCAAAATTTTAACCGCAACTTTTCGCTGTAAAATTATATCTTCAGCAAGATAAACATTTGCCATGCCACCTTCACCCAAAGTATCGATTATACGGTAACGATCGCCTAACAAATAGCCCTTATTTATCATTTACCGTCACCGCCTTCGTTTAGAATTAAGCAAGCAGTAATATTATCCTCACCACCTAAGCGGTTAGCTTCATCAATCAATTTTTGACACCGATTCTTTAATGATAAATCTTTTGTAGCAAGAATTTGCTGAATCTGTGGATCACTTAATGAGTTTGTTAACCCATCAGTACAAAGCAAAATAATATCGTTATCATTTAAAGTTACTTGTTTAAACTCTGGATCAATTGTACTAGAAACCCCCAGTGATTGAGTAATAATATTTTTTTGAGGGTGATTTCTAGCCTGTTGCTTCGTAATTTGACCTAATTTTACTAACTCATTAACAAGGGAATGATCTTCAACTAACTGGATGAATTTGCCATCAGAATAACCATATGCTCTTGAATCCCCGAGATGTGCAATTAAAGCTTCGTTGTTAAAAATAACAGCCAGGACAATAGTGGTACCCATACCATTTAGATCTGGAAAGCGATCTGCAGTTCTTAATATAGTTTCATTTTCATTACTTAGCTGGACGTTTAGCCACTTGCGTGCGCTGTCAGAATCGTAAAAGTCAGTAACGCCAAAATTATGACCCAAATGACTTACAGCCATAGTTGAGGCTACATCGCCTCCCTGATGTCCACCCATACCATCACAAACTATGGCCAACAATGCGTTCCTTTTATTTTTGAAAACCTGGACAGAATCCTGATTACTCTTGCGTATTCGCCCGATACTAGATGCAAATGCTGTTCTAATCAAAACTTTAACCTCGCATTTTAAACTTAGCTATAAAAAAGCCGTCACTACCATAACTATCAGGTAAAATTTTCAGCATCCCTTGTGTTGCTTTAAGTTTACCTGCAGTGAAAGGCTGTAATTCAAACTGAGTATGACTTTTTAGAAAAGCCTTAACAACGTCTTCATCTTCTTCTTGAGTAATAGTACAAGTAGAATAAACCAATTCGCCATCTGGACTTAACAACGTACTTACATGGTCTAAAATATCCAATTGTATTTTTTGTAATTTGACTAAATCCTGTAATGTTTTAGTATAACGAATTTCTGGTTTTCTTCTAATAAGACCTAATCCAGAACATGGAGCATCCACCAAGATTTTATCAAATTGTCCTTTTTTAAATGTTTGATCAGCTTTTCTGGCATCCATCGTTTTAACGTTTATTCTTGATTCAACGTTCATTCTTTTACCATTTTGCTTAACCAAACGCAGTTTGTTTTTGTGAATATCAAGAGCAGTAACATATCCATGTTTTAGCTTTTCAGCAATTTGAATAGTTTTTCCACCTGGTGCACTACATGCATCAAGAACTTCTTCATTACCTGTGAAAGTGAAAGCACTTACTGCCAAACTAGCAGCTTCGTCTTGAATTGTCAATTTTCCTTCTTTAAATAGGGAGGTTTTAAAGACACCACCATGTGCTAAAACCAGTTCATCATCAGCAATTTGAGATTCATTAGGAAAAAATCCTAATTTTGTTAATTCTTCTTTGATCAAATTATAATCAGTTAAACCTGAAACTCTAACAGTATTTTTTGCTGGTTTATTGATACTTGACAAGATAGAAGCTGTTCTGCTTTCACCCCAACTATTAATAAGGTACTGAACTAGCCACTGGGGAGTACTTTCTTTAACACTTAAAAAAAGCACTTTATCTTTCTCATCAGGTAAAATCTGTCCCCTTCTTAAGAAAGAACGTAAAATACCATTAACAATCTTAAATCCAGCTGAATGTTTTCTACCAAATTCTTTTGCCAGATTATTAGCTTCATTTAGAACGGCTCGATCTGGAATACTGTTCATAAATAAAATTTGATAGGCGGACATAAATAACAATGGCAAAAGGTAATCTTCTTTAAGTTCAGTCTTTAATAGACCCCGAAACTGATACTCCAAATATATCTTTTCCTGAATAGTGCCATATACAATTCTTGTTGCCAACTTTTGGTCAGCTTGTGACAGCTTCGTTCCCTGCAAATTATTGCTAAAACTAATATTTGAATAAGAGCCATCACGAAATACTCGAATCAAGGTTGCAAGTGCTACAGAACGTGCACTTTTATGAACTGACAATCTTATCACCTTTACTGAAGTTTTTACCCTGACCGTTCAAAAAACTTTTAATTGCCATTTTTTTCTTTCCAGAAGGCTGAACTTCAAGTAAATTCAAAACGGTATGATTAGCAAAACTAATTGCAAATCGTTTTTTATTATCAACGACAACTCCAGCAGGAAAGCTAGTCGTGTCGGCAGCAACTTCAGCTTGCCATATTTTAAATCTTTTACCATCAATGAGCAAATAAGCTCCTGGGTCAGGATTAAGGCCTCGAATTAAATTATTGGCTTCAGTCGCGGTCATATTTAATTTTATTTGTTCTTGCCCCTTGTTAATATTCGGTGAAAATACAACTTTATCTTCATCCTGGGAAACCTTTTTTTGCGGATTAGCAATAATTTGAGGTAAAGTTTGGAGTAACAAGTCACGACCTAAAAGAGATAGTTTTTCAAATAAGGTTCCCGCATTATCTTCTTTTTGAATATCTATTGTTTTTTGAGAGTAAATGTCACCTGCATCCATTTGCTTAACCATTTCCATAATGGTTACTCCGGTTTGTTTATCACCGTTAATAAGAGCATATTGAATAGGAGCACCGCCACGATATTTTGGTAATAGAGAACCATGAACGTTAACAGCAGCAATTTTTGCTGATTGCAGAAGCTTACTTGGTAAAAACTGACCATAAGCAGCAGTAATAATTAAATCAGCATGCATATTTATCAAATCAATCAATTCATCAGACTTTCCCAAATGTTCGGGCTGAAAAACAGGTAAATTCAATTTTTTTGCTAATAGTTTTACCGGCGTTTCAGTGACTTTTTGTTTTCGTCCAACTTTTTTATCAGGTTGAGTAACCACGGCTTTTATTTCATAATCATTCTCTGAAAGAGCCTCTAAAATTGGTACAGCAAATTTAGGTGTTCCTAAAAAAATTATTGATGTCATTAATCATTTCCCCTTTACATTATGCGCTCTGGTTCATTGTCAATATAAACAGACAAACCATATTTTTTAACTTTTTGCGCTGAGTCTTGAATTTGGTGTAGTAACTTGTTTAAATTATCTTCTTTTTTATATTTTACCAGTATTTGATAATAATATTGATTTTTTAAACGAGAAATTGCACTAGGAGTTGGACCTAAGATTATTGTTGACTGGTGTAATTTTGGCTGTAACCATTTTTTTATTTTAAAAGCCTCTCTCGCAGCATTTTGTTCTTTTTTTGCCGCAACAGAAATTAACACTGTATAAAAATAAGGCGGATAATTACCAGCATGTCGAACACGCATCTCATATTGATAAAACTGTTCATAATCCTGAGTTTCAGCTAACTTAATGGCATAATGATCAGGATTAAAAGTCTGAATAATTACCTCACCTTTCTTTTGAGCCCGTCCAGCCCGCCCTGCAACTTGTGTTAACAACTCAAACGTTCTTTCAGAGGCGTTGTAATCTGGTAACCATAACCCCGTGTCAGCATTAACAACACCTACTAAAGTCACGTTGGGAAAGTCCAGTCCTTTGGCAATCATTTGCGTACCCAACAGAATATCGGCTTCATGATTGCCAAAGGCATCTAAAATCCTTTTAAATGATCCTTTTCTTCTTGTAGTATCAACATCCATACGCAAAATACGGCAACCAGGTATTATTTTTTTTAGTTCTGTCATTACTTTTTGTGTACCAGTACCTAAAAAGCGGATTTTTGTGCTTTGACAATTAGGACATTTTTCAGGAATGGCAGTAGAATAGCCACAATAATGACACTGCATTTTATTTGTATCTTTATGCATTGTCAAAGATAGGTCGCAATTTGGACATTTCATAACGTAACCGCAATTACGACATAACATAAAGTTGGCAAAGCCTCTTCTATTTAGCATTAAAATAACTTGTTCTTTTTTGGCAATTCTTTTCTTTATCGCCTCAACGAGTTGAACGGAAAGGTCAAATTGTCCGCCACTAAAATGAGCTTTTTTTAAATCAATTAAATTAACTTCTGGCAAACTTTGCTGGTTAGCACGATGTGGTAGTTGTAACAGCTGGTATACACCTTTTTGTGCTCTGGCTCTGCTCCCTAGTGAAGGTGTTGCACTGCCCAACAAAAGCGGACAAGAATTATAGTTGCTGCGCCAAATTGCGACATCTCTGGCATGATAACGTGGATTATCTTCTTGTTTATATGAACTTTCATGCTCTTCATCGATTACTATTAAACCAATATTTTTTAAAGGTGCGAAAACTGCGCTTCGTGCGCCAACAACAACACGAACTTCGCCTCGGCGTATGCGACGCCATTCGTCATACATTTCTCCTTCAGAAAGCCCACTATGTAAAACAGCTACTTGCTGGCCAAAACGATTTTTTACTTGACCTACCATTTGCGGAGTTAAGGATATTTCTGGAACCATCATTAAAGCATTTTTCCCAGCCTTTAAGGTAGTACTTATAGCATTTAAGTAAACTTCTGTCTTACCACTGCCAGTAACACCTTCTAATAAAAAAGTACGTGGCTTTTTTGCAATGATTGCTGGCTCTATTTCAGCTAGAGCTTTCTTTTGCTCAGGGTTAAGTTTAATTTTTTTATCTGTTTTTTTCTCTTGATCATATATTTTTAGTGGATTACGATAAATTTCTGACTGCCTTTTTTTGAGCCAGCCACTTTTAACAGCATTTGTTAATGAAACAGTATTAACATGTGCATTGTTTTCAATTTCTTTCTGCATTTGGGGAAATTTATCGTAGTTTTCAATTATATACATTATGAGCTGCTTTTGTTTAACAGCATTTTTTCTCAAAGATTCATAAATATTTATATAGCCTTTTTTAGTATCCGATAATGAATATTCGTTTTCAGTTTTGATCCGAGCCCTATTTTCAACAACATACTCAATTTTGGCAACATTTGTCCGTAATAATTTGCGAATTTCCGCAATTTGTTTATTATCCGTAATTTTATTTAAATCTAACGGTTCACCTTGGAAAATGTTCATTTTTTTAGCTGTAGAAGATTCTGGTATCAAAATTTTACGATAATTAGCACGCATGACTCTAGGAAGCATAGTTTTCAGAATAGTGATTCGATAAGAATAAACATGATCAGCCAAATTTTTTGATAATTTAATTAATTCTGAAGTCAGAGGCGGCATTTCATCAACTACCAAAAGCAAGTCTTTTAATTTACCCTGATATTGACTTTGGTTACTTAAACCAACAACGAAACCTTGCAACTTGCGTGGGCCAAAAGGCACAAAAACTCTAGAACCAATTTCTACTTCACCCAATTCATCAGGAATATGATATTCAAAAATGCGATCCGTTTGCTTGGCTGCAACATCAACAATAACCTGTGCAATCATTTAATCACCTTTAAAAAAAGACCTCCATCTGTCTAAGGATGGAGGCCATAAAACTTTATTAATTACTGATTAACCTCACGATGCTTGGGATCAACGGTAACTTTGCCAGCTTCAATTTCTTCTAAAGCTTTGCCCACTGGTTTTTGTGATTTATAACTTTTTAAAGCTTCAGGTTCACCGTCTTCAAGTTCATGTGCTCTTTTCGCTGCAAGAACCGACAAAGAATATCTAGAATCAACCTGAGCCAACAATTTATCAATAGATGGATATGTAACTCTCAATTTAATCCTCCTTAACCATTTTGCGATAAGTATTAATGACACGTTTAACACTCACATGTTCAGCTTCAACAATCGCTTTTATATGATCAACTGCATTTGCCACAGTATCATTAACCACCGCATAATCATAATCCTGCATGACCAGAATTTCTTGACGAGCCTGGTTTATTCGACCCATAATTACGTCCTCGGATTCAGTACCCCGATTTTCCAACCTGGTATGCAAAGTATGTAAATCAGGTGGCGTTAAAAATATAAAGACGCCATCAGGCATTTGTTTTCTAACTTTCTTAGCACCATTGACATCAATTTCCAGCAAGACGTCTTTACCTGCGTCCAGCATCTTTTCAACAGGGGTCATAGGAGTGCCATAAAAATTATTTACATATTGATTATACTCCAAAAGCTCATTTTGTTTGATCGCCTGCTTAAATCGCTCTTGAGTAACAAAATAATAATCCTTACCGTTTACTTCGCCTGGCCTGGGCTTTCTTGTAGTCATTGACACTGAATATTCAAACGGAAATACTTTATTTTTCACTATTGCACTTTTAACGGTTCCCTTACCAACTCCCGAGGGACCAGAAAGGACAAGTAACAAACCTTTTTCTGTCATGCCATACTCCCTTAATAAAAGCTATTGTATTTAGTTTGCACTAAAATGAAAATATTTTCAAGTTATGACATTTTAATAAATCAAAATTCTCCTAAAAAAATTTTGATTAAATACTTGTTTTTTGGAACAAATGTTCTTATAATATTATTTGTCAAACAAATGTTCGGTCAACTCAAAAGGGGTGGTTTGATGAAAAACTCGCTTAAGAAAATTTATCACTATTTCTTCGATTATGATGAAGATAAATTAAGTATTTACAGCCAATATTACTATGAAATATTAACTGATCTTAATAGTGCCCTACTTCACCGCTCCTATATATTGGTAAGTTATCAGGATGGAACGAGTGAAATCGGACAAATCATAAAACGTATTTCTGCAGGTCGTTTTATTTTGCGTTTAGAAAATAAAAAACTAATTAAAATAGTTGATATTGATACTATTTTTAGAGTCGATTTTGCCTAATTAGTCTCATAAAAATCATAACCAAGAATCAAATTGATTCTTGGTTTTTTAAATAAACAGTTTCACTCAGGATCTTAAATCCAGCATCCAAATAAACATTGATAGCTGCTCTATTTGATACATCAGCATTCAGGGCAAAAACTTTGCTACCTTCTTTTTGCAAAATTTCCATCATCTTTTTGATGAAAAAAGTACCAAAGCCTTTTCCGCGAAATGGCTTGTCGATAAACAATCCGAAGAAATAATCCTCATTTTCACCATGATCCACAGCACAATAGCCGAGAACTTCATTACCTTTCAATAAGATAAAGCTTTTGGTATCTTTATCCAACAGAGAATTTTTAATGTATTTAGTAGATGTGGCAATAGCATCGCCAAAAGCATTACTGTGTGCTGCAGCAACTTGATCAACATAGTTCATTGTTAGAGGCTTAACTGCTAAAACTTGGTTTAATTTGTCAGTCTTTTCAATTAGTGCTGGTTCTGCAGTTCGCATGTAATAATCAGAATCTTCTGAAACAATCTTTAAACCCACTTTTTTCAAAAAGCCTGGATTTTTTTCTAAAAAGACTTTTTCTGATACAAACTCCCATTTGTAATAACCATACTGCACCATAATTGTTTTCGCATGCTCAAACATTCTTGTAGCAATCCCTTGTCTGCGAAATTCAGGATCAACTTCCAAGTTGACTTCCACCTCTTCTTCAGGTCCCTCATCTGCATATAGCATAGTTAATCCAACTAACTTATTTCCATCATAAGCCAAAATAAAAGTTGGCATATCTTGAAAATAATTAAATTGATTGCTCAAATAAAAATCTGAATATGTTTTATCAGCTTTTTGGACTCTTTCTGTTAATTCATTCGCCTGCCTTTGTTCTCTTTCATTTAAGTTTACTTTTTCAACGATTATCATTTCTTCTTCCTTTTAAAACTTTTCATTAGGTCCTTGGCATTTTGTTTAGCTGCTTGTGTTACATCACTACCTGCCATCATTTCGGCAATTGCAGTTACAGTTTCTTCTTGAGTTAAGGGACCTATTTGTGTGTATGTAGCACCATCTTCAACTTTTTTGGCAACTAGGTATTTTTGATCACTGGCTGCAGCAACCTGTGGTGAGTGTGTTATAGCAATTACTTGTTTATTTTCACCAATTGAATGTAATTTTTGACCTATTGCTGCAGAAACGCGACCAGAAACACCAGTATCAATTTCATCAAAAATCATTGTTCCCACAGGTTCAACTTTGCTAAAGATTGCTTTCAATGCCAGTATCAGCCTTGACTGTTCACCGCCAGATACGATCTTGACCAGAGGCATTAGTTCTTCGCCGGGATTTGGTGCTATTAAGAAGACAATATTATCAGTCCCTTTATTACTAAAAGTTTTCGTAGTCGAAAAATCAATACTAAAACGGGCTTTTGCCATGTATAAATCTGATAGTTCCTGCTTGATTTTACTTTCAAGTGTTGCAGCTACTTTTTTTCTTGTCTCATGGAGATTTTGTGCTTCAGTCTTCAGTTTATCTTCCAGAACTTTAAGCTGCTTTTGCAATTTTTCTTCATCAAGTCCACCTGTCTCATACTGACTCAATTCTTTTTGAATTTTGGCATAAAATGTGAAAACATCTTCTAAAGAAGGACCGTATTTTTTCTTTAATGAATTAAGTAAATCTAACCTGTTTGAAACGTACTGAAATCTTTCCTCATCGAAGTCCATTTCATCGAGTACATTTGATAATTCGCTTCGGGCGTCACTTAATGCAAAAACTCCATCATCTATAGTTTTAGCAATATCTTTGAATTTAGCACCATATTCTGTTAACTCATTTGCTGCACTTTGGGCATTACCCAATAAAGTTTCAATGCCATGGTCTTCATCGTCATATAATTGCATTAAATAGTTGGCTGTATCGACAATTTTTTGATAATTATTTAGTTCGTTATATTCTTCTTCTAGCTGATCATCTTCATGAGGATCTTGCAGATCTGCTTTAGACAATTCATCATTCTGAAAAGATAATATATCTTGCTTTTGAGCTAATTCCTGGGCATCTTTATGCAAATGATTAATTTGAGAAGTTAATTTTTGCCATTTTTTAAAATTATCCTGATAAAGATTAAGTTCCTCTTTAAATTCTATAGGAGCATAATTATCGACCAGATCGATTTGTCGATCTTGATCCATCAATATTTGTTGATCATTTTGACCATGAATATCAACCAGAAAATCACCTAATTCTTTCAATACATTAATTGTAGTTAATTGTCCATTTATTCGAACAATATTTCTTCCCTTAGCAGCTATTTCCCGGCTGATAATTAATTGCTTATCTGCATCAGGTATACCGTACTTTTCGCAAATTGCATCAATTTTTTTAGATTCATGATCAATATCAAATAAGCCTGTAATGACAGCCTTTTTCTCACCGCTACGGATCATTTCTTTTTGACTGCGACTTCCCATTAATAATGAAACTGCATCGATAATAATTGATTTACCCGCACCAGTTTCACCTATTAGCACAGTCATATTTTCTTGAAAGCGAACCTTCAATGCTTTAATAATTGCAAAATTTTTAATATCCAGTTCAACTAACATTTCTTTCTCCTAAAGATTGGCAATAGCCTGAGCAACTAAATCTTCTGGGTTCCCAGACCATATTAATTTACCACCATCTTTTTCGTCCTTCTGTAAATGTATCAAAAACTCAATATTGCCTTTACCACCTTTTATTGGTGAATAATCAAGGTTTAGAACGTTAAAGCCATCAGCCCTTGCCTGATCAATGGTATGTCTGATAACGGCACAATGAACATCATGATCATGTACTATACCATGTTTACCGACATGTTCCGGACCAGCTTCAAATTGAGGCTTTATCAGACAAACAGCTTCACATTTATCTTTTAGAATCTGAAACATTGGCGGCATAATTAAATCTAAAGAAATAAAGGAAACATCAGTCATTGCAAAATCAGGTTGACCATGAGTAAAATCTTCAGGTTTGCTATAACGAAAATTTTGTTTTTCCATTACTACAACGCGAGGATCATCACGCAATTGCCAGGCAAGTTGATTGTAGCCTACATCAAGAGCATACACCATCTTAGCCTTGTTTTGTAAAGCAACATCAGTAAAGCCTCCAGTAGAAGCACCTATATCAAGACAAATTTTACTGGTCAAATCAATTTGAAAAGATTTTAAGGCCTTTGCCAGTTTAAAACCACCCCTTGATACATACTTCTTATCTGATTTTTTTACAAAAAACTTTTCATCAACCGGTAAGTTAGTACCACTTTTATCAATTCTCTGATGATTATGATCTGATACTAAACCTGCCATGATCGCCCTTTGAGCCTGAGTTCGAGAATGAAACATGCCTCGTCTGACTAATAATACATCCGCTCTTTCTTTGACCATTTACAATACCTTTTTATATAAATCAAGAAATCCAGCTAAAACATTCGCATCAACAGATTTTAAGCACTTTTGAGCATCAACCATTAAGTCAGTCAGCTCTTTACGACTTCTTGAAATACCAAGCAAAGTCAAAGTATTATTTTTGCCGCTTTCCAAATCTTTATGGGTTTTTTTACCCGCCTCTGCAGAAGTTTCAACCACATCTACTAAATCATCATAAATTTGATATGATCTTCCAAAATCTTCAGCAAACTGAATTAGTGTCTTTTTTTGAGAAGAATCAGCATTACCATATTCAACTGCCATTGCGACACAAGCTTTAATTAAGCAACCTGTTTTTAACCATTCCATTTTATTAATAAATGCGGAATTGTTTGCTACGCTATCATTATTAGTAGAATCAATATCTAAATATTGTCCACCAACCATGCCGTTAGGACCAACAGCTTGGGTAATTATTTTAACTAATTTGACTGAATTACTGCCATCAGAAATCCATTCAATACCCATTGGTAATAAAGCATCTCCAGCAAGGATAGCTTCAGCTTCACCCCATTTTTTGTGACTTGTTAATCTCCCTCTCCGATAATCGTCATTATCCATGGCCGGCAAGTCATCATGAATTAACGAATAAGTGTGAATCAGCTCAATTCCACTTGCAATCCTGACTTCTTCCTCATTTATTTTTACTTTTAGTGCGTCAAGCGTTGCCAAAAAAAGTAAGGGACGTAACCTTTTGCCTCCAGCCATTACTGAATAAGACATAATCTGACTTATTTTCTTGTCAGAAACTTCGCTTGTTAAATGCCCTTTTAAGTAATCATCTACTATCGGAGTCCATTTTTCTTTAAATTCTTTAAAATTCATTTCAAATCTTCTCTACTTTTCTGGGGCAGCAGCATCATTAGGATCAAGCTTATGTTCTGTTCCATCACTATCAATTAACTTAGCTACTGTTTCTTCGGCTTCAGTTAATTTTTTATTTAAATTGCGACTTAATTTTACTCCAGCTTGAAATTGTTCAAGAGCGTCTTCTAGAGGAATATCTCCATTTTCCAAGTTATTCACAATTGTTTGTAATTCAGTCAATTCCTCTTCAAAATTATTTTTCTTGGTTACCATTTTTTTCTCTCCTTATTGAAGTGATAATTGCTTTTGTCAGACCATCTTTAAAATGGATACTAATTTCATCTTTTACTTTAATTTGACTTACAGAACTGACAGTTTTATTATTCTCGTCTTTAACATATGCATACCCTCTATCTAAAGTTTTAAGAGGACTGTAATCATTAAGCTGTTGTCCTGTTTGACTCAAAACATTACGTTTTGCTTGTATAAAATGCTTTGTATTAGCAACTAATCTTTGATAATAAAAATCAGTTTGCTGCAAAAATGACAAAATTTTTTTATTAGGACTGACTGCAACAAGGCTTTGTTTTGCCAACTGATAATTTTGCCTTTTGCGTTCTAGCTGATGCACCATATTATTATGAAGTCTGTCTCGTAAAAGATCTAAAGTTTGTGCCTGCTCATCATATAGTCTTGCGGGTTCTCTCATGATAACAGAATTATTGACACGATTTAAAGCATCACGACGTACTCTAATAATGTTTTGTATACTTGAAACAAGGCTGTTTTGCATTTGACGAATATTTATCAATTCATCGGGTAAATTAGGAGTGGCGTATTCGGCTGCAGCAGTTGGAGTTGCTGCTCTTACATCAGCAACTAAATCACAGAGAGTAGTGTCAGTTTCATGGCCGACAGAGGAAATAACCGGCATTTTCATATCAAATACTTGTCGTACTACGCTTTCCTCATTAAAAGGCCATAAATCTTCAAGCGACCCACCACCTCTACCAATGATCATAACGTCATATTTGTCTTTAAACTGAGCTATTTGCTTCATTGACGCTATTAATGAATCAGCAGCAGAGTCTCCCTGAACTTGAGCAGGAAACAAATCCACTTCTGCATGAGGAAATCTCCTATTAACAGTTACTAAAATATCATGGATTACTGCACCAGAAGCACTTGTTACAACAGCAATGTAATCTGGATAATGGGGAAGTGGTTTTTTAAATCTCTGATCAAAAAGCCCCTCACTAGCCAGCTTTTTTTGCAGTTGCTGTAATTGTTCATATAATGCCCCTAATCCTGCAGGCTCCATAGATTCGGCATAAAATTGGTAAGAGCCTTGTGGCCCATATACGCTAACGTAGCCAGTTACATACACTTTCATGCCTTCTTCAGGCTTAAATTTCACTTTATCAAAATATGACCGAAACATGACAACATTTATCTTCGATTTTTCATCTTTTAGCGAAAAATACTGATGTGAATTACGCCGATAACGAAAATTAGACAATTCACCTTGAAGAAAAACTTTATGTAAATAAGGATCGTTTTTAAATTTTTGGGTTATATAGTAATTTAAATCCGAAACTGTTAGGTACTTACTACTTTCCATTATTTCTCCTTGTCAACTGAATAACTTGCTCCATAAGAGACTCAACCGTAAGAGGACCAATTCCACCTGGAACTGGAGTTATGAAACTTGCAATTGGAGCGACATGCTCAAAATCAACGTCTCCAACTATTTTGCCATTAAATCGACTTATCCCTACATCTATAATAACTGCATTTTTCTTAATCATATCAGCAGTTACTAAATTATGTTCTCCTGTTGCTGAAACCAAGATATCTGCTTTTTTGGTATACTCGGTCAAATTCTTTGTTTTTAAATGCAATATTGAAACAGTCGCATCTCTCTCAAGCAATAATGCAGCTAAAGGTTTTCCAACAATGCTGCTTCTACCTATAATCACTGCATTTTTTCCTTTTAAGCTAATATGATAGTGATCTAATAAAGCCAAAATACCGTGTGCAGTTGCGGGTTCAACAAAATGATCTCCTTGCCACAAGCGACCTACATTTGCTGGAGTAAGACAATCAACATCCTTATCAGGATCAATAGCAGCTAGAGCTTCATTTAAAATGATTTGTTTCGGTACTGGCAACTGAATCACAATACCATTGACATCTTTTTCATTATTTAGGCGATCAATTAACTCTAACAAATTTTTTTGTGTCACAGTAGACGGTAATTGAAATAATTTTTGCTTAATACCAATTTGATCTGCTCTTCTTTTTTTGGTTTTTAAGTAGATTTTGCTACTTGGATCATTACCAATATTAATTACGCAAAATTGAGGTTGTATGCCTGCCTTCTTCAATTTTAAAACTTGTTTTTGAAGAACGTCAGCGCGAATATTAGCTAACTGCTTACCGTCTAAAAGTTGACCCATTTTTATTCCCTTTTCTAAAAAAATAGTCGGCGTAAAGCCGACTATAAGTTATTTTTAGATAAAATTTGCCAACATACCATTAATAAATGGCTTATCTTTAGGATCAGCAAACTCATCACATAAGTTCAAAGCTTCATTTACCGCAGCTTTTGGCTCAATTTCTTTACTGTATTTAATTTCATACAAAGCAACTTCCAAAATGGCCAACGAAATTTGATTAATACGATTAATTCGCCAGTTCTTTTTCAAATAGCTGGCGAGTTCACCCTTTAATTCGTCTCGTTTATTTATTACACCTTCAATTAATTCCTTTGAATAGGCAGAAAGCACTTTTAAATCAAGCATTGCGACAGTTTTAGCTTCAACTTCATTAGCCGTATATTTTAAGTCTTGATTAGACAAATAAACAGCTTGCATTGCAACTCTACGACTCTCGTGTTGATTCATTTTTACCCTTTTCATCTATGTCGGAAAATAACTTAGAGGTTCCGCTGCCGTCCTCATTATCATCGTCTGGAAATTCAAGTCCTGTAACGTGCACATTAATTTCACTAAGAGTTAAATCGGTCATCTGTAAAACCTGTTGCTTTAAAGACTTTTGCAAATCAATTGCTATTTCAGGCACATTTTTACCGGCTTCAATACTGACATAAATATCTGCAATCAAGTTATGCTCATCGTCAATATTAACAGACACGCCTCTGCCACGATCTTCTCTTCCTAAAACACGGTTAATTCCGGACTTGACGTCACCGTGCATTTCGGCAACTCCATCTACTTTTTCGGCAGCGATGCCCATAATAACTTCAAGAACACTAGGATCAATTTCAATTTCTTCGCCGTTATTTTTATCATCTAAGACAATTTTTGAACTATCTGCCATTTTTTTACCTCGAAAATTTATTTATTTGCGCGAGATACGTATGTACCATCGACAGTATTAATTACTAAAACGTCTCCCTCATTAATAAAGAAAGGTACGTTTACTACAAGGCCCGTTTCCATAGTTGCAGGCTTTCCACCACCTGATGAAGTATCACCTTTAATATTAGGCTCAGTTTTGGCAACCGTCAATTCAACAGTATTCGGTAATTGAATTCCTAAGGTTTTGCCATCATGCATAATTACACTTACATTCATATTTTCCTTTAAAAACTTGGCTTCATCTTTTACTTGTTCATTAGGAATTGCCAACTGATCATAAGTGTTAGTGTCCATAAAAACGTAACTTGCGCCATCATTATATAGGTACTGCATAGATTTTGTTTCTATTTCTGCAGTTTCAACTTTTGCAGTAGAGCGGAAAGTATATTCCTGTACAGCACCTGTGTTCAAACTCTTTAGCTTTGAGCGAACAAATGCACTACCCTTACCTGGTTTAACATGTTGAAATTCAACTATACGCCATAAGTCATTATTATACTTGATAGTCAAACCATTTTTAAATTCATTTACTGAAATCATTGTCATATTGAGTACCTCATCTCCATAATATTATCTTACCAATTAGTAAGCGATTTTACTATAATTATTATTTATCTTTTACAAAGAAATTAAGTTGTCTTTAGGTAAAGTAGAAAGTGTCTCAGGGGTTTGATTATGAATTAAAATGTCATCTTCAATTCTGACACCGCCTTTATTTGGCAAATAAATTCCTGGCTCAACTGTATGAACCATGTTATTAACAAGTTCTTGTTTGCCAAAAGGTAAGGCAGGTTGACATAATTCATGTATTTCTAATCCGATGCCATGACCAATCCCATGACCAAAATACTCTCCATATCCTTGTTCTGTAATGTAACTTCTGGCTGCTCGATCAACATCGCTGCCATGATTGCCTGCAATAGCAGCTTCAATACCACGTCTTTGTGCTTCATGCACAATTTCATAAATTTTGTGCATTTCCTGGTCAACTTTGCCAACAGCAACAGTTCTGGTAATATCAGCAGCATAACCATGGTAAAACGCACCAAAATCAATTACAACCATATCACCATCTTCAATCATTTTATCGCTGGCAACACCATGAGCCCATGCAGAACGTACCCCTGAGGCAATAATAGTATCAAAGCTAGGACCATCACCACCATTAATTTTAAAGTAGTAATCTAATTTTGCTCCGATTTTCCGTTCAACAGCACCTGGCTTAATCAAAGGCAATATTTCATTAAAGCTATCCATTGAGATATTAATCGCTTTACGCAACGTTTCTAATTCAAGTGCGTCTTTAACATTACGGACTTGTTCGACTAATTCCTCGCATATTTCGAAATCGATACCAGGGTTTAATCTTTGCAAGTTTGCAAACTCAACTGCAGAAACGAATTCACCTTCGATTAAAACTTTTTTTAAATTTGCCTCTTTTAATTGTTTAGAAATTTCAAGGTCTTGACCTTCTTTTTTCATTACCACCTTAATTTCGCCTGGGGCCTCGGCTTTAATCTGATCGTCAAACCGTGAGTCAGAAAGTAAAATTCGATCTCCTTTTGAAGTTAAAATCAATTGAGCTTCTTCACCAGTAAAATTAGTCAAGTAAGGATAATTTGCTTGGTTAAAAATTAACAGTCCATCGGCATTACGTTTTTTAATTAGTTCAGTAACCTTATTTATTCGTCTGTTAAGCAGCGTTAATAGTTCTTCCTTCTCAGTCATACCCATAATCTCCTGTATATCAATCTTTAACTTAATTTTAACCCTAAAAAGAGATACAATACTAACTTATTTTTACTAAATTAAAACAGAAAAAAGACGAGAAGCATATGCTTTTCGTCTTCTTGTTTAAGAACTAAATTACTTAGCTTCTTCTTCAACCGGAATAACAGAAACTTGTTTTCTGTATTTATCTTTCCGCTCAAATTTAACTACTCCATTTACCAAGGCAAATAAAGTATCGTCTCCACCTTGACCAACGTTTTTACCAGGGTGAATCTTTGTACCACGTTGACGATAAATAATTGAACCAGCATGAATGGTTTGGCCATCTGCAGCTTTAGCACCTAAACGACGACCAGCTGAATTACGGCCATTGGCAGTAGAACCTCCACCCTTGTGGTGGGCTAATAATTTAAGATTTAAAATATTCATCATTACTTCACCTCTAGTTTAATTCAATTTTTTCAACTGTAACCTTAGTATAAGGTTGACGGTGACCATATTTTGAATGTGAGTGCTTCTTAGGCTTGTACTTGAAAGTAACTACTTTCTTTTCCTTGCCTTGCTTTTCAACTTTAGCAACAACTTTAGCACCTTTAACTAACGGTGTACCAACTTTAACATCTTTGCCATCGGAAGTAAGAACTACTTCATCAAAAGTAACTTCTTTGCCTTCTTCAGCATCAAGCTTTTCAACAAAAACACTATCGCCTTCAGCAACTTTATATTGCTTGCCACCGGTTTTAATAATTGCGTACATTTACTACCCTCCAAAATTTACTTAGACTCGCCAATCGAGGTGCTCCGTGAAAGACTTATTACCCCGAAATGTGCGGTTGCAGATGTAGAGGAATCCACAAATACAACTACTACATAATACTACTCTTAAGTCTAGTTGGCAATAAAAAATGCCCTTTTTATTGGACAAATTGACATTAAATCTGCCATTTGCCACCGTGAACTTTAGCAATATTTTCTGTGACAATAAATGCTTCACTGTCAATTTCTCGGGCTTTGGCAACTAATTGACCATATTCATTAGTATCAACAATTATGACTAATTGTTGCTTGTCCTGGTCACTGTAACCGCCAACAACGTTATAAACAGTCAGGCCGTCATAATCCTGTTGCAACATTTGCCTAATTTTATCAAGTTTGGTGTTACTCATTATGCGTACTTGATATTTTTTATCAAAACCAGTTTCAGTATAACGCATGGTAATTGTAGTAATGACTTGAGAAAAAGCTGCCAGTAAAAATGCTTCTGTTCCATCAACAAAAATATTCAGTACAATGACCGACATATCAATAACCATGAGTGATATAGCTGGGTCAACAAAAAAATATTTTTTAATAATTAGTGGCGGAATTGTGGTTCCGCCAGATGAAGCATTAATCCGATACAGCATTGTAACGCCAATGCCCATTAAAACCCCGCCATAAATTACCGCCAGCATATTATTTGAAGTCAGTTTAAAGCTCGGGGTTATAGCCATTAAAACAGGTACTAAAAGACTGCCCAATGCAACTTTTTTTAAAGTTTGTTTACCTAAAAAGACTGCAGCTAAAATTAGCATTAAGCCATTAACCACAAATACTGAAATTGAGCGGTTAATACCCCAAACAGCATCAATCAATATTGAGATCCCGGTCGAGCCTCCAGCAGCAACATTTATTGGAGCATAAAAGAAGTTAATTGATATTGTTATTATTTCCAGACCACCCAAGAAAAAGAGCCAGTATTGCCATGTATGAGTTTGCTTTTGTGTGTCCATCTCATCTTCCTTCCATAAAATTGTTATTTTACATTTTACAGGAAAGCAGCTAAATTATGCAAGGAATATGGGTTTTTGATATGTTCGAACACTCTTAAAAACGCATAAGCTATAACTCAAATGAAGTTATCTTAAATTATTAAGAAATTATAAATATTACTCCTTGGCAATGTCGTAACTGATTGCTTGATTGCCCTCATATGCTGGTAATCCTTTTTCAGCTCGGTACAGTGCTCGCTCGAACGCTTGATAGCCTTTACTTGAACTAACAGCAAATTTGATGTGGTATTTGCTGGCAAATTCGCTTATATTCCAAGTACTGTCATGGGCAGCATAAGCTGTCACCAAAATCACGATATCCAGATCTTTGATTTGGTTTTCAATTACTTTTTTCTTCCCCTGAAAAGCGTCAATGGGAATTGGAATTCCGTCATAACGATTAACTATTCCTTCAAGCATAGCCTCATTTTGATTATTACCAATGGCAATTCCAACTCTTTGATAATGTAGATCCATTGCTAATTTAGGCAAATCAGCTTTCTTTGATTCAGTGCCACTCTTTTTCTTTTTATTTGCACTAGTTTGCCTTGACTGTTCAATTTGATAAACCCAGCGAATTTGAATAGCCTCAGCCGGATTCTTTTTCAGACGCACATCTCCGTCATACCATGCTAAGTCTACTATTGAACCATCAACTAACTTAATATTTTCGTCCCAATATTTACTTGAATCAACTGGTAAAAGAACCGCTTTACCATGAACTCGTAGTTTCTTGCCTTGAGCATTACGTGAAATAGCCAGATGTCCGGTTCTCCCCTGAACTACTGCATACTTAAAAGTTGAAATAGAATCAACTTCCATACTGGGCAGATCACGATAGCCAACAATTCTTAAAATAGTCGCTTCATAATGAGAACTTTTTTCTTCTGGCACAGCTTCAACAATATCCCCGCTTTTCAAATTCAAGGAATGGATCTGTGATTCTTTTAACGTATAAACGGTTCTATTACTATCATTAATCAAATCACAGCCTGACAATAATCGAACCACTGTATACCGCTTTCCTTTACGATAATCTCTCTTAGGAGCTTTTGGCGTTTCAAGTGCGTGTTCAAAAACTTTTTTATCGATTAAATCTTTTGGAGCCTTAATAGATTTAATTGCTTCTTTTAAATCAACTAAATTTTGACGGTACTCTGTATTGATGCCTTGAGCTAGCGTTAATTTTTGTGCAGCGGAGAGAGCTGTATTTTTGGCAGAAATGTTTGCGGGATTAGTAATTAACTGCGTTAGACTTGTTAGTAATAAATTAAGCTGCTGTAAATCGATTTCTACAGTGTTTTTATCTTTCCCAGTTGAATTGCTTTGTTTAGCATTGTCAGTCATGCCCAGGATTAGCTTTATTGCAGCCAATCCATTCTTAAGGCTCTTTTCATCTCCTGCAGTCTGATTAAGAATTCTTTTTAAATTATTGCGATAATCGAACATCTTTTTACCTATCTCTTTTTAATTTACTTAAGTATAGCAAATGCAAAAAAGCCTAGCTTAATGCCAGGCTTAAAGTCAGAAATTAGAAAGCTCCACCACCGGATCCTCCACCGAAGCCACCAGATGAACCACTGGAAAAGCTGCTTGAGCCAGTAGATATACTGTCGTTAAAGCAAGAATCAAAGTTGGCAGAAAAGCTATCTTTGCCAGTATTAGAGGCAAAACCATAGTAAAAGTAATCACTCTTTGCCAATTCTTCTTGACTAAATTCAATTTTTAGCTGTTTCATCACTTTATTAGCTAGACCAAAAGCAACAGCATAAGGCATGATATCTTCCCATAAAATGATGTCACCAACATCCTTCATCTTAAACTTACCGATATCTTTCAACATTTTCTTGAAACCACGTATCTTTTCGGTTTCAATCTTTCCTTTTTCTGAATAAATACCTGTCTTCCTGATACTGAAAATCAGCGCCAGTAAACTCAAAATTAGGATCGAAGCTTCGCCAAAAACTATCACTAAAATAAACATAAGTGAGCTCATTAGTGCTACTACAGAAGCAGCAAAACTGATGACCATCATTAAAATTATGATAGCAATATTTTTATTTTTTCGATTTATTAATGAATCAGGCAAATAAACTTGCTTTTCTTTGCTGTCAAAATAATCTCCTGCCCAAAAATCAAAGTCGCGGCCTAGTTTTTTTCCATGATATTTCTTTAGGGCTTGAGTTGTAAAACTAGTTCCGTCCCCAATCTTGTTAAAGAGAGTTTTCATTAAGCGGTTCTCCTCAACTACACTTTCGTCTATCGCTGTTATCCGATAATAAGTTTTAAGATGGGCTTTATAATCTTCAATCTTAATTTTTTTCTGCGCTGCCAGTTCCATCAAATAGGCAGTAAACGCCCGATTATCCGGTTGCTTTGCAGTATCCAAAATTTGAGCTAATATTGGATCCACGTCAGGTATTTCATAGTTATGAGCTAATTCACGACTCTTGCGGGGCATGAAACCAATTTTTTTGGCCCTAAAACCCTTTATGATACCTAAAAGTCCTGCAATTAAGCTCAAAGCAATTAGCCAGAGACTTCTTTTTGTCCTTTTTTGTTGATTTAATAAAGTATCCTGTGTTAATTTTTTCTCCTGTTTTATCACTGCTTGGCGGTGATTCTTATTTTTGACGTTTTGATTATTGGCAGTGATTTTAGGAGGAAAAATAGTATGCACTTCAATACCGGTATCGCCAGCAAGATTTTCAGCTGTCATGATTATTTTCCCTTTTTGAGGATTAACTTGTAGATGTCCATCGAGTGGTCCGTGTGCCCATGCTTTTAAACCTTTAACAGGTCCTGGAAAAATCACGCTTGCTTTAACATAGTCTAAGTCGGTGTCCCAACCGTCGCCAATAATTTTAAAATTAAGTTCGGCTACATCACGGTAATTGGTAATGGCATTAGTGATACGGTAAAAATAAGTAACAGTAAAGCGACTATTATTCTTTATATTATGAAATACTTTAAAACGGTAGCCCTTTTTATTTCTTTTAAGATCATAATCATCAGTTTTGTGACCCTTGTCGTTGCCATCTGCCACTTTTACTGACGCATCAGCGATTTTCTGATTCGATTGTAGATTTTGGCGATAAAAAACTCCATGTGCAGAACTGTTGAATTTATACGTAATTGCCCTTTTCATCGTCAACGAGCCGTCTGAGTTAACTTTAGCTGTAGTGATGTTTTTAGCAATATCATAATCAACATCGGCTTTTACTTCTTGTCCAGAAACAAAACAAAATAATAGAACTCCCAGTAGAGATATCAATTTTATAATTTTATGTTTCATGCTATTTCCTATCTTTCGTTCTTCGCTTTTCTTTATTATACAGATTATGAGATACAATTAACAAATCAATTTGTACTCCTTTCTTTATTATCTATTTGACTTTAAAAATAAGTTGGATAAAAAAGAAATTTCCGGTTGCAATTACAAAAACTTTTCTCTATAATAGTTAATGTTCTTGCGTAGGAATACGCAAAACTGTCGGTCTGGTAGCTCAGCTGGATAGAGCAACGGTCTTCTAAACCGTGGGTCGTGGGTTCGAATCTCACCCGGATCATTTTAAATGGTTTTTATCGATTTTTACTAATTATAAATCCTGTTATATCAACAATTTTATTTTTATTGATTATTGTTAAGTTTAAAGTTAGCTAACATTTTGGTTAACATAGAAATTGCCCTAGCAATTAAGCTAGAGCTATTTTTCTATTTCCTTTATAAATATACATTATGGGATTTTTAAGATCTCCAAATGTTAAAAAAGTGATCAATTATTTTGTTTTAGCTCTTCTCTTCTTATCTTGATGTATTCTAATGTTTTGTCTAAATCTTTTTCATCTGCATATTTAAGAATGAAATTTTTAGAATCTGATCTTCTCCTAATATAATTCATTCTTTTTTTATGCGCATCATTCCACTTTTTATTTGCTCGCTTTTGAGCCTCAGTTAGTTTAGCCATTTGATCACTCCTAAAATTAAAACAATTACCATAACTGTAACTAATATTGTTTTACAGAATGTTTTGAGTCTTAAGTCAATCTTTGTTTTAATTGTCAAATTTCCTTTTTTAGTTTCAATGTTATAAATTTTATTCATTGTTACAAATACTTTTCTATAATATAATGTTTTTATAAAAAGCAAAGAAGAGAAGCCTTTTCCCTGTTTTTCATCTTTTATAGATGATTTTAAAAGCTATTATCCCGAGATTTATTTTGAAGTGGAGCTCATAGTAGCTTTTTATTTTCTCTTTTTTTCTTCATCTTCTTACCTCCTTACATATTATGTAATACATTCTTTAGGGTACAACGCAAATAATGTTTTGCAATTTTTTCTAAAAAAAGTTAATATTAATTTAGAAGTTACTTTCAAATTTCTTTTACTTTATAGCTCCCATTTGGGAGTTTTTTTATTTAAAAAATTAAAAATAATTATAATGATCAAATTTCATTTTTTCTTTTTCAATTTTTTGCTCTTTTTTATTTCATCAATAACATATTGATACATGTCAACTATTGGAAAATATAGAGTTGCAAATGTGGTAATAAGTTTCAAAAGAAGCAAAAAAGTACTATTCAAGCTGTTAGATATTTTTATTGAAGAGGCATAAGAGGAGACGGCTGTCCAAGCTGCCGTAGCCAGCAAAACTTGACAAATAGTCGTAAGGATCGCTGTGGACTATATTCCCCAAATTATGTGTTACCCAGTTGTGCGTTTTTACACCTTCTTTTTGTTTTTATTTTGTGGCGATTTAATAACATCAAGGCAGAAGCTAAAAGTATAAAAAAGAACGATGAAATCATCGTTCTTTTTTCGTGGTCTGAGAACTAGTTTTTTCCCAGACTCTTTTAAATAATTAGCCATTTTAATCAAAAACAGAATCTCTTCTACTATTTAACCGGCTTGCCACTAATTTTTCTTGATTTTTGATATCAACACTCTTTGCCGTTTAGGATTTAACCGGTAATAACCTGAGAAAATTCCCAAAAAAGTTAAAACAACTGTTCCGATAACCAGCAATAAAATGCTGTCTTCATGAAGTTCTCCGATAAATTCATATAGAGAAGATACCATCTTCAACCAACCACCAAGAGAGACAAAATACCAGGCAGTAGCCTTATCAATAAAACTCATAGCTGTACGCAAATCAGATTCATTTTTGATAATACTACCTAAAATCTTGACTGCACGCCGTTTTTCAAGATAAATTTTTACAATAGGTATAATCCAGTACAAAGGAGAAATTTTTGGTTGTGCTTTACTTGATTGGTTAAATTCCTTCAAAAACCATTCATAATCATAAAGCTCCATTAATCCTTGATAAAGAGGAAAGGCAAACAACAACCAATCTCCTAAAAAACTGATGCAATTAATAAACAGTGAGATAATAAACACTTCTTTCTATATTTTTTATTACAAAACTGAATTATTATTTTTACTTGTCATTATTTTAGTCGTTACCAACCAGTTATTCAAAAAAGTTATTCAAATTTTTGCAAGCTATTTTGCTAATTGAAAAAGAAAAAATATTTTTTTAATAATTAACTAACTTTTTCTTTCCCAACAAAAAGACTATTAGATTCTTAAAGCTTGATATACCAAAGAATTTTTTCTTTAAAAATTCTCTTGCTTTTTTTATGCTATTAAGTTATGATATTGCTTAAATATTTATGAGAGGTAAAGATTATGACGGCAATTAAAAAAATTAATCAACCGCAAGTTAAATATTATTTCTGGTACTTCAGCTATTTGATCTGAGTGCCTAGTTTGTCATTGTCTTAGACACACAGTTCAATCTTCATGACAATTGTGTGTTTTAAAGATTTAAGTACTTTCTTCTCTGAAGACTCACACAGTTGTCGTCATCTGTGTGAGTTTTTTATTGGGAGAGTAAAATGAATACTTTAAAAAAGATTACGTTAGATACACTAAATGGCTTATCAACAGGTATAGTAGTAGCTTTAATTCCTGGAGCATTAATTAACCAGTTGGTAAAAGCATTGCTGCCAAGCATGCCCCAATTAAGCTTTATTTTAGCTTTAACCACCTTTGCTTCGGCATTGTTGCCAGCAATCAGTGCTGTCTGTGTAGGTATGACTGGTAAATTAACACCAATCCAAACTTCATCTATTGCTTTAGCGGCAACAGCTGGAGCTGGCAACTTTGTGATGAACAAAGGCAAGGTTGCGGTTATGGGTAGTGGTGATGTCATTAACACTGCTATAACTATTATGATAGCTTACGGCTTAGTTTTGTTTTTTGGTAAGAAATTAAAAGCATACACAATTCTTTTAGTTCCACTGCTTGTTCTGCTAATAGCCGGAGGAATTGGCTGTCTTACCCGCATACCTGTTGGTAAATTAACCAGTTTGATTGGTGTCGGAGTTGAAAAATTGACGGCATTGCAACCAATTATTATGGGAATGTTGATGGGAATAGTATTTGGATTACTTATCGTTTCTCCTATTTCTTCAGTCGGTATCGCTACTGCGATAAGTATCTCTGGCATAGCTTCGGGCTCTGCCAATTTAGGTATCACAGCCGTTGCTTTCTCCTTAGCTGTTTTTGGTTGGAAAGCAAATAGTTTTGGTACATCAATTGCCCACTTCTTGGGTTCTCCAAAAATGCAAATGGCAAACCTAATGACTAATCCCAAGTTGCTAATTCCACTTTTAATTAACGCTGGTATAATGGGCGCTCTAGGTGCAGTATTTCAAATTCAAGGTACACCAATGAGTGCAGGATTTGGCTTTTCGGGATTAATTGGTCCTATTGCCGCCATGGCAAATCGCCCAGCGAATCTTTTTAATATTTTACTAATTGCAGTTCTTTTCTTTGTATTACCAATTGCATTAGGTATAGCAATGAATTACCTCTTCAATAACAAAGTTCATCTTTTTACAAGTAAAGACTTTGAACTAGATTTCAGTTAGTTTAAAATGCTCTACTCTTCTTGTTTATCTGCCTTATTGCTATAATTAAAGTAAAGGAGAGTATGAAAATGATAAAATTCTATGGTTACAAGCGTTGCTCTACTTCAAGAGCTGCTCAGAAATGGCTTACGGAACACAATGTTAAGTTCGATTTTCAAGATTTAGTCGATGAGCCGCCTAAGAAATCTGATTTAATTAACTGGCTTACTCAACACGAAGATCGTGGCTTAAAATATTTTTTTAACACTCATGGTCAAGATTATCGTAAATTACACATTAAAGATCAAATTGCAGATATGTCTATTGAGGATGCCGCTGACATGATGTCCAAGAACGGAAAACTAATAAAAAGGCCTCTTGTTGTTGAAGGTAAAAAATTGACCTGTGGTTTTAATGAAAAAATTTACGAAAAAGTTTGGCTATAAAATTTAAAAAGGAGGTATTGAAAACAGTACCTTCTTTTTTATTAATCAGCTTTCTAATATCAATGTTTACAGGTAAAATAATACAAAAAGGAGAATTTTATGAAGTATAATCAATATGCTTATGTGAAAACTGATTACAAAGAAGAAGTTAAAGAATTACTGCAAATTAAATTTTTACCAATAGATTATGAAAAACGTTCTTTTTCAAATCTTTTAGAAGAACTTACCGCAAATGCAGTGGCAGTGATTGATCCACGAGACGAAAGTGCCCGCAAAGCAAAATTAGCTGAGTTTGCAGTTTCAGATGTCCAACCTTTTAATGCTTTTTTAGATACCAATCCCGAGGAAATTACTTCTAGCCAATTTTATAATGTTGCATTGCAACTTCTTGGCTACCATGTTGGCTATGATTATCAACCAAATGACCCTTTGGCTTTTATGGAAAAGCAGGCATTACCTTACATTGAGAAAATTAACGACAAGAAATCTCTTATTCAAGCTTTTTATCGTTTGCTTAATACTCGTGCCAAAAATGGACAACTGCTAATAGATGTCATGGCTGGTCAAGGCTATTTTTATAATAGAAAAACGGAATTTGCGCCCAATGAGTTTCTTTTTTTTAATGGTAAAAGCATGCCTGTTTTTGATACCAGCAAAGTGATCCGAGAAGTCGTTTATGTTGAAAGTGATTTGGATACAGACGTTGATGGGAAGAGTGATCTTTTACAAACAACAATTTTTCGTCCAATTGAAAGTGAAACTTTACCGGTTCCTGCTCTTTACACTGCTAGTCCCTATTTTGGCGGTATCATTGATAACGAAAAGCGCAACCACAACGTAGATGAAAATTTGACTGATGCCACTGAGTGGACTAACCCACAATATCAGGTTTCTGCAATTGTTAAAGCAAAACAACCAACAAATGATGGGAACTCTTTTAAGTCAGTAGAACAAGCTGTCGGCAAATCTTCCTACGGTCTGAACGAATATATGCTGGCTCGTGGATTTGCCAGTGTTTTTGCTGGAACTATCGGGACACGAGGCAGTGATGGTCTTAGAATTACTGGTGCTCCGGAAGAAACTGAAAGTGCCAAGGAAATAATTGAATGGTTGCACGGAGATCGTATTGCTTATACTGATAGAACAAGGCAGCACGAAACTAAAGCAACTTGGTGTAATAAAAATATTGGGATGACTGGTCGTTCATATTTAGGCACATTGCAAATAGCCATTGCTACTACAGGTGTACTTGGCTTAAAAACAGTTATTTCTGAAGCTGCCATTTCTTCCTGGTATGATTATTACCGTGAACATGGATTAGTGATTGCACCAGAAGATTGCCAAGGTGAAGATTTGGATATGCTTGCAGAAACTTGTCAATCGAACTTGTGGGATGCTGGAGATTATTTAAAAATTAAGCCAAAGTTTGACGAAATGCAGAGGATTTTATTAGAAAAGGCCGATCGTAAGACTGGTCAATATTCAGATTTTTGGGAAAAGCGCAACTACCGACATCATACCGATAATATTAAGTGCTCTTGGATTAGCGTTCACGGCCTAAATGACTGGAATGTCAAGCCTAAGAACGTCTATAAAATTTGGCAAAAGGTCAAAAACCTTCCTATTGCACATCACCTTTTCTTGCATCAGGGACCTCATTATAATATGAATAATTTGGTTTCAATTGATTTTACTGATCTAATGAATTTATGGCTGGTTCATGAACTCTTGGGCATTGAAAATAACGCATACAAGCAGTGGCCAACTGTACTTATTCAAGATAATCTAAAAGCAGATAAGTGGCACAAAGAAAAGGATTGGTGTAATGACATTGGAAGCGAAACTGTTTATTTCCCTAATTCAGATAATGAGTTAACCAAAGATACTAGCAGCAAGCAAAAACTTTCCTTTACTGATGTAGGCGGAACTGAATTTAAAAAAGCAAAAATTTCTGAGAATGATTGGCAAAACCAATTTATTTGTGGTGAAGAAAAATGGTCAAAAGCCAGTTTGCGTTTTACTACAGATGAATTTATTCATCCCGTAACTATAGTTGGTCGACCAGAAATAAGAATGAGAGTTTCAACGAGTCTTACCAAAGGACAAATTTCTGTTGCTCTGGTAGAAATTGCTGATCGCAAACGGTTGACTGCTACCCCGAAAATTTTAATGTCTGGCGGACAAGAACTGGGGTTTCATTTTCAACTTGACTCTTTGCAAGAGTTCATGCCTGACAAGTTAACTCATGCTAAATTAATTACCAAGGCTCACATGAATCTGCAGAATTACGCAGATATGAAAAAGCCACGTAGTATTAAAGCCGGCGAGTTTTACGACTTACAGTTTAAATTACAGCCAACTTATTACACATTGCCGGCAGACAGCAAACTTTGTTTAATTATTTATTCTACTGACCAAGGAATGACCAAAAGGCCTCTTGAAACCACAGATTACACAATTGATCTTTCTGAAACTGCCATTAAATTCAGTATTAAATAAATTAAATTTTATTTATGCCAGTACTTTTCAAAGTTGAACATAAAAAGCAACTGTGTTAAAAACACAGTTGCTTTTTTAATTTAAAAATTCTATTTTATGTTTATTGTAGCAAACGACCTGTTTTCTAAAGCGGTCAGTAATGCACGTGCAGTATCCAGGCTTGTAATTAACGGGATATTTTGCTGAATAGCAGTCTGACGAATGACAAAGCCATCAGATGTTTTAGCCAGATCATGTCCCATAGTATTAATTACCAAATCGATTTTGCCGGTTTTCAATTCATTTAGGATATTTGTGTCAGTGTCTTCATGAATTTTATCTACCAAAGCAACATGTAAATGATTTTGTTTTAAAAATATTGCTGTGCCACAGGTAGCAAAAATACGGTAACCGATTTGGGCAAATCTTTTGGCAATAGGCAAAATTTCTTGTTTATCACGGTCTTCGATTGTTAATAAAATATTGCCGCTGTCAGGAATATGCATGTTTGCACCTGAGAAGGCTTTGTAAAGTGCCTTAGGAAAACTAAAATCACTACCCATGACCTCACCAGTTGACTTCATTTCCGGCCCTAAGTAGCTGTCAACATCAGAAAGCTTGCTAAATGAGAACACTGGAGCTTTAACACTAATCATTTTAGTTTCCGGTGCCAGGCCATCATCATAACCCTGCTCCTTTAAACTCTCACCCATAATTACTCTTGTTGCCACTTGCGCCATTTCAATAGAAGTAATCTTACTTAAAAAAGGTACAGTACGACTAGCACGAGGATTGACCTCAATAATATAAATTTCACCATTGCGCTCAATTAACTGTAAATTCATTATTCCGCGACAATTAAGCTTTAAAGCTAACTTCTTAGTAATGTCTGCTATTTTTTGTTTAATTGCGGGAGAAAATGTTTGAGCGGGATAAACAGCCATGGAATCTCCGGAGTGAACTCCAGCATGTTCTATATGTTCCATTATTCCAGGAATAAGGACCCTTTCGCCATCGCAAATCGCATCGACATCACACTCGCGCCCATCAAGATAATCATCAACTAAGATTGGATGACTGCTTGCAATATCCACATGATTTTGCAAATAGTCTTCAAGTTCTGGCTGATTATAAACAATTTCCATTGCTTTTCCACCCAAAACATAACTTGGTCTAACTAAAACCGGATACCCCAACTTGTCTGCTGCTTTGATAACACCATCATGTGTAGTAGTCGTAATTCCTTGCGGTTGCTTCAAGCCCAATTCTTTTACTACTTGATCAAATAATTCGCGATCTTCAGCTCTGTTCAGGTCTTCCACACTGGTACCCAAGATTTTAACACCATGCTTTTCTAGCCCAGCTGCCAAATTAATTGAAGTTTGACCACCAAACTGGATAATTACACCTTCAGGTTGCTCAAGATCACAGACATTTAAGACATCTTCTAAAGTAAGTGGCTCAAAATATAATTTATCAGAAACAGAAAAGTCGGTTGAAACGGTTTCTGGATTTGAATTAATTACAATGGCTTCATAACCCATTTTTTGTAATGCTTTGACACAATGAACAGTGGCGTAGTCAAATTCCACACCCTGACCAATGCGAATTGGACCTGAACCAACAACTAAAACTGATTTTTTACTATTCTTCCGACTCTCATTTTCGCTATCGTAAGTAGAATAGAAATAAGGAGTTTGTGAGATAAATTCTCCAGCACAAGTATCTACCATTTTATAAACTGGCACTAAATGGTTCTGCTTGCGCAAATCTCGCACTTGGTCTTCATCCTCATGCCACAAATTTGCGATAGTATGGTCACTAAAGCCATATTTCTTAGCATTTTTGAGCACAGCCAGATCATCTGGATTAACCGCAATAGTCTTTTCTAAATCAACAATATGCTTAACAATATCTAGAAAATAGAAATTAATTTTGGTTAATTCATGTAAGTCTGACATTGCATAGTCTCTGCGAAAAGCCTCCGCTAAATAAAAGAGACGGTCATCTTGAGCTTTAACCAGTTTATTTTCCAGTTCTTCATCACTTGCATCATGTGCTTCAGCTGAATAAAAGTCTTTTTGGTCAATTTCCAAAGAGCGAACAGCTTTTTGAAAGGCTTCTTCAGCTGTTCTGCCTATAGCCATGACTTCTCCAGTCGCTTTCATTTGTGTGCCAAGTTCACGATTTGCTTTGGCAAATTTATCAAAGGGCCAGCGCGGTATTTTGCAAACAACATAATCCAGAGCTGGTTCAAATTCTGCAAAAGTAGTGCCCGTTACTGGATTCTTTATTTCATCTAAAGTAAGACCCACCGCGATTTTAGCAGCCATTTTAGCAATGGGATAACCCGTGGCCTTTGAAGCCAAGGCAGAAGAACGGGAAACACGCGGATTAACCTCAATGACATCATAATTAAAACTATTTGGATCAAGGGCTAACTGAACGTTGCATCCACCTTCAATTTTTAACGCCCGAATAAGTTTTAAAGAACAGTCACGCAACATCTGATATTCTTTATCAGATAATGTCTGAGACGGTGAAAAAACAATTGAATCTCCCGTATGGATACCGACAGGATCAAAGTTTTCCATGCAACAAACAATCATGGCATTATCGTCATGATCTCTCATGACTTCAAATTCAACTTCCTTGTACCCTGCTATTGACCGTTCAATTAAACATTCAGTAACAGGAGATAATTCCAAGCCATTTTTGGCGATTTTAGCGAGTTCATCCCTGTCATTGCAAATGCCGCCACCAGTTCCACCCATAGTGAATGCCGGGCGAACAATGATGGGATAACCAATTTTGTCTCCAAAATCTAATGCTTCTTGCACTGTCTTTACACTAGTTGAAGGTGGCACTGGCTCTCCTAATTTTTGGCACAATTCTTTAAATTTTTCTCTGTCTTCGGCTTGTTCAATTGAATTGAGCTTTGTTCCCAATAATTCAATGTTTAGTTCATCTAAAATACCACTTTTAGCTAATGATAAAGCCATATTTAAACCAACTTGACCACCTAAAGTCGGTAAAATAGCATCAGGAAATTCTTTGCGGATAATACGTGATACTGATTCTACAGTTAATGGTTCAATATAAACTTTATCGGCTATTGTGGTATCAGTCATAATTGTGGCAGGATTAGAATTAACCAGAACCACTTCATAACCTTCTTCACGCAAAGCAAGGCATGCTTGTGTACCGGAATAATCAAATTCTGCAGCTTGACCAATAATAATTGGTCCTGAACCAATTACCATTATTTTTTTAATATCAGTTCTTTTAGGCATGATTTTCAACATCCTTTCTTTGGTCAATCATTTGCATAAAGTAATCAAAGATGCCTTCTTCATCGTGAGGGCCAGGTGTACTATCAGGGTGAAATTGGACGGAAAAAGCAGGATATTTCTTGTGCCGCAAACCTTCGATAGTACCGTCATTAACTTCAACATGAGTAACCATTAAAATATCAGGATCAATTGAATCTCGGCTAACAGCATAGCCATGATTCTGTGAGGTAAAGCCAATATTTCCTGTGGCTATTTCACGTACAGGATGATTAAATCCCCGATGACCAAATTTCATTTTATAAGTATTCGCTCCATTAGCTAGAGCAAATACTTGATGACCCATGCAAATTCCCATTAAAGGAACATGCTTTTCTACTTCTTGGACCATTTTGACTGCACCCTGCATTTCTAAAGGATCTCCAGGTCCATTAGACAGCAAAACGCCATCCGGATGAAGAGATAATATTTTTTCAGCTGAAGTAGTAAAAGGCAAAACTATACAGTTGCAATCTCGTTTGCTTAATTCACGCAAAATACTATTTTTTAGTCCAAAATCTACTACAACAATATTGCGCTTTGAGCCCGGCACAGGATAAGATTTTGTAGTCGCAACTCTTTTAACTACGTCCTTTGAAAGTTGACTTGCTTTTAATTGCTCTGCAATCGCAGCAACATTCTCCTTAGAATCACAAATTTGACCCTTCATTGTACCGTAGGCACGTAATTTTTTAACCAATTTTCTGGTATCTATTCCTTGAATACCAGGTACATCTAATCTTTTTAAAAAATCTGGCAAAGTGGTTTGCATGCGCCAGTTATCCGGATGTCGTGCCACTTCATGACAAATCACTCCTTTTATGCCCGGCTCAAGTGATTCATAATCTGCCAGCGTGATCCCATAATTGCCAATTAACGGATTAGTAAAAACTAAAATTTGATCAGCATACGATTGATCAGTAATTGCCTCTTGATAACCTGTCATTCCGGTTGTAAATACGACTTCACCTTTAGTCGCTTGACTTCCACCAAAGCCTTCGCCTGCATAGACACTGCCATCTTCTAAAATTAAATATCTCATTTACTTTCCTCACTTTGAAAAACAATCTGGCCATCAACCATTGTTAAAACCGTTTGACCGTAAACTGCATCATTATTAAAAGGAGTATTATTCCCTTTTGACTTAAAATTAGCTGAATTAATAGCTTCTTTTTTCTGAAGATCGAAAATAGCAATATCTGCCGGCTGACCTAAAGCTATTTTCCCAGCTTTTTTCAAGCCAAAAGCGTTAGAGGGAGCCAAAGTGAGCCAATTTAATAACTGCTCAAGAGTAAAAATACCAGTTTTAACAAATTTAGTGTAAAGTTCGCAAAAAGCCGTTTCACTACCAACAATACCAAATGCAGCCGTGGCAAAACCATTTTGTTTATCACTTGCAGTATGAGGAGCATGATCAGTAGCAATCATGTCAATTGTGCCATCAAGTAATCCAGCTAAAAGTGCTTTTTGATCTACTTTAGTTCTCAAAGGCGGATTCATTTTAAAATTAGCATTATCATTGATAATATCTTCTTCTCCTAATAGAAGATGATGAGGGGCAACTTCACAAGTAACATTAATACCTTTACTTTTAGCAATTCTGATCAATTCAACGCCTTTCTTAGTAGAAACATGGCAAACATGGTAATGAACGCCAGTCTTTTGAGCCAATAATAAATCTCGGGCAATTTGAGTTGTTTCAGCTAATTCAGTAATTGGAGCTAAATTAAATTCACTAGCTTTTTGACCTTCATTTATGACACCATGATTGAACAACGTATCATCTTGAGCATGTTCAGCAATAATTAAATTATTTGCCTGCGCCCTTTGCATTGCCAAATACATCGTGCCGGCATTCTGAACACCTTTGCCATCATTGCTCAGTGCAACACAACCAGCTTTTTTTAGAGCTGCATAATCAGGAATTTCATTAGTATCTTCATTAACCGTAATAGGTGCATATTGCAAAATATGGACTACACCATTTTCACAATTGTTTTGTACCATTTTACTCATAAGTTCTGGTGTATTGGGTACTGGTACTACATTCGGCATTGCGTAGACAGTAGTGAAACCACCATGTGCTGCTGCCAGCGAACCGGTCATGACATTTTCTTTATCAGTTTGTCCAGGATCTCTGTAATGAACATGTACATCAACAAGTCCTGGGCTTACTAATTTATTTTTGGCATCAATTATATTTTCTGCTTTTAAACCAGTACCAATTGCGGAAATTACACCGTTTTTAATTAAAAGGTCACCATGTACTATTTCTCCACCAGTATAAATATAGCCGTTTTTAATCACAGTTGTCATCAAGACAATCCCCCTAATTTGCGACCACGCATAACTGCTTCAATCATTGCCATTCTCATAAAAACGCCATTTTCCATTTGCCTTACAAACCGGCACTTTGGAGCTTCAACTAAATCACCGCTGAGTTCAACATCATGGTTAATCGGACCCGGATGCATAATAATGGCATCATCTTTCATTTGCTCATATCGCTTTTGGTTAATTCCATATTTTGCATGATACTCTTGAGCATCAAATTTTGCTTCGTTAGGATCACCAGCGTGTCGTTCGTGCTGGACTCTTAACAACATCATTACATCCATTTTATTAATCAAGTCATCAATTGGTTTATATTCACCATGCTTATCGTATTGTGTGTCATACCAATAATCAGGACCAGAGAAATAAACTTTGGCTCCAAGTCTGGTCAAAAGTTCCATATTACTTTTAGCAACTCGAGAATTGGTAATATCACCCACTATAGCTACCTTAAGATCGTTAAAATGACCAAAATGCTCGTGAATTGTCATCATGTCAAGCATACATTGTGAAGGGTGCTGACCGCTTCCATCTCCGGCATTTATCACGCCTATATCAAGGTGTTGGTTTTGCTTTGGGTGTATCAGTTGGTTATAGTATTCATTTTCAGTATGCCTGATAACTTCAAGATCAATCCCAAGAGCTGCCATGATAAGCGAAGTATCGTAAAGCGTTTCACCTTTTTTGGTTGAACTGTGAGCAGGATCAAATGGTATTACGCTTAATCCTATTTTTCTTTCTGCCATTTCAAAACTCGTGTGAGTTCTGCTAGAATTTTCAAAAAACATGTTTGTGACAAAAACTGGTTGTGTTAGATGTGGACGGGCACCACCTTTTTTAAAGTACTCTGCTCTTTCAATAAGCGCCATTACTTCTTCAACTGTTAAGTTTTCGACACTTACAAATGATTTTAGGGTAACAAGATTAATATTTTTCATTTTTACTCTCTTCCAAAAAAATAAACCTAAAGCTTTTCAGCTCCAGGTTTAGCAAAAGGGTTTTTAGTATAGTTAGAGACTCAATAAAATGAACTCAAACCCTTCTGACCCTCTCTGGAGCCAATTAAACGGTTGAATTAATTTTTTATTGCGGCAATGGTTTTAATTCTACATTGTCTTTATTATCAATTTCTTCTACATGAACAGCTATCTCTTCATGTGATGAAGTTGGAATGTTTTTACCAACGAAATCTGCTCGAATTGGTAGTTCACGATGACCACGGTCAACCAAAGCAGCAACGGCAATTGAACTTGGTCTGCCTTTATCCATTAAAGCATCCATTGCCGCTCTGATTGTTCTACCAGTAAAAATCACATCGTCTACTAATATCACGTGTTTATTGTTAATCTCAACTCCCAGTTCACTTGAATTAACAACGGGATCTAATTTTAATGTCGCATCATGACGATCATCACGATATAAGGTAATATCAAGTTGACCGAGTGGAACATCAACACCTTCAAGCTTCTGAATACGATCATGAATGCGTTGAGCTAAATATACACCACGAGTTTTTATTCCTACCAGAACCAAATTCTCCGTGCCTTTATTTCGTTCAATGATTTCATAAGTAATTCTTGTCAACGCTCTTTTCATTGCTGAGGCGTCCCAAATTTCTTTTGTCATTTTTTTCTCCTGTAGTACATTGCCCATGAAAAAAGCACTTAATCTTTTTGAGACTAAATGCTTTGTAAAAGTCAATACTTAATTGAGCTTTCCTTGCTAGCCTCACGGGACTAATTTTAAAGGACATCTGTTTAAATATACTGTTTCAAATTCAAATTGTCAATAGTAAAGTTGGACATTGCTGATGTTAGCTTTTTAATTATATTCAACTTGGCCAACTAAATCTTTAATATCATTGACTCCTAAATTATTCAAAACCTGCGGTAAGTCATGGACAATATGCGGACAAGCTAAAGGGTCTTTAAAATGTGCACTACCTACAGCAACAGCATTAGCACCAGCTAGCATAAATTCAATCACATCTTCAGCAGATGCAATTCCACCCATACCGATAATTGGCAAATTAGTAACCCGTCTTACCTGATTAATCTGATATAAGGCAATGGGCTTCACTGCAGAACCAGAGTAACCACCAAAATTATTTCCTAGAAGAGGTTTGCGAGTCTTTATGTTAATTCTCATACCAGTTACAGTATTTATTAAGGATAAACCATCCGCTCCACCAGCTTCAGCTGCCTGCGCTAACACAACTATATCAGTTACATTAGGTGTTAATTTTACAAAAACGGGCAAATCAACTGTATTTTTTATTTCTGCGGTTAGCTTTTCCACAACTTTTGGGTGAACGCCAAACGACATCCCACCTTGAGCTACATTAGGACAAGAAACATTAATTTCTAGAGCATTAACCAGTTTTGAATCTGACAGTTTTTGAGCAACTTCAATGTAGCCTTCTTCACTTTCACCGCCTACACTGGCAATTATCGGTAGTGTTGGATATTGCTTTTTTAAATTAGATAACTTTTCGCTGATAACTTTATCAATACCTGGATTGGTCAAACCAACTGAATTTAATACACCGTTATCTAAAACTGCAATTTGTGGTTGCGGATTTCCTAAACGTGATTTCAGAGTAGCAGTTTTAATAACTAGCGCTCCCAGTTCGTTCAAGTCAAATTTTTTTGCTGCTGGTACATCTCCGAAACCGAAACTACCACTAGCCGGCATCACTGGGTTTTTCAAATTAAGTCCAGGCAATTTTACACTGATGTTTGTCATTTTACCCTCCAAAAATGTAAGCTCACTGTCAATACAATTATTTTTGGATATATTTTACACAATTTCTTTACTTTTTAAAAACAAAATTTTTATTGTATTTTATAAACAAAAATGGTAATCTCATTAATGATAAACTTTAAACGGTACAGAGAGACCGCAAGTTAAAAACAAGACTTAAATTAAACAAAAGGTCTATTTTGATGCACTCTCGTACCAGAATAGGCTTTTTTGTGGAGGTTTTAATGGAAAAAGCAGTATTTGTAGCTTTGGACTTTGACAACCAAAATGATGTTCTTGAATTACTAACAAAACTAGGTCATCCCCAAGAAACATACTTAAAGATTGGTATGGAACTTTATTATCATTATGGATCGGAATTTGTAAAAAATTTAGTAAAACAAGGATATCAGATTTTTTTAGATCTTAAATTACATGATATTCCCAATACAGTTTATCAAGCTGCAAGACAGATTGCTCAATTAGGTATTTTCTGCACAACAGTACATGCTTTGGGCGGAAGTGAAATGATTTTAGCGGCAAAAAAAGGGTTGATAGATGGAACACCTGCTGGAAATGAAACTCCCAAATTACTAGCAGTTACAGAATTGACTTCAATTTCAGAAAAAATTTTGGCAAATGAACAAAACTGTTCATTATCAATGGCAGAGCAAGTAGTTAGTCTGGCACAAACTGCAAAAAAAGCAGGTGCAGATGGTGTGATATGTTCACCACTTGAAGTGAAAAATCTTAAAGCAAAAGTAGGATCTGATTTTTTATACGTCACGCCCGGAATTAGGTTAGTAGACAATATCACTGATGATCAGATACGTATTGCAACGCCACATAAAGCAAAAGAATATGGTTCCACTGCATTGGTAGTTGGCCGTCCAATTACGCAAGCCGAAAATCCCGCTTTAGTATATCGAGAAATTAAAAAGGAGTTTGAATAGAATGCATCAAGATCAAATTATTAATAAAGTAGTTGAGAAAAAAATTATCACGATATCTCCCGACAAACCGTACACTTATGCTAGTGGCATGCTTTCACCAGTTTATACTGATCTCAGATTGACCGTTTCCTACCCTGACTTACGTGATTGGATTGCTTCAGATTTAGCAGTTCTTATCAAAGAAAAATTTCCAGGTGTAAACGTGATTGGAGGAGTTGCTACGGCGGGTATTCCCCATGCAGCATGGGTGGCTGACAAACTGAATTTGCCAATGATTTATGTACGCCCAAAGCCAAAAGATCATGGTAAAGGTAAACAAATTGAAGGTCGCTTTAATAACAACGACAAAATTGTACTAATCGACGATTTAATTACAACTGGTGGCTCAGTTATTAATGCAGTAAAAGCAACTGAAAAAGAAGGCGGCAATGTAATCGGCGTGAGTTCAATATTTACTTATTATTTAAAAGATACTAAAGCTAACTTTGCTCAAGCTAATGTTGACTATAGTCCACTATTAACATATCCTGAACTATTGCAAAAAGAAAAAGAGATGAAATATATAACTTCAACAGAATATGAAGCTTTAAAAACTTGGCACGAAGATCCTTGGGAATGGGGTAAAAAATTCCAATAAAAAGCAAAGCCGATTATTTTATTAGATATTAAAAACTGACTAATCTTTACTAAAACGAGATTAGTCAGTTTTTCTTTTATTTGAAAAAGGTTTAATGATGCCTAATTGCACCGTTCAGACGAACACGATAATGGAAATAGATCAATATCATGAAAGGTATTAAAACTAATTGCACTAAATAAAAGTATTTGACTGGTAATAAGTCATTTATAAATCCCATGATTATTGGACCAAAAGCCATACCAATGTCAAGCCCTAAGTAAAACGTGCTACTGGCTAAACCTTGCTCACTTATGGGAGCTAAAAGCATTGCAGTTGACTGTAAAACCGAATACATCAAGCCATAGCCAATAGCCATAAATGCAGCTGCAAGAGCCATTATCCAGTTATTTTTCATTGTTGCGAGCAAAATCAGGTAAACCATAGTAGCAACAACACTATACCAAAACCAAGTGCCAAATTTAACAGTATCAAAGAGGTTTTTTAAAGCTATTCGAATAAGCAGTAGTACAACAGCGTATATCAAAAAATAGGAGCCTACATTTACACTCAAATGACGTTCCTCAACATAAGTAACGAGATCGGCTTGTGTAGCAAAATAAGGAAAAGCAAATAAAGTGGTGAGCATTGCTATAGGCAATACATTTTTCTGAATAATTTTGATATGTAAAAATGATTTCTTCTTTTCGCTATACTTAATTTCTTTTGGTTTTGCCTTATTGCCAACAAATTGAATTATAATGACCATTAAAAAGGCTGAAACAGCAGAAGCAATGATAGCAGTTCTGTATCCTGTTTTTTGATAAGTACTAATAGCCAGTGCCGGAGCAACAGCCATCGCCAGTGCATTCATCAGACCATAAAATCCCATTGCTTGACCAACGTGAGCACGTGGTACCAAAAAGGCAAGCCAAGTGGTCATGCAAACAGTGCAAAGAACATAACCTGAGCCGTTAATTAAACGAAAAAGGAGCAGCCAATTGCTTGCCGGTGCTATTACGTAGCCGGTTACACCGACCACTATGAGAATTCCGCCGATAAAAGATAAACGGTATTTCGAAAATTTATCCGTCAAATTACCTGCAATTGGCCTCAAAAACATTGCTGCTATACTCATAATTCCAACAATCAAGCCAGCAAAGCCACTACTAGCTCCCAAGCTTTTAGCATAGCCATTAATCAAAGGGTTAACAAACATGGTACTAAACATAAAAAAGAATGAAGCCGCCATAACCAGTATCACATCTTTAGTATAAATTGCTTTTTCTTTTGTCATTTTTACCTCACTTACTTAAAACCTAACTTATCTATCATATCACTTAAAAGTTGGCATATTAGAATAATAAAATGAACTGAAAAACAATTTTAGCTGTCAAACATGCGATAGTATTTGACTAAGAGCTATATATAATGCTAGTCATTCCTTTTAAAGTTATACAATTTGGCCAAAAAAGGTTGTATGAAATTTCCGTACAACCTTTAAGTTAGTGTATATGTGATTTTAAGATATTTATCCATAGAAATTTCAAATTAAATCTACATGGTTATAATTATTTTTTTAAGTGCATCTGACCTAAATTTGAATAACTATAAACTTGTTTCTGTGGTATCATTAAATCCAGTAGTGAGTTTGACTAGCCTTAACTAATTATCTCACCACAATTTTACGTTAAGGGTAAATTTTATTTTTAGCATATTTACAGATTTTCTAAATTTATTCTTAACAGTATCGTAAGCAACTTCAATTGATTATTATATTGAAGTTGTTTTTTATTTCATAACCTTTCCTTTCTTTAAGCTCTTGATGAAAAATATTTTTTCATACAACTTTCCTGAATTATTTAAAATAACATTACCTCCTATAAAATATATAATATATGGTTAATATAATTATATAGTATAATCCTAATAAATGTCACTATAATTGTCAATAAATTATTTAATTTTAAAAATTTGTTTTTTTATTATAAAACAGTATAAAAATATCTTTATAATATTTAAATAACACACTTCGTAATAATTGTGAAATATCTATAAAATAAAATACTTTTTTAATAAGGATTATTTAAATATCATTTTATTACAAATAACGGTAATAATATTATCTTTAAATAAAAAAATTTAAATATTATTTATTTTTTGAAAACGCAACCATGTATATTTATATGTTATTAAGTTTTATTTTATATATATTATTTTAGAAATAACATTTTAAAAATAATTACTTGGCAATAGTTTATCAGAATTTATATTTTGTTATTAAATCAGACTTTAGCTAGCCTTTTAAAATTTCCAAATTAACTCATGAGATTAGCAAATTCAAAAATATTTGTAATTAATCTTTCTTAAATATGGCATAAAACTGTCCTCCTTAAAACACGGCTTAAGTTTATTAATAGTGCATAGCTCCTTTTTACTCATACACTTGGCCTTCGGACTAAAAACAGATAAATATTAAATTAGTTTTCTTTTAATACCACTAATACCTAGAATAACAACATATTATAATTGCTATTCGATTAGAAAAGCCAGTTTTTAATTAAACTAACGTATTTTTACAAAAAAGATATAAATCTAAAATTTTAATTATTTAGTATTGTAGAGAAACATCTTTATTACGACTATATCTTCTTCAGTACCTAAGTCATTGGGCAGCAATAAAAACTTTCTTTACATTAGCATTATCAATAGTTCTATGCATTAAGTTAAAATTTCTTGCCAATAATTTTGCGGTAATCCGCTCAAAAATATTATTATATTTGTTTCAAAAGAAATTTAATTATTTTTATCTGAGTTAAAAAACCAATGACAAATTGGTATAGGTAAAAAACTTTTCTAAAATTAAAATGTCAAGCTGATTTACAACTTGACATCAAAATTATTTTAAAATCTATTAAACACTTGTAAAAAGAGTAAATTAACCAGATCGGTTTAGTATCCCATATAACGATTTCTTTCCCAGTCAGAAACAGTTTGAGTATATTGAGACCATTCTAATTCTTTAGAATCAATAAAGCTCTGGGTTAAATGCTCACCTAAAGCATCTTGAATTAGTTTATCCTTCTTAAAAGCTTTTAATGCATTGTGCAACGTTGAAGGAAGTGGTTTGATTCCCATTTCATTAAGTTGATCTTCACTTAAATCAAACAAATTGCAAGTTACTGGATCCATAGGCATTTTTTCTTCTTTAATTCCAGCCATTCCTGCACTTAGGCATGCAGCTAAAAGCAAATATGGGTTAGCAGTTGGATCAGCAGAACGCATCTCAAGTCGAGTATTTAATTCTCCAGCTGAAGGTACTCTAACCATAGGAGAACGATTCTTTGAAGCCCAAGAAATGTATACTGGAGCTTCAAAACCGGGAATTAAACGCTTGTATGAGTTAACAGTCGGGTTGCCAACTGCTGTAATGGCGCGAGCATGCTCTAGAATACCATTTAAAAAGTACAAAGCTGTTTTGGATAAATGATATTTATTATTTTTATCATAAAACGCATTTTTATTGCCTTTGAACAAAGACATATTGGTATGCATCCCGTTACCAGCTTGACCTTGTAAAGGCTTTGCCATGAATGTAGCAAACAAACCATGTTTCTTAGCTATTTCACGTACAATCATTTTAAACATTTGCACGCGATCAGCAGTTGTCAGGGCATCATCAAATCTAAAATCAATTTCCTGTTGGCCATCTCCTACTTCGTGGTGAGCGGCTTCAACTTCAAAACCAATGCTTTCCAAGGTTTCAACAATATCTCGGCGGCAACTTGCACTTTCATCATTCGAAGTTAAATCAAAATATGATGCATGATCTGGAACCTGAGTAGTCCAATTACCGTTTTCATCAAGCTTTAGTAAATGAAATTCGGCTTCAAAACCGATATCAAAAGCAGTAAATCCCAAGTCTTTCATTTGGCCAATAACTCTTTTTAGATTATTTCGTGGATCACCTGAAAATGGCTCACCATCTGTATTATGAACAGAACAGGTTAAACAGCCGATCTTACCACCTGTGCTGTCATCCCAAGGCAAAACGGACCAAGTAGAAAAATCAGGATATAATATCATATCACTTTCTTCCAAACGAACAAATCCGTCAATTGAAGAACCATCAAAGCGCACGTCATTTTCTAAAACCTTGTCTAACTGACTATTTGGAACTTCAACTGCTTTTAGTGTTCCATTAATATCTGTGAAAGCCAGTCTAATAAATCTGACATCTTCTTCTTTGACACTTTTTCTTATGTCATCTGCTGAAATTTTCTTTGTCATGCTTCTCCACCTAAAAAATCAAACAATAATTGGTACAGTCTAAACCAGAAATTTTATTCTTGTTTAAAACTAGACTTAAGATTAGCAAATGATTAAAAACTTGTAAAGTGGTCTAACAAAAAATATCAAAACTTTACGAAACTTTTACTTTACATTTATAAATATCTTTGATTATTTTTGAAAAAATAATTCATTGACTGCATTAGTAATCGCTATTTTCACATGAGCATAGGTTAATCCACCTTGCATATATAAAGCATAAGGTGGTCTAATTGGACCATCTCCTGAAAATTCGATGCTTGCTCCTTCAATGAATGAGCCGTCAGCCATAATCACTTGATCTTCATATCCCGTATCATTACTTGGTATAGGATCAACAAATGAATTAATTGGTGAGTTTTCCTGTAAAGTTTTGGCAAATCTGATCATTTTGTCTTTATCATGAAAAATCACTGTTTGAATTAAGTCAGTTCTGTTTTCATTCCATTTAGGAGAAACTTCTAATCCCATCTTTTCTAATAAAGCTGATGAGTAAATTGCACCTTTAATAGCATTTCCGGTAACACTTGGTGACACAAAAAGACCCTCAAAATAATCAAGATTATTATTTAAACTGGCTCCTTCTTCGCGACCAATACCACCGGCGGTAAGCCTTGCCGCAGTATTTTCAATTAGTTCGTGCTTACCAACAACATAACCACCTATTTTTGCCAGTCCACCACCAGCATTCTTAATTAATGAACCAGCCATTATATCAGCACCATATTCAGTAGGTTCATGTTGCTCGGAAAATTCTCCATAACAGTTATCAACAAAAACTATACTTTTCGGCGAAACTTCCTTGATCATTTTAATCATTGGCTTGATTTTTTCCACTGTAAAACTCGGTCTGGTATTGTAGCCTCGTGAACGCTGAATGACAACCATTTTAGGTTGATGTTCTTTTAACAGCTTTCGTGCTGAATCAAAATCAACACTGCCATCAGATAACAAATCAACGTGAGAAAACCTAACACCATATTGTTTCAAGCTACCACGACCATTACCAGCAATTCCAATAACTTGTTGTAATGTATCGTAAGGCATACCAGTTAAATAGGTTAGTTCATCACCTGGGAGCAAATTTCCTGCCATTGCAGTAGCCAAAGTATGAGTACCAGAAACAAACTGCGAGCGGACTAAGGCATCTTCGGTGTTAAATATCTGTGCGTAAATACGATCTAACTTATCTCGCCCGCTGTCATCAGACCCATATCCAGTACTACCAATTAAATCGGATTCAGCAACAGCTTTGTCTTTAAAAGCTTGTAAAACTTTATTTTGATTAAATAGAATATTTTGATCAATTTTTGTTAATTGGGGCGCTATCTGCTTGTCAGTCTCTGTAACTATTTCATTTAATTCTTTTGGCCAGTTATTCATTTAACCAAACCTCAACTTTCTGTGTAATTTTATTTAAACAATTCGGATCTTTAAGTGGATCAAACCAAGTGACAGGTAATTGATGACGAAAATATGTCAGCTGCCTCTTAGCATATCTTCTTGAAGCTGTTTTTAAATTTGAAACGCAATTTTCAAGATTATCTTGTTTTGCAAAATAAGGAAAAAACTCTTTATAACCAATAGCCTGCAGGATTGTATATTCTTGAGCACGATTTTGATAAATAAATTTTGCTTCTTCAAGCAATCCTTGTTCCATCATCTGATCAACACGCAAATCAATTCTACGGTAAATTTTAGCACGATCTGAATTGAGACCAATAATGAGGTAATCATATCTTGCCTCTATTTTTTTTTGCTGTTGTGAAAACTTTTTTCCTGTACGTTCAATTACTGTCAGCGCCCGTAAAACACGGCGAGAGTTATTTGATGGAATTTTTTGAGCAGCTTCTGGATCTCGCTTGTCTAATTCTGCCCACAATTCATTTTTACCATGTACCTGCAAAAAGTTTTCCCAATTTTTCGTTGTCACCGATTCTTGGCGAGATGGTTCTCCTAATTTCATTTTGTTTAAAAGTGCATTAACATAAAAACCAGTACCACCTACTAAAAGTGGCAGCTTACCTTTGGCAGTGATTTGCTCAATAGCTTTTTCCGCCTGCTCAATAAAATCTATCACAGAATATGGCTCAAAAACTGATTGAGTATCAACAAGATAATGCTGAATAGCGGTTTGCTCGGCTGGAGTTGCTTTAGCTGTTCCAATAGCCACCTCTTTATAAACCTGCATTGAATCACCCGAAATAATTTCAGCATTTACTTTTTGAGCGAGCTGAATTGCCAAAGAAGTTTTTCCAATTGCCGTTGGTCCCACTATTGCCAAAACTTTCTGCATCTTTTTCCCTCATTCAATAAAATAATATAGAAAAAACACGTTTGAAAAATTAACAAACATGTTTTCTATTTAATATTTGGACTTCTTAGTACGACCATTCCATTCATCAAAACCATTTTTTAACCATTTAATAGATGAAAAGTTCTTTTTCTGTAGAAATCTGGCAGCTCGCAGGGTAACTGATAATGAATCAGAGTATAAGTAAACCGGAAGATCGGACCTTAATTCAGTATATTGATACTTAAGCATTGTATAAGGTAAGTTTCTGGCGCCATCAATATGTTTTCTTTTGAAAGGTTCTTTTTCACGTAAATCTACAACCTGTGCTTTACGCATTCCCTTATTAAATTCATCATTAGACAAGTCTCCACCGCCCAAGCGCTTAGTCTGTATTTTATTCCATAACCAAACTGCAACGAAGGCTAAAATTATTATAATTAAAACCGCATCTAGAATAACTAAAAAAGTTGACATAAATTGTATTTCTCCTACTAAAAGTTTCTAAAAACAATATACTCTTAATGTAGCTTAAGAGCCATGCTTATTTTTATTTCTGCGTTCTTCATATTCATATTCGCGACGCAGTATTATTTTTGCAACTAAATAATCATGCTTATCGATTAAATGCGAACGGTTGATGTTATCTAGTTCAAGAGCCATTAGCTCAATGTCCCATATTCTCTTTCCTACATGGACAAAAATGCCGTATTTTTCCAAAAGCTGTTGTACATCATACAGAGTTTTCATTATAAGTTGATTACCATACCCATTCTGATAGCTGCCACACAATAAATTATCAAAGCACATACTGCAACAACACGCATTTTCATTGAATACTTTCTTAAGTTTTTTTCACCCAAAATTACAGCAATTAAAAATCCGGTTATAAACCCACCTATATGTCCTGGAATATCGATATTAGGAGCAAAAAGATCAAGAACAATATTAATCAGTGCGAGCCAAAATGACTGCCTACCTAAATAAACAAGAATCGGATTGGAACGATTTTGCAATGCAACAGCAGTCATTGCACCAAAAAGTCCAAACAAAGCAGTTGAAGCACCAGCACTAATTGCGTTATCGTTTCCCCAAGCCAGGCTTAAGAGATTTCCGCCAATGCCTGAAAGCAAATAGATAACTAAAAAACGCCAATGACCTATTATTGTTTCCATATAAACTCCCAGATAATAGATCATCACTGCATTTGATATTAAGTGCATAATTCCAATATGAAGGAATTGTGCGGTAAACAAACGCCACCACTGGTTACCTATAACAATAGCATCATTTTTCATGGCTCCCAATTTCATTAAAACGTAGATATTTTCGGAGCCACCTATTGCAGTTTCAATTAAAAAGACTAAAAAAAGAATAACTAGAATACTGATAGTTATATAACAATTTTTCAGGTTTTGTCGCTGGTTCATAATAGCCTCAGTTATTTCGATAAAATTGATTCAGGAGTGATAATTGTTTGAATTGGAACGTCAGTTGCTTCTATTTTCCACGCTGCAGTTTTAAAAATCATCTTTGAATTGACCAAAGCTACCGTCTTTGAACTAGGATGTTTTGCCAAAAAGCGATCATAATAACCACCGCCAAATCCTAAACGTTGATGCGAATCCAAAGCAAAAGCTAATCCGGGCACAATAATTAAGTCGAGATCATTATTAATCTGAGCATCCGGTTCACTTACTTCTTCAACACCAAATTTCGACTTAGTTAACTTGGTCATGTAACTATAATAAATAAAATCTTGGGAACGTTCACTGTTATCGTTAGCGCGAGCTAAATAAACATCCTTTCCTAGATCCCATAACTGTGCAATTAGCCCTGAAGTATCAACCTCATAAGTTAGAGAAGATGTTATCCCTACGCTTTGACAGTTGCTAAGTAAATCAGAATTCATAATATTTTTAAGCAGGGTCTGATCTTCAGTGCTTTTTAGAGGCGTTTCCGCAAAATTGCTTAGTTTTTCTACTTGTTGTTTTCTAATTTCTTTTTTTGATTTTGTCATGATTCTTCCATATAAAAAATAGCAGGAGCATAGGCTCCTGCCATATTGGTTAATTACTTAGTTTCACGATGAAGAGTAGTATGTCTTTCGACTGGGCAATACTTCTTCAAACTTAAACGTTCCGGATGCTTACGCTTGTTTTTCTTAGATAAGTAACTTCTATCGCCACATTCGGTGCATTCCAAAATGATGTTATCTGCCATTTCTTTCACCACCTACGCTTTTATTCTGACTGTATTATCTTAGCATTTTTCTTTTATTATTACCAGTAATATTCATAAAATTCTATTTTTTATGTAATTTAAAGTAATCCTGCACCATTGCTTTAGTCATTTGTAGCGTATATGAACCTTCATGTTCGGGATCAAGTCCAGGAAATATTACCGCTGTTGCTATTTCAGGATTATTTGATGGCGCATAGCCAACAAAAGTAGCATTAACCAGCTCAGGCGGATTTTTTTGGTTAGGATTATCAGGATCGTAATAAAATGTTTGAGCAGTTCCTGATTTGCCGGAAATAGAAGGTTTTACATTTTTTAGTTTATGCGCTGTACCCCAAGAATTTGTACCATGAACAACGCGCCAAAAGCCTTGTCTGACAATATTCAGCTCATCTGATGTCCAGGGTATACGTAACTGAACTTCTGGCTTTTTATTATAATCTACATAAACTTTTTTCCCGTTATCTGAAGTTCGTCCAATTGACTGCACCACATAAGGCTGCATTCTATAGCCACCATTTGCAATAGTAGAAACGTACTGTACCATTTGAATTAAAGTATAAGCATCATAGTTACCATAAGACAGGTCTAACACAGAACCTGAAAGAACCAATCCTTGATCATTAAATGATTTGCCCTGAATTCCGGAAATTTCTCCCGGTAAGTCAATGCCAGTTTTTTGACCTAATCCAAACATATTAAAATTATGTCGTAAAGGTTCAAACGCCGTTTGTGGCATATAAATTTTTGTTTTAGGAACATATGAAGCTTTAACCCATTTCATTGCTAAATGCATCATGTAAATATTACTTGAAACTTCAAGTGCCGTTTCTGCATCAAGGGCTCCAAAAGTACCTATTGGATAAACAGACTTTTTAACAGGGGTACTTGGCAAATAAATTGGTGTATCGGGCATTACATTATTTGTTGGAGTAATTATTTTGTTAATTAATCCACCACCGACCATTGCACCTTTAACAGCTGAGCCCATTACAAAAGACTGATTAATTACGCCTAAGGCATTATTAGTAGTTTTATTCTTTTTAGGGTCACGATTGATACCTGCCATAGCTAAAATAGCGCCAGTTTTAGGATTCATGGCAACAGCATAGGCTCCATTTGAATAGTGAGCAGCACCGGAACCAACAGCTCCAGCATAAATTTTTTCCAATGAACTTTGGACTTCTTTTTGATATTTAGCATCAAGAGTCAAAACCAAACTTGCACCGGCTTGACCAGAATATACCGATTTCGATTGTTCAATATCGCCTGAATTTTTAGTCCAAACTTTACTCGTAGCTTTCGTTCCCTTTAGCAGTGGTTCATATTTTTCTTCCAAATATGACGTACCTACTCTGTCATTTCTAGAATAGCCATTGGTTAGATAATATTGTAAATTATCACTAGGTAAACCAGCCTTCTCCGTTGATACAGAGCCAATAATACTGCGAATAGAAGAACCGTTGGGATATGATCTTTGCCAGTCAGTACCAATACCTACACCAGGCAAATCTGAAAGATGCTCACCTACTTCTGCAATTTCTTTGTCTGTCAGATGATTATTTTTAATATAAATAGTAGAAAGAGTATAAGCACCAGAAATCTTATTGTAAATTAGAGCTGCTGTTTTCTCACGTGCACTTAATTTAACATGTTCAGCACTAACTTGCTCTTGTATTCTTTTATTAATTAAATTATCATCCTGAGTTTCTCTGACAGATTTAGGAACTTTAGCAGCTTCTTTAGCACTATTTTTTTTATTAGCCAAATAATAATCAATTACTTGCTGCTGTGTCGGTTTTTCGTCTTTAATTGAAATATATTGACTAAGAGAATTTGAAATTGTATAAATGTCTTCACTCGTAGTAGAAACACTTTTGGTATAAGTAATAGCATTTTTAGCTTTATTTCCTACCAATACGCGTCCTTTACTGTCATACATAACTCCGCGAGGAACCTGACTGGAAACAACAGCAGAATTAGATTTTTGCACTTCAGCCTTGAAGCGTGAACCATAGCCAATTTGCAAATAAGCCAGTTGCCCAATTAATGTAGCAAAAAGGACAAAAATAATTCCCAAAATTATCTTCATTCTAATTGGAGTAGAAGCTTGTTTTTTGGAATTATCATTTTTAGTCTTCAGTTTTTTCTTAAAAAAATTCAATTAGACTCATCCTCACTAAACTAGTGTAATTTTAGCAAAAACTAGATGACAAATCTATTGAGATGTTAACTTTTTGAAAAAACTTTAATAGATAACGTGTAAAAGGCAAATAATAAACTGGTTATAAACACTTTATGAAAAAATCTTCTGTAAATTTTCCATTTGTAATAAAATATTGGTGGGATAAAAAATTTAGAAAGAAGATCAAACTATGACACTTAAATATCAAATTGGGGTTGACGCTGGTGGAACCCATACTATGGCAATTGCATATGACTTAAAAGGTCAGGAACTGGCACGTGCTAAAGCAGGACCAGGTCAGGTAAACACAAATTATGAAAGTGCAATAACCAATATTACCAATACTATAAACAAGTTAATTGATGAAATTGACGGAGATTGCCAACGTATCTTATGTGGAATGGCTGGCTTATCTGTAGTTGGTCATGCACCTGAAGTAGCAGCTGAAATTTCGGCAAAAGTTAATAACTTACCGACTAGGGCAATTACTGATTCCCTTTTAGCCCTTTATAATGGCCTTGAAGGTGAAGATGGTGGTTTAGTAATTGCAGGGACTGGTTCTGTTTTTAATGGTTTACAAAATGGCAGAATTATCACCACTGGTGGATATGGCGCTATTCTAGGTGATGAAGGTTCTGGATACGCCATTGCACTATCAGCTTTGAAGTCAGCCTTGCTTAGTTGGGACAAACGTGAAAAAAACGAACTAATTCCAATGTTCAATAAATTGTTCAATGTTGACAACCTCAACGACGCTACTGCTAAATTTTATAAGACAGCAAATGCTGACTTTGCTTCAATGGCAGTTAATGTAGCTCAACAAGCCGATAACGGCAATTCTTTTGCTTTAAAAGTAATCAAGGAACAAGCAGAACTTCTTGCACGTGACATTATTATTGGCATGGATCGTTATGAAGACCCTAAACCAATGAAAATTGCATTGACCGGCTCTGTACTCGCCAACAACCATATGCTGCGAGATTTTCTTGAAAACAAAGTTCGGGAAAAATATCCGGACGCACAATTCTCAATTTCTAACGGTGAAAATGCTCGCGGTGTAATCTTTGATAAAAGCAAAGATTACCGCTATTTCACCAGTCACTAAATCTTCCATAAAAAAGACCAGAACTTTACGTTTTTCATTTTAAGAAAACGCATATGCTCTGGTCTTTTTTTATCGAAAATAGCAAGACACTTTTGTAAAGACTGCTAACTATTCCTCTACTTTATTGATCACTACATCAAATTTACCACCAGGTGTTGATATAGTTACTGTTTCACCCTTTTTTTTGCCTAAAATTGCTTGGGCTATTGGCGAGTCGTTAGAAATCTTACCATTCATCGGATCAGATTCATCACTACCAACGATGGTATATGTTTCTGGCTCATCTTCACCAACTTCAGTATAAGTTACTGTTTTACCCACTGCAACTTCATCTGGATCACTAGAGTTAGCGTCAACCACATGAGCATACTTAAGCATTTCTTCAACAACGCTAATACGATCTTCTAAATGGCTCTGTTCGTCTTTGGCAGCGTCATATTCAGAGTTTTCGGACAAGTCACCATAAGAACGAGCAACTTTAATTCTTTCAATCACTTCAGGGCGCTTCACGACTTTTAGATTTTTTAATTCTGCTTCCAGTTTTTCTTTTCCTTCAGCAGTCATCGGATAAGATTTTTCAGGCATTAAATTTCCACTCCTTAAAGTTAAATTTCTTTTTGCAAAGATCTATGATATTACTTTAACGATTAAAGTCAACCATTAGCGTATTTCTGCTTTAAGCTGCTTTTCGAGACTTGAGTCAATAGAATTTATTGCTTCGTTAACAATTGCATCGGTTAAAGTATCATTTTCATTTAGGAAAGTCAGACGATATGCAAAACTCTTTTTATCCTCGGCGATATGAGACCCACGATATACATCGATAATACGCAAATCATGGAGATACTTACCACCATTTTCTTTGATGACATCTTCAACAGCTTGGTTAGTAATTTCCTGGTCTACTAAGATTGAGAGGTCACGTTCAACAGCAGGGAATTTTGGTGCCGTTTGTGCTGTGGTGTGCGGGTTAAGAATTAGTGGAATAATGACATCGAGGTTTAACTCGTACCCATAAATTTCACTATCTTTCATAGCTTTATTAGATTGAGTGACAGGGCGATCTAGCATACCAATCATGCCAACATATTTTTTCTTAATATATATACCGGCAGTTCTGGTGGGATGCATATACATAATTACTTCAGCCTTGTATTCAACATCTTCCGCGTCAATTCCCAAAGCTAAAAACAAGTTGGTAAGTTGTCCTTTAACATAAAAGAAATCAATTTTTTCATTATTGTTTTGCCAGTTTTCAAAATAAACATTACCACTATATAGTGCAGCTAGATGCTCATGTTCATTATAAGTATTATTTTCGAAATCATAGACACGTCCTTGCTCAAAAATTGCCAGTTGATTTTGCTTGCGAGCCATATTATAGGCTGCAGCATCTACTAGACCTGTCATAAGGTTTTGTCTCAGAGTTGAACGGTTTGAATTCAATGGCATCTGGACCTCAACTGGCCTCTTAGGTTCTTGGGAAAAGCCAATCGCTTTTTCAAGTGAAGTTAGGGAATAAGAAATAGCTTCTATTAAACCTTGCCCTTGAACAATATTCTTAATGCGTCTAATGGCTTCTTCTTTTTTAGAATAGCCACCATGTGTTTCTGCTAAAACTGGCTGTGTAGATTTGATATTATCATATCCATATAAACGTCCAACTTCTTCAACAAGATCAGCAGGAATAGCTACATCCCAGCGCCGTGCTGGCACATCAACAATTAGTTTATCATTATTAATTTCTGCCTTGAAATTCAAACGGGAAAAAATTGCAGAAATATCTGATGAAGAAATATCGGTACCCAAAACTTTATTTATGTAAGAAATCGTTGTTTTAATTCGAACTGGTTTCTTTTCTTCATTACTTCCCGTTATCACACCTTCATTTATTTTTCCAGAAGCATCATTACGTAAAAGCATAGCAGCCATATCTAATGCACGAGTTGTTGCATCCCAGTTAACACCTTTTTCATAACGACTAGAAGCTTCCGTCCTGTTAGCGTGACGCAAAGCCGCTTTTCTTATTAAAGTTGAATCAAAAATAGCCGACTCTAGCAAAACGTCAGTGGTATCAGCTTCAATCTCAGAATTAAGACCGCCCATAACTCCTGCCATCATCACAACTTCTTCACCATTCGTTATAACAATGTCATTAGGATCAAGATCAACTTCTTTATTGTTTAAAAGTGTCAATTTTTCGTTCTTTTCAGCTTTTCTGACCACTAACTTGTTTGTTTTAAAAGCACGAGCATCATAACTGTGCATTGGCTGGCCGGTCAAAAGCATAATATAATTTGTTACGTCAACAACATTATTAATGGGTCTAATGCCGGCATTCCAAAGCCTCCTTTGAAGCCAAAGTGGACTGTCCCCTATTTTCACATTACTGATTTTGCGTAAATAGAACTTAGGTGCAAGCTCATGATCAACATCTACAGTGAAGTCTTTTGTCCAATCTGGACCGTCTTCCTTAAGGGTTATATCTTCAACTCTCACAGGTGTGTCAGTAATAGCACCGACTTCATAAGCTGAGCCTTCCATTGATAAGGTATCAGCGCGATTCGGAGTAATGTCAAAGTCAAAAATATAATCATCCATTCCCAAAGGAGCAAATGCGGACTGTCCTGGTCTGATATCGGCATCTTCAGGAAAAATATAAATACCCTTAGCATATTTTTCAGGTACCAAATTATCTGGAAATCCTATTTCTTGTAAGCCACAAATCATACCATTTGATTCATTTCCACGTAATTTGCTTTTTTTAATTTTAACGTTATTAGCGATTCGAGCTCCTGGCAAAGCCACCACCACATTTTCACCAGCGGCAACATTTGGTGCACCGCAGACTATTTGATGAGGTTCATCTTCTCCCACATCAACATGAGTAAGATTCAGGTGTGTGCCAGCAATTGGTTCACAGTCAATAATATGACCAACAACTATCTGTTTCATACCCTCTTCAGGATGCTTGACACCGGCTACTTCGATACCTGTACGTGTTATTTTTTCAGCTAACTCCTTAGGATCTTGGTCTAAATCAATAAAATCCTTCAACCAACTATATGAAACCAGCATTATCTTTCCTCCTTACTGAATTGCTCTAAGAAGCGAACATCGTTAGTATAGAAATCACGAATATCATCAATACCATATTTAAGAATGGCAAAACGGTCTAATCCCACGCCAAAGGCAAAACCACCATAAACATTTGAATCAACTCCAGCATTTTCGAGAACATTAGGATGAACCATTCCAGCACCTAAAACTTCGATCCAGCCAGTATATTTACAAATTGAACAACCCTTGCCATTGCAGTTAAAGCAGGAAACATCCATTTCAACAGAAGGCTCAGTAAAAGGAAAGTAACTAGGACGCAAACGAGTTTCGCGGTCTTGACCAAAAATATGCTTTGCCATTAATTCCAAGGTTCCCTTTAAATCACCCATCGTAATGTTTTTATCAACTACAAGACCCTCCATTTGCATAAACTGATGTGAGTGAGTAGCATCATCGTCATCACGGCGATATACTTTGCCTGGTCCTACCATCTTTAAAGGGACCTTGGCAAAATCATGTTTTTCCAATACGCGAGCTTGGTCACCAGAAGTCTGAGAACGTAATAAATCTTCAGAATCAATATAAAAGGTTTCTTGCATGTCTCTTGCTGGATGGTCTTTTGGCAAATTCATCATTTCAAAACAATAATGATCAGTTTCAATCTCTGGTCCTTGCACAACTTTATAACCCATGCCAATAAAATATTTTTCGAGATCATCCAAAATAATATTGATTGGATGCTTTGTACCAAGATGCATTTCTCGACCTGGTAAAGTAACATCGATTTTTTCTTTAGCAAGTTGATCTTCAACTAAAGTTGCTACTATTTCATTTTTAGCATCATCCAGCTTGGCATTAAACAGATCACGCAATTTATTAACTCGTTGTCCGACTTCACGTCTATCACTTGGATCAATATCTTTCATGGAATGAAGAATAGTTGTCAATTCACTTTTCCGACCAGTTAATTTAACACGAACATCATTTAACTTCTCTTCATTTTTAGCCTTATCGATCTCATCAAGACCCTTTTCACGCAGTTCTTTTAACCTGTCAAATAAGTCCATAAAACTTTTCCTTTCAAATAAAAAAAGCTTCATCCCAAAAGGGACGAAGCTTCGCGGTACCACCCTAGTTTGGACACAAAATGCCCACACTCATGTTTCGATAACGGTGAATACCGGAATGGATTAGATTCTACTAGTAAGATGAAATTCACAGTTCTGTTTAGACTTTTCTTTCAGCTCAATAAAAAAGTTTCTCTGATTAAATGAATGCTGCTACTAGTCTTACTCTTTGTAATTAGTTAATAGAATATATCTTTTTTTAAAAACTTTCAAGTGGATGTATAAATTTAAACCCACTTATCTGCCCAGCCATGAATTTGGTCAAAAACAGGTTTTAATTCTTCACCTTTTTGTGTCAGGCTATAAGAAATGATTTTTGTTCTACTGTCGACTGAACGATTGACAATATTTTCTTTTTCTAATTCTTTCAATCTTTCGACCAAAACACGGTCAGAGCAAGGCAACACACACTGTGCTAGATCTTTAAAGCGCATATAATCACCGGCACATAGTGAACTAATGATTAAACCGTTCCACTTCTTACCAATGATTTTAAATGCGTTAATAAAATGCTTGCAGTATTCATAATTTGAAGCGCCACAATCCGCACAGTTTTTGTCCTTAATACCTTGAGCCATGATACTGTCCTCCCACAAGAAAGTGTCTACTTTGTGTTTATTATATTAAATATACTTACTAAAAACAAGTATTAACAGTCAGGAGAAATAGTAGACGATAATTCCAGCTGCTACTGCAGCATTCAATGATTCAGCTTTACCTTTAATAGGAATATATAATTTCTGATCACAGATTTTTGCTATTTCTGAAGTAACACCATGTGCTTCATTGCCAATAACAATCCCTACCTGTGGTACTTTTACAAACTCCTGTAATTTCCTAGCATTTCGATCCAGCATGCTTGAATATATTGGTATTGCATTGTCCTGCATTTCTTTTATAACATTAATCAAATCTTGAACAACTAACTTGATATGAAATTGACTTCCTTGCATTGCCCGCTGAGTCTTAGGATTATAGATATCAACACTTTCAGGTGATAAAACAACGCCATCAAATCCAGCTGCATCTGCTGTCCTAATAATTGTACCAACATTCCCGGGATCTGCCAGATGGTCTAACAAAACCCACTTGCCAAAATTAAAATGGTAGTTTTGCGGTTGAGTAATTTTTAAAACCATAAATATATCTTGTGAATTTTTAGTGCTGGCAAGATGATGAGCAACAGAAGAGTTAATTACGAAAGTATTCATACTTGTCAATAAGTGTGGAAAAATATCTTGAATCTTAGCTAAAGCTTCTTCAGTGCCTAAAAGATACTTGTACTTTTCGTTTGCATTAAGAGCTTCAGTGACTAGATGAAAGCCTTCGATTACGTATAATCCATTTTCTTGGCGATATTTTTTCTGCTTCAATTTAATTAATTCTTTTACCAATTTATTATTTAATGAACTTATTTTTTTAGACATTAAGGTATCTTCTTTCGTATTTATCAATATTATTTTTAATTTCAAGCTGATAAAATGTTAAAATCAAGAAAGTAGGACTAGGAAGGATTATTATGGGATTTTTTAATAAACACAAGAGCGAAAGAAAAAGCGATCCAACAGATAATTCAAGAGAAACTTGGCAATTAACCATTTCGGGTATTGTCCAAGGTGTGGGCTTTCGTTGGAGCGTATTAAACCTTGCTCAAAAAATGAAAATGACTGGCAATGTTCGTAATAACAGTGACGGAACAGTCACAATTACTTTACAGGCAGAATTAAGCCGAGTCAATCAATTTTGTGCTGAATTACCCAAAAATATTTCTCAATTTGCTCGCATTTCAAATATTAAAAAAGAAAAACTAACAAAAGTAAGCAAAATGAATGGTTTTCATGTATTATATTAGTTATTGGCAAAAAATAATAATTGGGTGAATTGAATGAAAAAATTTCGCAAATATATCGGATTAATTACTGTTTGTTTAACAGTCATGTTATTTGTTACTGCTTGTGCACAAAATGGTGGGGTTAATAAACCACCAACAGGCTTTATATACGGGTCAATCTATAAATTTATTGGTAAACCCATGCAAAATATAATGCTCTATTTTTCTAACCTCATAGGTGGAGCCAATGGAGCCGGCTGGGCTATTATCATAATGACTTTTGTAGTTAGAATGATTCTCTTGCCATTAATGCTTAATCAACAAAAGAAATCAACTACGCAACAAGAAAAAATGGCACGCCTGCAGCCGCAAATGAAGCTAATTCAAGATACCATGAAACGCAAAGATCTAAATCAAGATCAGCAAATGACTTTGGCCGGTTGGCAACGTGAACTATATTCTAAAAATCATTTATCATTAACTGGGGGAATGGGCTGCTTACCGTTAATTATCCAGTTCCCAATTATGATCGGAATTTATGATGCTGTAATGTATTCAAAGAGTTTGGCTAGTTCGTCATTCTTTGGTATTTCATTAAGCAGCAGGTCTATATCAGTAACAGTTTTTGCTACCATTTTTGCTTTTGCTCAAGGCTACCTTTCATTGGTAGGGATCCCTAAAGAGCAAAAGAAGCAGATGCAATCTATGATGCTCATGAATCCTATTATGACGCTCTTCATCTCCCTCTCTGTTTCTGGTTCAGTTGCTTTATATTGGGCTGCCGGAAACTTTTTCTCCGTTATTCAACAGTTGATAGTAACATATATCATTATGCCTAAAGTTAAAAAAGAAGTAGACGAAGAATTAAAACGTGAACCTATTACAGAAGTCGTAACAAAGGAAAAAGTAGATGAGCTTCTTAACGCTAAAAAGGCTTCTCCTGCTCAGTCAAAGCAAACAAAACAGTTGCACGAAAACTTACGTAACCGCAACAAAGGAAAGCAACAAAGACGACCTTAGTTGTTTTATTGAGTCCCAAAAGTGGTCCAACTTTCAGGCTCACATATAAGTTGATAAGTAAAAAGACCTTTTAAGTCTGTTTATCTTTAGATTGAGCAAACCAATCAATAGACTTTACAAAGGTCTTTTTTAATTATTTTCTTTTTTATTTTCTTTGCTTTTTCAGCTTCTTCACGTTTATGCAGTTTTTGGGATTGAGCTTTTGTAAGTGCTGGAAATTCTATTATAAACTGACTTCCTTGTCCTTCTACAGATTCGACAGTGATTTTCCCATGATAACTGGTAACTAACTTTTGAGCAATTGATAAGCCTAAACCGTTGCCACCTTTTTCTCTAGTTCTAGCTTTATCGACTCTGTAGAACCTATTGAAAATTTTGCTTTGTTCTTTTTTAGAAATACCTTCACCAAAATCCTGGACTATAATATGCACATCATCTTGCGACAATCCTGCTGAAACATTCATTTCCTTACGATCTGTAGAGTATTTAATACCATTATCAATTAGAATAACAAGTAACTGTTCCAAATGGCCCTGATAAATTTGGATTTCAGTATCGCTAGGTAAATCGTCCATATCTAGTCTGATAACAAAATCCTTATGAACGAGCGACATATCACCAACGACCCGTTTAAGAACTTCAGAAACTTTGGTCACAGCATTAGGGTACTGTACATTAATTTGTTCCGCACGCGTTAAATCAAGCATTTCTTGAATTAAATGCTGCATTCTTTTAGCTTCTTGTAAAGAAGCATCAATTGATTCTTCCAAAATCTCCGGATCATCCTTGCCCCAGCGTTTAAGCATGTTTAAATGACCTTCAATTACCGCAACAGGAGTGCGAAGTTCATGAGAAACATCACCCACAAATTCCTTTTGTTGATCAATATAGCGTTGCATTCGATCTAACATTTGATTAAAAGAAACTGCTAGTTCTTGCAATTCATCATGACGATGGAAATCTCTTATTCTTGCAGTACTATTTGGATCATCATTAACTTCTAAAGCAACTCGTGACATTTCTTTCACAGGCTTCACAATGTCACGAACAATTATATAAGCTACCAGTGTAAAAAGTACGATAGCTATTAAAGAAATTCTTACCATCCACTTTAACAGGTCTTTCATTAAACCATTGTAATATGTCATTTTATTAGCAACAACTATATAACCTGTAACTTTTCCTGAATGAGCAGCTCTAACTTTTTGATAAGTAATCAGTTCTTGTTTATGATTCTTAAAAATACGAGTCATCTCATAGTCACCTTTTATATTCTTAAAAGGAATAATTTTGCCACCATTATCAAAAACATCTTCTTTTCTAAGATTATAAACAACTACACTCAAATCCGGATTTGTTAACGAAGACAATAAATCATCGTTAAATGCACTGTTATGTTGGTCAGAGCTGATCGGGGGATTGCCTTTTAATACTTCTCTAGCAGATGGTGTTAAAGCCGGAACAACATTTGCAATTTCTAATTCTTTGGGTATTCTGTTCAGGCTACTATTGAGCTTGCTTACCATCTCATTCGATGTTTCTTTTTGCTGGACCATCGATTGCTGACCTACAAACGAATATATTATTACTGAAAATACAATAAAAGAGACCATAATCGTCAGAGCAACGATACTAACCCATCGCAATACCAACGATGAATGTTTGGTCTCTTTTTGGGATCTTTTTTTACTTCTTTTCATCATCCTCATCTCTTACCATGTAGCCAGTTCCACGAACCGTTTTGATATATGATTGTTTACCAGGCACGTCAATTTTATTGCGTAAATAACGCACATAGACTTCGACAACGTTTGTTTCGATATTTGAACCAGGTCCCCAAATTTTTGCCAGCAACTGATCACGGCTAACCACGTTGTTTTTATTCTTAATCAAAGTCATGAGCAGGTTATACTCACGTTTAGTTAAGTCAACTGCTTTACCATCTCCACGGCGAACAATTCTATTTGCCGTCTCAATAGTAAGATCCTTGAATTTTACTACTTTCTTTTCAACAGAATCATCTGATGCGTCTTTTTCAATTTTTACTCTTCGTAAAACTGCACGCAAGCGCGCCAAAAGCTCTTCAATTGCAAATGGCTTAACAATATAATCATCAGCTCCATGATCAAGACCAGAAACGCGGTCAATAACAGAATCACGTGCAGTCATCATAATGATCGGTGTACTCTTAACTTGACGAACTCTTCGGGCAATTTCTAAACCATTAAGATCAGGAAGCATAAGATCTAGCAGAATCGCATCAAAATCTTCTTTTAAGGCCAAATCTAGTGCCTTGCGACCATTACTTTCAACAACAGTATCATATTTTTCATGTTTTAATTCCAATTCAACAAAGCGCGCTAAATTTTTTTCATCTTCAACAATTAATATTCTTGCCATTTTTTATCTTCCTTTTTTAAAATTTGATTTCAGTTAATTTAATTTGTATTCTTGTCAATAAGTAAAGCATACTTTAAAAATGCTTTTAAAACAAGATTAAAAACCAGCATTTTAATAATACTGATTTCTAATGATATTTAATTATTCTTATTTAACTAATTATGGTTCTCATTATTTTCTTTAAATAAATCTTTTAATTTAGCAAAGGCAGGGTTTATTTGTTCCTTTTCTTTCTTATCAAATTCATCTTCAGAAATCACAGCCCAACCATTTCCTTCAGGATAAATATTTTGATCTCGTTCTTCCTCAGTCAAAATTGTAGTTGGGATATTTAATAAAACGTTGTCTTCAATCGCTTTTTGCAAATTAATAACTTCGTTTTTTACTTTCACAATCGGGATGTCACTCTCGTCGATTTCTTCTTTAGCTACATCTGTATCAGTATAATTCTCGCTAAAACGAAAATTTTCTGTAAACTCAACAGGCATTAAACTACGACTGGAAGGAACAACTAAACAAGCTTGTACTTGAAAGTCTCCGGTAACGTATGGTTGATTGTAAAATGCATCACCTGAAACGGTCACGTTATTTACTTGATAAACTAAACCATGACTTCGCTTAATAAATTCTTCTTGCAATTCGACCTCACATTCAATGTGAGTTACAGGTTCATTGCTATTTTTTATTTGAGTAAAATTCAAAGTTAACATTTAGACCTCCACTGGACGTTGTCCAAAGTTTTGATCAACTCCCATAAGTTGCTCAAAAAAACGATCAACACGTAATTGTAATTTCATTGATCCGCTTTTAGTATTTTTTTGATCAACCTTCGATATGATGTCTGCGAATGTTTTTTTTCTAATCCCTTTAAGATATTTTCTTCCTAATTTACTGTAGCCTAAAAGTAGAAGGGATTCATGGTTAAAGCTGTCAGTCATGTCTTCTTGAGTTACATTTAAGAGCGTATACAGGCTAAGACGACGCAAACGAGAATAAGTATAACGCTTTGACTTTACTCTTCGTAAAAATTCTGTAAAAGTTTGTGCAGCGTGAATCTCATGTTTCATTTTGTACTCAAGACCTTCACTCATTTGATAAATTCTTCTTAATTCAGAAACTGAAGAAGATTCCAATTTATATTTTAAAAATGGAAACAGCAAATTCCAATTTGGATAATTCTTTTGCTCGAATAGAAGCTGAACCTCTTTTTTGGGCAACCATTGTTCCAATGTATAATTAGTTTCATTATGGAGAATCATATTGCGAATTGCACTGGCACTTTGAACAACTTTATTGCTCTGCAAGACATCGTCATGACCGGCACCAATCCGATTAACTGGATGCAAAACTAAAGGCGTTCCTAAATTATGATTGGCAACAGCATAAGCCAAAGCAAGAATCGCATTAGGCTCACTAACTTCATGACCAACTTCTCTTGCTACCATTTGGTTATATTGGGTTGAATAAGTTTGACTATAATCATTAAAGTCCATATGACTTTGTGGGATTTCAGCAATTTTACTACCTAAATAAGCATAATTTTGTGTAGCGTCTTCAACACCAAAAATTAAGTCAGTTACACCAACTTTGACCAGTTGATCTATACTGCCAAGTGCAAACAAATCAGCTGGTTCAACCGAAGTGGAAAATGGCAGTTCAAGTACTAAATCAGCACCACTTTCAAGTGCTGCTTGCGTACGAGACCATTTATCCATAATTGCCATTTCCCCACGCTGGACATAATTACCAGACATGACTACGATGATTGGGTCTTTACTGCCAGCAATGTATCGAGCCTGATTCATTAAAAATTCATGCCCACTATGGAAGGGATTGTATTCTGCAATGATCCCTACTACACTCATTGTTAGCTAATCTTCCTTTAATTCTAATCTTTTACCGTTAGACCACAGTTTTTCAACATTGTAAAAATCACGTGCATCTTCAGTAAAAACATTTACAACAACATCGCCTAAATCGAGTAAAAGCCAATTTGATTCACTCGTGCCTTCAACGCGATAATCATAATAATTAACCTTGTGAGCTTCATCAATGATAGCATTAGCTATAGCATGTAATTGTCTGTTTGAACCAGCACTGGTCACAACATAATAATCAGCTAAAATACTATGTCCCTGCATATCGTAAGCTGCAGTATCTTCTCCATGACGATCACTAATTGCCTTTAGAGTAAAAGCCAATATTTCTTTACTAGTCAATTTTTCTCCTTATTCTTTAATACCCCAAACATTATAAGCGTCTAAAGTACGTGGATAGATTTTATTTCTTTTCTCAATTAAAAATTCAAGAGTATGTGCTAATTGATAGCCGACGCCCTGATCAAGATTAGCATAAGTTATTTTACGCGCTTCTTCAACTCCTGGAAATGACCTGCCAGGTTCAATGTAATCAGCCATAAATACAATTTTATCTAAAGTTGTCATTTCAACGTCAGCTGTTGTATGCCTGCGTACTGCCGTTAAAATTTCTGAATCATTAATTTTCAGATCTCTCTGAATAAAATATGTACCCACAATACCATGCCAAATGCTTCGATTCCAATTTAACAGGTCCTGATCAAAGCCCTTGGTTTTAATAACTTCACGATATTCCTCAACTGAAACTTGTTTTGCATAATCATGTATAAATCCAGCTAATGCGGCTTTATCTTCATCATATTGGTTTAACTCTGCTAATTTTTTAGCAGTTTTACTAACTCCAATACAATGCTCAAAACGATCTTCAGTCATATTACTTTTTTCTTTAGACACAATTTCAGCACTAGATAGAACTGAATAAGTCTTTTTGAAAAACAAATTATTCATGATATATGCCTTTTTTCTGAATATAATTTCTGACTGTGTCAGGTACTAAGTATCTGATTGATCCACCAATCGCAATAGTTTGTCTAACAAGGCTAGAACTAATTGCGATGGCAGGAACATCAACCCAAATCATTGGTAATTTAGCTTTTTGGGGGTATCCGGCCCTTTGAACTCCGACAAGCGTTGCCAGTTGAGCCAATTTAGTAGGCTCTTTCCATTCACCTAGATTATTAACTTGATCACTGCCCATGATCAAATAATAATGATTTTCGGGTTGAGATTCACGCAAATATCTTAAGGTATCAACTGTATATGAAACTCCTCCACGATATAATTCGAATAATTTTACCTGAAAACGAGGATTGTCCTGAGTACCTAACTCAAGCATATTTGCACGATCTTGCGCAGAAACCACTGGTTCATCCTTTAATGGAGGAACATTGGTAGGAATAAACCAAATTTCATCAAGATGAAGTTTAGTCAATACTTGTTCAGCTACTATTAAATGACCTAAATGAATTGGATTAAATGTTCCACCAAAAATACCGATTTGACGACCTTTTTTGTTTTCTATTTTTTCTTCAGCTACTTCAACAGTTGGCGTTTTTTGATAATTCTTAGCAATAGCAATCATTATATCCTCTAAATTAATGCACGTCTAATACCTAGGCCAATTTGACCTGGTGTATATACTCTAACCAAACAATTCGCAGGAACTGTAACAAAGCCTATTCCACCCAATAGCAAATCGCTCTTTTCTTTAGTATGATATTCCTGTCCTTTTAAAGGGGGCAACTCATCACTTTCTAAAGGTGGATTGAGCAGTTCCCCAAGATGTTTATCATAGAAACTATCAGCCTTTTCCGTTTTAGTCCTGTGAATATATAATCCCCGTGATGCATAAACCGTAAAACTGGATTTATCTCCTTTTAAAAAGTCCACTCTGCCTAATCCAGCTAAAAATAAAGTGTTACCCGGATTAAGCTGAAATGTTACGGGTTTAAGCTGTTTTTGCGGTGAAATCATGCTCAGTTCCTGAGCGTTTAAACGTGTAGCCAACTGGTTTTCAGTTATTATACCCGGAGTGTCGACTAAAAAATGACCATTTGTCAAAGGAATTTCAATTTTATCAAGTGTTGTTCCCGGAAAGCGTGATGTAGTGATCAAATTTTGAATATCTCCCATTTGATCAATAATTGCATTGATAAGAGTGGATTTACCTACATTAGTTGTTCCTACAAAATATACATCTCGATCACGTGAATTTTGATCTAAATATGCTATCAATTCTGATAAATTCTCTTTATTTTTAGCGCTAACCAAAAATATTTTTTTAGGAAATAAACCAACGCGATTAGCTTCCTGTCGCATCCAATCCTTTATTTTACTTTTACGCGAATTTTGCGGAAAAAGATCAAATTTATTGCCGACAAGAATAAAATCATTCTTTCCAATAAAACGTGTAATTGCAGAAAGCAAGGAGTTGGTGAAATCAAATAGATCTACGACATTGACAATTAATGCTTTCTTTTCTGATAAAGAATTTAGTAACTTTAAAAAATCATCATTGTCAGATTCGACTGGCATAATTTCATTATAATGACGCAAGCGAAAACACCGCTGGCAATAGATATCATTGCCCTCATCTTCACTTTCTCTTGCTTGCTTCAAATGGGAAGCGGGTAAAAATCCTGCTTCTTCAGGACTATCTGATTGAAGAACAGCACCGCAACCGATACAAATAATTTGGTCATCCATTTTTTAATGTCTCCTTAAATGTAACTGGGTGTGAAAGGCTTAAAAAGAAAAAAATAATTTTCTCAAAAAAACGATTAATACGTGTATTCCACTTATCAGTTTGAATAAGCGGTTTTACTAATACTGATTCTACACCAGCCAAGTTTCCTGCCTGTATATCTGTGATTAACTGATCACCAACCATCATGACCTGGTCTTTTTTTAATCCCATTCTTTTTCTTTTTTTTGTTATAGCAAAGGGCAATGGCTTTTTCGACTTGGCTACAAAGTCAATATGATAAGGATTTAGAACTTTGCCCACTCTTTCAGTATTGTTATTGGAAATCACAACTAACTTAATATTGGCTTGTGCTAATTTTTTATTTAGATTATTCATTTTTTCAGCAGTTTCAAATTCGTTCCATGCCAGAAGAGTGTTGTCTAAATCTGAAAATACTGCTTTGATACCAATTTGTTTTAGCACCTTAATATCTAAATGATAAATTGTGTCAATTGTATAGTGTGGTCTGAATAACATTCAATTTCCCTCTTATCTATCACTGCACTAGTTTAATATACCAAATTTTCTACTGCAAGTGCTAAATTTTGACATAAAAAAACGGCGCCATAAGCGCCATTTTTGGTTAATTTAAAGCCTTTTTAGCAGTTTCTGCTAATTTTGCAAAGGTCTTTGAATCGTTATAAGCAATATCAGCTAACATCTTACGGTTAATATCAACACCAGCTAATTTCAAGCCGTGCATTAACTTAGAATATGAAATATCATTTTGTCTTGCTGCAGCATTGATTCTGGCAATCCATAACTTTCTGAAGTCGCTCTTGCGTCTTCTTCTGTCACGAAATGCATATCTGTAAGATACAAACAACTGTGTACTTGCAGCCTTAAATTGCATATGCTTTGCGCCACGGTACCCCTTGGCAAGCTTCATAATCTTTTTACGACGTTTACGTGTAACTGTTCCACCCTTAACTCTTGGCATCTAAAATTCCTCCTAAATATCGTTTCTTATATTTGATTAACGCATTTGAGAGAGCATCTGTTTGATGCGCTTCAAGTCGCTGCGTGAAACCATTGCAGCCTTTCTCAAATGACGACGTTGTTTCTTAGTCTTGCCGTGGAAACGGTGGCCAGTGAAAGCATGATGACGCTTTAATTGACCAGAAGCAGTTCTCTTAAAACGCTTAGCAGAAGCGCGGTGGGTTTTCATTTTTGGCATTTTTCTAATTCCTCCAAATTAACTAATTATTTTTGTCACTCTTCGGAGCGAGCATTAAGAACATTGAACGGCCTTCCATCTTGGGTTTGCTAATTACAGTAGCAATATCGGATGTGGCTTCAGCCATTTTTTCCAACACTTCACGACCTAGTTCCTTATGAGTGATTGCTCGACCTCTGAACCTGATCGAAACGCGGACTTTAGCACCTTCCTTGGTGATAAATTTACGCGCATGTTTTAACTTGGTGTTAAAATCGTTACCCTCGATCGTTGGACTTAAACGGATTTCTTTTACACTAACCGTTTTAGACTTTTTCCGAGATTCTTTAACTTTCTTTTGTTGCTGGAAACGGTATTTACCATAGTCCATAATACGAGCAACAGGTGGCTTGGCATTAGGCGAAATTAGAACTAAATCTAAATTTGCAACACTTGCTTGGCGTAAAGCCTCAGTTTTAGTAACAACACCAACTTGTTCACCATCTTCATTAATTAAACGAACTTCGCGAGCGCGAATTTGATCGTTCAATATCAAATTCCTTGGAATAATTCTTCACCTCCGTGTTAATCTGAGGACAAGAAAAAGACGGGTAAACTTTACCCGCCCTTAATCAACAGAAAATATCGATCAGCCCAGAGGTCAACTTAACTTAGGCGAGAAGCGGGAAACTTCTTCTTGTTCTCAACTGTCGTAATTATACTCGTCTTTTGCAGATGTGTCAATAAGATGAGTTTTCAATACTTTGATTTATGCTAAACGTTTATTGAGTCTATTACCAATAGATGATAGAGTAAAGCAAACAATAAAGTACAAAAGCGTTAAGGCCGCAAACATTGGCACAATATAGTTTGCATTTTGACCATAAATAACTTGTGCGTGTTGCATTAGTTCAGGTACAACAATGATAGTAGCTAAAGACGTGTCCTTTATTAAGGACACAAACTGACCAATGATGGTAGGAATCATGTGCCGATACGCCTGCGGTAAAACTACATGCCATAGTGCCTGCACAAAGGTCATTCCTGTAGATCTCGCTCCCTCAATTTGACCTACAGCAACCGACTGAATGCCAGAGCGCACAATCTCAGCAATCATGCTGGATTCAAAGATTGTCATTGCAATAATCGCTGACAAAATTGCTCCTGGTCTCAAACCAATATTGGGCAGGCCAAAATAAGTAAAAAAGATAATTAATAATAAAGGTAAGTTTCTAACAATGTCAATAATGAAGCCGACAATTGCTGAAATAAATCTAATTTTTGCATAGCGAATTATTCCCAATATCGATCCTAAAATAAAACTTAGTACAATTGCAAAAACTGAAATAAATAATGTGACTGCTAACCCCTTTAATAGAAAACCGAAGTTTAACCATGATAGGGCATTAATCCATGTTTGCATTTTAGTCGCCTCCCTATGCCATTTTCTTTTCAAGATGTTGCATATAATAACTTAAAGGCATAGTAATTATTAAATACAGCACGCCAATTACAAAATAGCTGTTAAATGTATCAAAAGTCACAGAGGCGATTGCATTAGCCTGATACATTAAATCAAAACCAGCCACAAAAGCCAAAATTGACGAATCTTTGATTAAATTGACAAATTGATTGCCTAATGGTGGAATAACAATTTTAAAAGCCTGAGGCAAAATCACATAACGCATAGCTTGCTTATAAGTCATCCCCGTAGATCTGGCACCTTCCATTTGGCCTTGGGAGACAGACTGAATGCCTGAACGGATTATTTCAGCAATAAAAGCTGAAGTATACAAAAACAAACCAATTGTACCTGCAGTAAAGCCGTCTATTTTGACAAAATATTTCGGTACTATTAAGTAAAAGAACATTACGATAATTAATAATGGTATATTACGAAAAATCTCTACGTAAGTCCTACCGATTTTGTTTGCCACTTTATTTGGGATAACCTCTAAAAGAGCTAATAAAACTCCAAAAATCAGGCTAAATACTAACGTTAACAGGCTTGATAAAATAGTCCAGCCAAATCCTGAAAATAGTTGACTACTAAAATTATTGAAGATACGAATCATTTTATATACATCTCCTTATAGTTAAAACCAGGAACTTGGCCGAACCACTTTTTAATTAAGCGATTGTATTCTCCACTTTTTTGAATTTTATCAATCGCTCGATTTATAGCTCTATGAAAAGGTTCTTGATTTTTATTTACTGCGATACCATAAGGTTCTTTAGTATAAGTTCCTCCAGTTACTTCAAGGCTCCCGGGACTCTGTGCGGCTAAACCATATAAAATACCATTATCACTAGTCAAAGCATCACCTTGATGCGATTTCAAAGCTGATACAGCCTGACCATAATCCTGCATTGCGACAACTTTGGCTCTGGGCGCAACTTTCTTTACTGCCTCAACAGAGTTGTCTCCAACAATACCAATTACAGTTTTGCCATTAAGATCACTTGGCTTTTTAATTTTTGATCCTTTAGGGACAAGAAATGATTTACCAGCCTGAAAATACGATTTGGAAAAACTAATTACTTGTGCTCTTTCAGGAGTAATTGTCAGAGTGGCAATTACCGCATCAACGTTACCATTTTTCAATAAAGGTATTCTCGACTGTGAAGTGGCAAGCGTAAAGCGAGCCTGCCCTTTAGGACCTAAAATTTCTCTGGTAATGGCTTTGGCCATATCAATATCAAAGCCCTTTTCTTTATCATCTCTAATATCGATTAGACTAAAAAGTTTTTTGTCACCTTCAACTGCCCAAGTAATGGTATTGGACGAGCGCACATTTTTCAAAGCTGACTGGTCAGTGACACTATTGCCACAACCAGATAAAAGGAACATTCCCAAAAATAGCGAGATTGAGCAAATTAATTTTTTCATGATATTGCCCCCTCTTAATGCGCTATTATTTTGCTTAAAAATTGCTGCGCCCGTTCTGTTTTCGGCTGTTTAAAGAAGGAAGAACTGTCATCATCTTCAACAATTTGACCCTGATCCATAAAGATGACACGGTTAGCTACTTCCTTAGCAAAACCCATTTCGTGGGTCACGATCAAAGAGGTCATATCGCTAGACGAAGTAATCTTTTTAATTACTTGTAAAACTTCATCAATCATCTCCGGATCAAGCGCTGAAGTTGGCTCATCAAAAAGCAGTAATTTAGGATGCATTGCTAAAGATCGAGCAATCGCCACGCGCTGTTTTTGACCACCAGATATTTGGGCTGGCATATTTTGGGCTTTATCAGCCACTCCAACCATATCAAGTAAATGCATTGCCTGCTTTTTATTTTCAGCTTCAGGCATATGACTGACAATTCGTGGTGCCAGCATCACATTTTCCAAAACATTTTTATTTTTATAAAGATTAAAGTGTTGGAAAACCATGCCGACATCCTGGCGCAACCTATTTGAGTCAGTCTTGGGATTGGACAAATCCTGATTATTAACTATCAACTTTCCACCCTGAATTGACTCTAAGCGGTTTATTGTTCTAATAAGTGTACTCTTACCGGAACCGGAAGGTCCGATTAAAACAACAGTTTCGCCTTTATCGATTTGTAAATTAATACTATGCAACGCGTGAAATTTGCCATAAAATTTCTGCACGTCATGAAATTCTACCATTGACATAATTATTGCTCCTTTTAGCAGTCTTAATTTAACTATCTAAACCAAGCTTTTTTAGCAATTGATTAATTAATCAAAAGTGCATCCCGTCAACACTACATTTTGTTACTCGACGTGCAAATTTTAGCGGTTTTTATATTTAAGGTCTAAGTTATCAAATTATTCCTGCAATCTATTAAATTAAACTTATCTTTACTATTTTTTACTCGATTATTTTTCACGTGAATATGATTTAACATCCTGTTCAATTTCACGAATAAATTCATCAAAACTCTTGGCTACTTCTTCTTCAGTGCCGTAGCGACGAACATTAACACCATTGTCCTTTAATTCCTTGTCACCTAAAACAAGAGTATATGGTACTTTTTGTGTTTGTGACTCACGAATCTTGTAACCTAATTTTTCATTACGCAGATCTGCTTCGGCTCTAAAACCACGTTTATTAAGTTCATCGCGAACTTTTTTGGCGTAATCTGAATGGGCATCCAAATTTACTGGAATTATTTCTACCTGAACTGGAGCCAGCCAAGTTGGAAAAGCACCCTTGTAAATTTCAATCAGGTAAGCAATGAAACGCTCCATAGTACCTACAATTCCGCGGTGAATCATAACTGGTCTGTGCTCTTCACCATCTTGACCAACATAGGTTAAGTTAAATCTCTCAGGAAGCATGAAATCTAGTTGAATTGTGGACATTGTTTCATCTGCACCCAAAGCAGTTTTAGTTTGAATATCTAGTTTTGGACCGTAAAATGCAGCTTCACCTTCAGCTTCAACATAGTCAAGTCCCATATCGTCCATAGCCTTTTTCAGCATTGACTGACTTCTTTCCCACATTTCATCATTTGCAAAATACTTTTTGGTATTCTTTGGATCACGATAGGAAAGTCTGAAGTAGTAATCAGTGATGTCAAAGTCTTTGTAAACATCTAAAATTAGAGTCAAGATTTTTGAGAATTCACTTTGAACTTGATCTAAAGTCACAAATGTGTGACCGTCATTTAAAGTCATTTCTCGTACACGTTGCAGTCCTGACAGAGCACCAGATTTTTCATATCTGTGCATCATGCCCAATTCGGCAATTCGAATTGGCAATTCACGGTATGAACGAATCTGATGCTTGTAAATTTGAATATGTGAAGGACAATTCATTGGTCGCAGTTCAAGCATTTCACCGTCACCCATATCCATTGGTGGGAACATGTCGTCACGATAGTGTGCCCAATGTCCAGAAGTCTTATAAGCATCAACGTTCATTAAAACTGGGGTATAAACGTGTTGGTATCCGTCAGCGACTTCCTTGTCGATAATGTATCGTTCAACAACGCGGCGAATTGTGGCACCTTTTGGCATCCAGTATGGCAATCCAGCACCAACTTTTGGATCAACAAAGAATAAATCAAGATCACGGCCAATTGTTCTATGATCACGTTCTTTAATTTCTTCACGCCGTTTAATGTCCGCATCCAAATCTGCCTTTTTAAAGAATGCTGTACCAGAAATTCTTTGAAGCATAGGATTAGAGGATTGCCCTTTCCAGTAGGCACCGGCAACAGATAACAATTTAAATTGCTTAATTTTACCAGTGTTTGGTAACAATGCGCTAAAACCAAAATCGACAAAATTGCCTAACTTATAAACTTGTACTTGGTCATTTTTTTCAGCTTTAAGCATTTCACTCTTATAAGGATCATCCTTAAAAAGATCAGAAAGCTCGTCTTTAGACATTAAGTTGGATTCAATCTTTTCTCCTGCTTTAATTGCTTTTTTGATTGCTTTTTCCAAGTCAGGTAATTCATTGATTTTTATTTGATTTTCTTTATCAGTGTCAACGTAAAAGCCCTCATCGTCAGATCCATGTTCACCAAAATGAATTTCAGGATAAGCTTTCTTGGCCACGGCTTCAAGAACAAATGCAACGGTATCACGCAAAATTGTTAGACCCTCTTTATCTCTGTCGGTTATAATTGCAACTTCCGCATTTTTGTTCAACTTAAAGTCTAAAGCAACAATTTGACCATCTACTTTTGCACCAAGAGCAGCTTTACCTAAAGATGTACCAATGCCATGCGCTAAATCAGAAATTGAAACAGCTTCAGTAAAATCTTTTTTTGAGCCATCAGGCAAAGTAATCGAAAAACTCATTATTTCCTCCAAAATTTTTATAATAAAAAATCCCAGTGCAATTAAGCACTGGGACGTTAATCAACGTGGTTCCACCCAAAATTTAGTTCAAGAAAATGAACTATCTCGTTATAGATTGTTAACGGAATCTAACCCATTATCAAAATTTAGGTATGAATGATTGGATTGCAAACGCTGATGAAAGCTTCCAGAATACTGCTTTTCTCTCTGAGTTGCATTGCAACATGTTCATTCATTGGTGTTAATTATAACCCAATAATTTTTTAATGCAAGTATATTTTCATTAAGAAATTAAATTATTTTACATCTTTTATAACTTAGTGACGCCGATTAGGTCCAGATATTACTATTTCCGTTGCCAAGGAATGTATTCTTTCCATTATTCTAGCAGCCTTTACTGGTTCAATCGAACTTTTAGTTTCCTTGAAATGGTCCTCCAAATCATCCATGGCAAAATTGGACGAGAAAAAGGTTGGCAAAATATTGTCCATTCGAGCCTGCAAAATTACTGCTAAGACCTCATCTCTAGACCATTGACTTAAATTTTCTGCACCTATATCATCCAGTATTAACAAGTCAGAGCTAGCAATTTTTTGCACTTCATTTTGTAAACTATTGTCATTAAAATGACTGGACAAACTGGCAATGAAGGTAGGAACATGCAAAAAGACAACATATTTTTCCATTGCCGCTACTTGATTTGCCAGCCCCGCTAAAATATGCGTTTTACCAATGCCAAAATTACCGGATAGATAAAGACCTTTTTGGTGGATATTTTGAGAATATTGATATAAAAAACGCTGAATAGCAGTCATTACCTCGGCTCTTTCTGGTGTCATTTCAATTTGACTTAAGCGAACATCATGCAAACCTTCGGGTAAGTTAATTAAACGCAAGTGCTTTTTAATATTAATTTCCTGGTCATGAATCAGTTTACTGTCTTCAGGAACAAATTTAAGACTAATGGCATTTTTATTCATTATCAAATCCGGATAATATCCTTTGGTCACCGGATCTTTTTTATGTTGGCTCAGATAAAATTCAAAAAGACTGGGAAGGCTTTTATCAATTATACTGTCATTAAGTTGTGCTCGGTGCTGACTGATAAATTGTTGCACTTTAGGTTCAGCCAAAACTTTTTGCTTAATTTTAGCGGTACTCTCGTCTTCTGCTTTAGCAGTTTGTCCTTTAGCCATAAATTTTTTAATGGGTTGCATTTTATTTCACCTACTTCATGCCGTTCTTATCTTCAAAATTCTTGAAAAATTCTTTTAGCTCTGCGCTTGAGACATCAGATTTTACTTTTGGCTTTTGCTTGTTCCAATCAGTGCCCTTTTCAACCGTTTTTCTGGAAACAAATCTGTTATAGCGCTTGCTCTGCCTTTGTTCTTGGGTCTTTTTTCTCTTTGCCATATAATCTAAGGCCTGAGCACCAGTTTTAACACCATGTTGCAGCCAATCATGCAAAATTTTGTTTGCTAAGCGAAAAGAAATGTTGGGACCGCTTTTTAAACAAGCATATGTCAGAATATTAAGTAATTCCGCTGATATTCCCTTGTCATTATATAGACTGTCTAACACTTGATATTCACTCGCATCAACATAATCATTTTTCTCAGTTTTTAAATGATACAAAAACTGCGCTGGAGTATCAGCCTGTGCTTTCTGCAATAGCTTTTGTTCTTCTTGATTAAATTGACTATTACTCTCATCAAATTTGTCGGGTATTTTAGCCCTGTTTTGCAAATGCCTGCGAGTATCGCTGCCATGAATGCTGTTTGCAATAGTTTGCTTTATTTCTCGCATATTTAAATGATAGTCACCATGCAAGCATGGTATTGCCTCATCGACAAATTCCTGTTCTGAAAGCCCGTATATACGCATGACAGCTCGAATAGCTTCTCTATTCTGATCAATTTCGCTGCCAGCAATTTGATAAATTTCAAATTGCTGTTTCATAAAATCCCAGTCAATATTATCTTGATCATTGACAGTAGCATAATCGCTCGCAGAATAATTATTCTCTCGAGCAGCTTCTTTGACCTCAATTGAAGGATCTATTGCTTCTTGATCGGATAAATGGAAAACATCCATAAAGGAAGCAGAAATATTGGGTGCTCCCTTGATGCCACTTAATTCGCTCCGGTTTTGTTTAGCCTCTCTTGCAAACTCGTGACTTAATTTATTAAAAGCAGTTATACCAACTTTTTCTTTTAATAAACTAGCTAAAAGAGCAGTTGAAAAAAATTCACTGCTTGCTGGAACATTTTTAATTTCGAAACACAAAACATGACCCATGATCTTGTTGTCAAGCAAACTCGTTTGAATCAGACCAACAGCTTCAAGCTTATGCAACGCATTAAATAATTTTTTTATATCACAATCTGTCTGTTCTTGAAGAGTATAAATTCCCTTAGCATCAGAAAGCATTGCCTGTGCATTATAATCTTCATTCAAACTTAAATAGAGTGCTAAAGGAAGAGAGCCAATAAGAGGTTGATATAGTTTAATTAATATGCGCAAATCTTTGGGAAAAATATCCACCCTGTTGGTAATGAAAAAAGGCTGTTTGGGATTATTTGTCTCAAACATAATTAATTACCCTTTTCCCTTTTTGCAATCATATCTTCCATTGTTTTCATGAAGCTAGACATATCTTTAAATTCACGATAAATAGAAGCAAAACGAATATAAGCAACATCATCAATTGTTGCCAGCTCATCCATTACTAGTTGACCAATTTTTTTCGAAGAAATTTCGCTAACCCCCTGTTGTCTGACTTTGTTTTCTACATGATCGACTAGTTCTTCAAATTGTGTACTTGATATCGGCCGTTTTTGACCAGCCGCCATCACACCATGTAAAATTTTTTTTCGATTAAAAGGTTCGCGAGTACCATCATTCTTAATCACTAGTAAAGGAGTAGTTTCAACTCGTTCAAATGTGGTAAAACGAAAGCCGCAGTTTTCGCATTCACGCCGACGTCTGATCGCGCGATTTTCATCACTGGGTCGTGAATCAATGACTTTTGAGGCATTTTTATGACAATTAGGACATTCCATATAAGTCCTCCCCTTTTATGTTAAGAAGCAATTTTTCTAATTTCGATTTCAAATCTTGTTTTGTACCAGTATTATTAATTACAAAATCAGCCAATTTTTCTTTCTGGGACAAAGGCATTTGACTGCGAATACGCTTCAAGGCAGCACGCTCACTCAAATGATCCCTTAACATTAGCCTTTTCATTTGCAGTGATTCCGGTATTGCAATTAATAAGGTAAAATCGCAATATTTTTGACCATTTGATTCAAACAAAACCGGTGCATCCACAACAACCAAAGAATTTTTGTTCATGTTGTTTAGCGCAATTTTAGCTTGTATTTCTTGAAAAATCAATGGATGGGTAATTCCATTTAAAGCTTCAAGTTGTTTTTTATCGTTAAAAACAATCTGTCCTAACTCTGAACGATTAATTGATCTATCTGACTTAAGAATGCTTGTACCAAAATGTTTTAAAACCAGTTCATAGCCCTTTTCCTTTTCGTCCCTATTTAAAATATCGTGAGCAATTTGATCGCAGTCTATAACCGGTATTTGTTTATCTCTAAAAAAAACATCTGCAGTACTTTTACCACTTGCTATCCCACCGGTTAAGCCTAAAATCTTTGTCATTTATAAATCACCTGACACTTAGGGCAAAAAGTAGTTCCTCGTCCATTTACCTTAATTTTCTCAAGAGGTGTGCCACAACGCACACAAGGCTCGCCTTTATGTCCATATACTTGCAACATTTTTTGAAAACCTCCTGTCTTCCCGTTCGCATCCAGATAGGTATGAACTGTAGTACCTCTTTCAGCAATTGCCAATTCTATTAACGAATTAATATTGTCGTGTAATTGCTCTATCTTTTCTGCTGGAATGGCATTGGCTTGACTTAACGGGTGAATTTTTGTTTCCCACAAAACCTCGTCAACATAGATATTGCCCAAACCTGCAACAATAGATTGGTCAAGGAGTGTGTTTTTAATATTTTTCTTTTTACGCGCTAAACCATTTTGTAGATACGAAACGGTAAAAGTTGCTGAATTAGGTTCAACACCTAATTTGCCAATACCAGTTTTTTCCCTTTCAGTCCCCGTCTTAATCAGCTGCATTCGGCCAAACTTACGCACATCATTATAGCGCAATGCTGAATTATCTTTAAAAACAATTTGCACGTGGTCGTGTTTGTCCTTTTTAGTATTTATTTTGACTAAACGATATTTACCTTCCATGCGTAAATGAGACACTATTGTTAAATTGTCACTGAGACGAATAAGCAAATATTTAGCGTAACGATCTATATTTTCTATCTTTTTTCCAGTTAGCTGTTTTGCAAATTCTTTAGCATCTCCGGTAATAATTTTTGGGTACCATACAGTTACTTCTTTTATTGTTTTTCCTTTGATAAGAGGAAGAAGTGTTCGCCTAACAGTTTCAACTTCCGGCATTTCAGGCATTAAAATTACTCCTTACTTCGCATCAAACCAGTTGTGGCCATATCCAGAGTCAGCTACAAGAGGTATATCAAGTCTTACAGCGGATTGCATAACTTCAGGCACAATTTTTTTGATTGTTTCCAATTCATCTTTTGGTACATCAAAAATCAATTCATCATGAACCTGGACTACCATTTTTGTCCTGAGATGCATGTCATCCAATTTTTTCTGCATGTTAATCATTGCTATTTTAATAATATCTGCAGCTGAACCTTGAATAGGGGAATTGATGGCTGTTCTTTCTGCAAAAGAACGAACATTGTAATTTTTGGCATGAATATCTGGTAAATAACGTCTTCTATGCATAATTGTTTCCGCATAGCCTTTTTCACGTGCCACTTGCACAGCTTTATTCATATATTCTTTAACTTGTGGATATTGTTCAAAGTAATTGTCAATAAATTCCTTTGCCTGTTTCCTGCTAATATTAAGATTCTTAGACAAACCATAATCAGAAATGCCATAAACTATACCGAAATTAACTGCCTTAGCTCTGCGACGCATTAGCGGAGTCACGTCATCGGTTGACTTAAGATGAAAAATGCGCATTGCGGTATGAGCATGAATGTCATAACCTGTTTTAAAGGCTTCCTGCATCTGCTCATCACCAGAAACTTGTGCTAGTACCCGCAATTCAATTTGAGAATAATCACATGAAAAAATATAGCCGTCAGGTTCGCTAGGCACAAAAGCTTTTCTAATTTGCTTGCCCTCTTCTGTCCTAGTTGGAATATTTTGTAAATTAGGGTCGACTGAGGATAAACGGCCTGTTGCAGTTAACGTTTGTAAGTACCTGGTATGAACGCGACCATCTTTTTGGATAACATCTAATAAACCATTAACATAGGTAGATTGGATTTTAGCAATCTGCCGGTAAGTCAGTATTTGTCCAATAATTGGGTTTTCATCTTTTAACTGATTTAAAACATCAACAGATGTTGAATAACCAGTCTTAGTCTTTTTAATTGGTTTTAAGCCCATTTTTTCGAACAAAATATGGCCTAATTGTTTTGGAGAATTAATATTAAATTCTTCGCCAGCTTCATCATAGATTTGTTGTTCCATTTTCTTAAGGTCAACAGCAAACTCATCTTGCAGCTCAGTTAAGGTACTAGCTTGTACCTTAATACCATTTATTTCCATGACAGATAAAACTCTTGCAACTGGTATTTCAATGTTGGCATAAAGATCATCCTGCTCGTGCTCTTTTAGTTTTGCCAGTAATGTATCTTTTAGATTTTCTATTGCCTCAATTTTACCAGCTAGATGGCTAAACAAAACTTGATCATTTTTTGGAATATGAACGCTTTTGCCTTTACCGTATACCTCATAATCGCTTTTAACAGAATTATCACCATACATCCGGCATATTTCACCCATATCGTCTGAATTATTTTCATTATTAATCAAATATGAAGCAAGAAGCATGTCATAGTCAATGCCACGGGCGTGAATACCCAAACGATTTAACCCAACTGTTGTTCGCTTTAGATCAAACACATTTTTAGTAATTTGCTTATCTTCAAGCATACTTTTAAGTTTAGCTTCTTTTAACAGATCGACATTGCGGCTAATATATATTTGTTTATCTACCTTAATGGCAAAACCGACAAAATCAGCTAAATGATAATTAGCACCAAGCATTCCCAGATAAAAAGTAATAGTTTGTCCATCAGTAACAGCAAAATTATTGATGTCATTTTCTTTAAGTTCAGTAAAATCAACTACTTTATCATTATCATTTGTTTTTTCAGATTGATCTTGTGGTTGATTTTCTCCGTCGGGATTTAATTCACTCAAGAATTTACGAAAGTTCATCTTTTCATAGAATCTGCGCAATTTCTGATAGTCAATAGGACGCCTTTTAACATCATCGATCCCAATGGTTAAAGGAGCATGACGATCAATAGTAGCTAATTTTTTGCCTAAAAGAGCCTTATCCTTATCATTGATAAGGTTTTCTTTCATTTTAGATGGCTTCATATCATCTATATGATCATAAAGATTTTCAACCGTACCATATTCCTGAATAAGTTGTGAAGCTTTTTTTGGCCCAATTTTAGTTACTCCAGGATAATTATCAGAATTATCTCCCATAAGGGCTTTCATATCAATAAATTCAGTTGGAGTAACACCATTAACTTTTTTCATATGTTCAGGTGTATAAGCTTCTAAGTTTAGTACCCCTGATTTAGTGACCATAACTGTGGTTTGCGGTGATGCCAGTTGAGTCAAATCTTTATCACCTGTAACTACCGTAACTTTAAAGCCTTCTTTTTCACCAATAGTTACGAAAGTTCCTATGATGTCATCGGCTTCATAGTTATCGAGCTCATATGTAGACAAACCCAAGTCATGCAAGAGCTCCTGAATGTATGGCAGTTGTTCAGATAATTCTGAGGGAGTCTTTTGTCTGCCACCTTTGTAGTCTGCGTACATCTTATTTCTAAAGGTAGTTTTACCTGCATCAAAAGCAACCAAAACATGATCGGGTTCGACATCATTTAGCACGACATCAAGCATATTTTTAAATGTGTAAATGGCATTAGTATGCAATCCTTCAGGATTTCTGAAATTTTCAAGTTGGCGATATAGTGCATAAAAAGCACGAAAAGCAACTGAATTACCATCAATTAAAAGTAATTTTTTATCAGCCATTAGATCTCCTTACAATTAAACCAAGTTTCTTTATTTAACTACCATTTTAACAGTTTTTGCACGGATCTTGCACAATACTGTTTTTATAACAAACAGGTTAAACATCATTTATCTACTTTAGATTAATAATTTAGTTCTTGCTTATTACTCTTTATGTATAGAATTTTTAGAACTTTCTTTAAACAAAAACATCAAACTCCTGTTAAGTTTGATGTTTTTATATTAAATAACTTTTATATTTTAGTTACGGACAAATAATCTTTGTTTCTTTAGCAATCTGCGAATTATTATCATTAGAAATTAGGATTGCATCTTTTAATTCTAGAGCCTGAACATTTGAAGATACGCCAAATTTGCTAGAATCAGCTAATATAAAAGATTGTGAAGTTCTTTTTGCAATCAGCTGCTTCTTTATTGCTTCATCAAATTGTGGTGTTGTGTATCCATTATTAATGTCAATACCATTCATCCCAAAAAACGCTTTATCAAAACGAAGCCTGGATAGTAAATCGTTAGTCAATGCGCCAGTAAGTGAAGAAGTGACACCGTTATAATTGCCACCTATTAAAACTATTTCAGCTTTAAAATTACCAACAATATGGCATACTTGTGTATTCGTAGTATAAATTGTGATCCGTTTATTTTTTATTTTATCAAGCAACAGAGTACATGTTGTACCTGAATCCACATATATTGCATTGCTATCGTGAATCTCTTGGGCAGCTAAAGCAGCAATTTGCTTTTTCTCTTTTTGGTATTTATGTTCCTTTTTTGTGAATTCGACTTCTCCAGAACCGTCACTTAGCCTAACAGCCCCGCCGAATAAATACTCAATTTTTCCTTCATCTTCTAACGTTTTGATATCTCTTCTCAAAGTTGAAATAGATACATTGGGTATTTGGTTATGAAGTTCATCCAGTTTGCTCAAATTTTTGTTTTCTAAAATTTTTAAGATTTGATTTTGTCTTTCGATCGGAAGCAATTTATTCTCTTCTCCTTATATACATAAGTGTTTTGCTTCCTTAATTATACCCCATCTAACTTTATTTTAAGCAAGTCGCTCATCTTTTTTGGTGACAATAAAACCAAGAATGATTCCGACAATTACAGAAATCCCCAATCCTATCATCGCATTTAAGAAGTTATTGCTATTTTTAGCTACAAAAGCTGGAAAAGTTGTTACTGAACCAAAAACGAATGCATTTGTAAATACCTTTGTTAGTCCTAAATAAGCTCCGCCAACTGCACCAGCAATCATTTGTGCTGCCCATATTTTTCTGTTCTTTACCAGTAAACCAAATAATGTTGGTTCTATTATTGCGGAAAGGCAAATCGTTATTACTCCAGTTAAAGAAAAACTCTTTAGCTCTTTATTTCGTGTTTTAAGCCAAACTCCTATAGCAGCTCCAATAACACCAAAATTGCAGGCAAAGGTTAATGGACAAATAAAATCAAAGCCTTGTGTAGCAATGTTATTAATCATTATTGGATTTACAGCCCAGTGAATTCCAAAAGATACAAGGAAACTCCATCCACCACCAACGACTACTCCAGCAAGCAGTGGTACATTTTTAATTAACCAATTAACTACATCTGCAACAAATTGACCACCATATACACCGAGTGGACCAATAACAATTACAGTCAAAGGCACCATAACTAAAAGACAAACAAGTGGCACAACCACAAGCTCCAAATCTTTGCTGACGTGTTTATCTAACCACTTATACAAATATGAATAAGCCCAGATAGAAATTAAAATTGGAACTACTGTTGAATTGTAATTCATTAAAACAACTGGAATACCCAAGAATGAAGTCATTGCACCATTTCCATGGGTACCCATTAATTGAATGAAATCTGGATATAAAAGTGCGCCAGCGATTAGTGCAGCAATGTAAGGGCTGACTTTAAATCTTCGTGCAGCCGAAAAAGCTAACAGAATGGGCAAAAAGTAAAATACGGCTTTTGAGGCTGCAGTCAAGATGACAAAAGTACCGCTCTTCTGACTTATCCAGCCTATTTGGCTGCAGAACAAAAGTAAGCCATATAAAATTCCCGATCCTGCAAGAGCGGGAAGCAGTGGTGAAAAAATACCTGCAATTGCCGCAAATAAGGCATTGACATATCCTTTAAATCCATGAGGTTTGATTTGCGTACTAACTTCATTATCAGTACTACCATTGACAAGCTTTTCAAATTCATCAAAAACTTTCGGTACTTCAAGTCCAATTAATACCTGATATTGACCACCGCCCTTTGAAACATTAATTACGCCATCTACTGCCTTCACTTTGGCATCATCAATATTTTCATTTTTTAAATTTAATCTTAACCTAGTTGCACAATGTGTCATATTAGATATATTACTTGGTCCGCCAACGGCATCCAAAATACCTCGTGCTGTTTCTCTGTAATCCATTTTTTTGCCTCCAAAAAAACAATTTCTAAATTAAAGTAGTTATTTTTTTATAAAATCTAACAATAGATCTCTTGCTTTAATTGCATCATTCTCATTAATCACTTTGTCTATTTTCTCCATGCCTACTCGGTCAAGGAGATTTAAAAGGTATTTCAACATCTCGATATTCTTACGGGTTTCTTGACTAGGATCTTCTATTACCGGTGCTGTATCAAAATAATACATGCCATCAAAGTGATATTTTTTCATATAATAAAGGAATTCTAAGGTTTTAAATGGAGTGACAGTGCCGACCATTAAACCGTCATCATGGACGCCATAGCCGTCATTAATATGAACCCCAAATAACTCGCCACGACTAGCAAAAATTTCAGATCCCATGGCCGGATTTTCATGTTTCATTAGCATATGACAATAATCTAAAAGCACACCGAAGTTTTTACGGTTGATATCTTTTAAAATCATTCCTAAGGTTCCCATACTGTCTACGAAAGCATAGGCACGAGGCTCATAGGGTTTATATTCAATACTAAATTTAATATCAGGAGCATAATCAGCAATTTCTTGACAAGCTTGGACAATCCTATGCCAAACTTTTAAATAATCAATTTGAAAGCTATAGTCAAAACCATCATGAGCACTCCAGATATTAATCATTGATCCACCAATTTCTCGGCAATAATCTACTGCTTGCTTACACATTTCAATTGCATCCTGGTAGATTTTATCGTTTAAATTTCCGAGATCTCCGTTAAGATAATGACCTTCAAATCTCATTTCCATTCCGTTAGGACGCAAACCATTTTCATCTAACATTCTCTTCATGTCTCGTGCCGGAATTCCAACAGTCTGTTGTGGAAAATTAATATCTACATAATTAATTCCAACTTTTTTCAGTTCACTAAAAACCTTATCAATCTTGTTGTCATAATGTGGCAGATATGCGTTTAACCTTGTTGCAGTTTTTATCTCTTTCATTAATTCGTCCTCTTTTCATTTGTTATCGTTTACATTTTTATTATATTTCATTATTTTTCATTAATCAACCATAATTTTTCATTATTTTTAATATTATTTCAATGATTTTCAAAAAGAATACAAATTTTGGGCACAAAAATAGCTTTACTAGAATTCTAGTAAAGCTAAAAAGTTAAATTACAGTAACTCTTCTAGAGCATCTTCATATTTCTGAATATCGCCAGCTCCCATAAAGACAATTACGCTATTTCTGTTTTGAGCAAGATCGGCAATGTTATCAAGATCAATTACTTCTGAGCCAGGAATTTTAGCAACTAAATCATCACTTGAAATATCTCCACTTGCCTCCCTTGCAGAAGCATAAATCGGGGTAACATAAGCCTTGTCTACATCGCGCAATATTTTTTCAAAATCTTTAGCATATTTCTTCGTTCTGGAAAAAGTATGTGGTTGGAAGACTACAACTAATTTCTTTTGTGGGAACTTTTGTCGTGCAGCTTGAATTGTTGCTTTCATTTCAGTTGGATGATGAGCGTAATCATCAATGATGTTGATATCACCGAAATCTTTTTCAGAAAAGCGCCGTTTGGCTCCCTTATACGTAAGCAGACCTTTTTTAATATCTGCCACAGGAATTTTTTCGGTATAGGCAACAGCAATCACAGCTGTCGTATTTAAAATATTGTGGTCGCCAAAAAGATGTATTTGAAATTCACCAATATTTTTACCATGATTTACGACCGTGAAGCTTGAACCTTTAGTTGTTCTTTTAATATTGACTGCTTGAAAATCATCATTATCTTCAAAACCATAAGTATATTTAGGAATATCAGAATGCAATTTCCTTAGTCTCTCATTTCCACCCCACACAAAAAGTCCTTTTCGAGTCTGATCCGCTGCCGTTTGAAAAGCCGAAGTGTAATCAGCCTGATCGTTGAAATAATCCGGATGATCAAAATCAATGTTGGTCATTATTTGATAATCTGGATGATAAGCTAAGAAGTGACGCCGGTATTCATCTGCTTCATAGACGAAGAAGCGAGAATCCTTGACACCCTTGCCCTCTCCGTCACCTATTAAATAGGACGTGGGTGCAGCTTCACTTAATACATGAGCTAAAAGACCGGTAGTAGAAGTTTTGCCATGGGTTCCTGAAACGCCAATGCTGGTATGCATTTTAATAATTTCTTCTACTGTATCAGGATAGCTTTGCCACGCAAGTTTCTTTTTTTCACAAGTTTTCACTTCTATGTTGTCATCTTTAAATGCGTTTCCTTTAACGATGACTTGTCCCGAATCTTTAATATTATACGGACTAAATTCTCTAACTTCAATACCAGCTTTTTTTAGCGGTTCTTGGGTAAAAGTGTATTTTTTAATATCGCTGCCAGCTACATTAAAGCCTAGATCATTTAGCACTAAAGCTAAAGAGGCCATGCCAGTTCCTTTAATTCCGATAAACCAAATTTGCTTATTTTTATCTAACATTTGCTGAACTCCAAAATTTTATCATTGCTGTTTATTTTACCATTGCTGAGTCAAAAAAGCAGGATCATCAAAAAAGCTTTAAAAATTAGCTAAAATGCTTTTCACAAATTAATGATACAAAAAGACTTTACCATCAAAATGATAAAGTCCTAAGTGCTATAAAGTAATCTGACCGTTTGCTAATAGTTCGTCACACTTTTCGGGATCAAAGGCTTCTCCAACAGTAAATTCATTAGGAACCACCATAATTCCACGCTTTTGAGGAGCGTGTTCAAGCCCCAATTCACGAGCAGAACAAATCATGCCATAGGAATCCACGTGACGCAGTTGACCTGGCCAAATTACTTGACCATTAGGCATCAAAGTACCTGGTAAAGCAACAACCACTTTTTGTCCCTGTGCAATGTTAGGTGCACCACAGACAATTTGATGTTCTTCTCCATTGCCCACATCAACTTGTGTAACATGCAAATGATCAGAATCAGGATGTTTTTCACAGCTTTTGACATAGCCATAAACAAGCGTTGGTTTGCTATATGCAAGTTTATCAGTAAAACCAACTTCTGCTAATTTTTCATTTAAAGCAGTTAAATCATCTTTTGACAGCTTAACTTGTCCATCTGGTAATTTATCGTAGTCAATTAGCTGATCAACGTTAAAAAAGTTATAACCAGTAACATTACCCTCTTCATCAGTAATGCGTGTGATATCACCTTTTTCATCGTATTCACTATTGCCCTTATCCTGACCTAAAATTACAATCAAGGTATTGGGATAACTTCTTTTATTAATACTAGTAATCATGAATCAATAATCCTCTTTCACTTAGTCAAGTGACCGTAAAAAGCTTTCAACCTCATCTTTAGTTTTACGATCCTTATTAACTAGTCTACCAATTTCTTTGCCATCTTGGTAGACCACAAAGGAAGGAATACCCATAATATTCATTTCCTTAGCTAAGTCAATAGAACCATCACGATCAATCTGATAAAACTTGCTATCGGCAAAATCTTTTTCGATTTCTGGCATGAAGGGGTCTAAAAAGCGACAGTCTGGGCACCAGCCTGCTGAAAATTCTAAAACTACTCGTCCATTTTTGGTAATCGAGTCTAATTTATCTTTATTCAATTCTTTTATTTGTTCCATTTTGAAAAAACCTCTCAATCCTTACTCTTATTTAATTATTTTACCCCAAAATCAGCATGCAGAGCATAAATTGGATTTCCCTTAGCTGCAAATTTGTGTTCATATTCCGTTTCAATATTGGCAGCTACAATTTCATCTTTTTCATTATGAAGATCAACTGACACAAAATCAAAATGCATCCCAAAATTATTCATGCTCTGCACAGAATAGGCAAAAAGACCTGCATTATCAGTTTTAAACTCTATTTGACCATTTTCCTGCAAGACGGTTTGATATTTTTGTAAAAAAGACTTATAAGTTAACCGCCTTTTCTCATGCCTAGTTTTAGGCCAGGGATCACTAAAATTCAAATATATTTTACCTGCTTTGTGAGCATCAAAAAAAGTGTCAATATTAGCAGCATCTGCGCAAAGAATTTGGATGTTAGACAATTTTTTAGCAAGTTTGGTTCGCAAAATCATGCCTGCCGCGGTCATTTGCAATTCCAGAGCAACAAAATTTTTTTCGGGGTGCTCTTCCGCCATCGTAGTAATAAACTTTCCTTTGCCGGGCCCTACTTCTATCTCTAATGGTTTTGAAATATCAGCAAACCGCTTTGACCAATCAATTTTCAGACTTGGATCAGGTCGATCAATCACACTTTCTGGATGCTCTTGTACAAGCTTTACAGCCCACGGCTTGTTACGTAATCTCATCTATTCTGCTACTTCCTTTTCTTTACTTTTGCAGGTAAGTATAACCTTAATACGCCCCAGCTGAAAACAACTAAACATCCCATTGCCGCAAACAAGCGTAAATTAATTGGTAAGGTGATCAGCCAAGAAATACTGATTATAACCCCTTGAGCTAATAATATTCCCGCTAATGCAGATACTAAATCAAGGCCACGATTGGAACGCTCAATTGGATAAACACGATACATGATATTGGTATCGAATTCATCAACCATTGGCACCAACTGGTAAATAGTCAAAAAGACTACTAAGCATGATAAGCATAATGCCCAAATCCAATTTTGTACCAGCCAGGAAATTAAAACTGCAAAAGCAGTCATTCGGAAAACTAAATTAATATTTTCTGGGTTTCTAAGCACTGAACGGCGATACAAAAATTTATGCGGATTTTCTGACGATAAATTTTTAGGCAATAAAAAGTCCAAATATTTTCGTCTTTTAATATTAGTCTGTCTTTCTTTAACGTCTGTGAACATGCTAAAAGCGCTATAAACAACATTTTTGCGATTTTCTTCCAGCTTTACGGCATATTGCCAATCAAAAAGAGCAGCATGTTGCGGCTTCACAACAAAAATAACGACAGAAACTGCCAGCAAAATTGCGATTAAGATCATGCTTTGCGGTTTAAACATTCCCAAACCAAACAGAAGCAGGAAAAAGATATTTAAAATTAAAATGGAAATTTTTTGGTTAAAATATAAATTATATTCCATAATCTTAAGTTGCAATATTTTGGCCAAAAAAACAGCAAAAACAGCGAAAACATAATTTAAAGGTTCAATCTTTGCTTTAATCGTTGCAAAAGGAAATATAACTCCCGCCATTAAAACCAAGCAAATTGCGGGTACAATTAAACTATAATTTAACATTGGTTTCAAATATGATGCTAAATTTTCATCTTCAGGCAGTAAAAATTGTAAATCAGCTGGTTTTAGCAATGTTACCAGTTTTCCTATTAAAAGTGGCAACCATAACAAAATACCAACTAGCGGACGATAATACCACAGACTTTCAGGCATAGTCTTCATTGTCTGTGCATACCAGAACATGAGTGCTCCAAAAAGGAAAATCAGAGCCAAGATAAAGAAATCATTAAAAACCAATACTAGATATTTTAAAGACTGGCGTATATTTTCCTGCAGCCTTTTTTTAGCCAAGTCACGCATTTTGTTGCTCCTGACTTAAAATTTGATAGATTTGGTCAAACGAGTCTGTTTCCTTTAAGTCATAGTGCTTTCGAATTTCAGCCAAAGTGCCAGTAGAAGCAATTTTGCCGTTGTTCAAGACCGCATAGCGTGAAACTGCCTGGACACTGTTAGCTAAAATATGTGTCGACATTAACACCATTTTGCCTTGGTCAGCAGCACTTTTGATTAATTGCACTAAATTAGCTACTGCCAAAGGATCTAGTCCGGTGAAAGGCTCATCAATTACAAGCAGTTCTGTATTTGCTAAAAAGGCTGTCACGATCATCACTTTTTGCTTCATACCCTTAGAAAAGTGAATTGGCAACCAATCGAGCTTGTCATCAAGCCTAAACATCTGCAGCAACTCATGGGCTTTTGCCCAAGCCTGGTTTTCATTCAGCTGATAGCTAAGAATTGTTAATTGCAGATGTTCTTTCAAAGTCAATTCTGAATATAAAACTGGCGTCTCTGGAATATATGCGACTTGTCTTTTAAATTTAGTAGGTTGTGTCGCTAAATCAATGCCATTTAGAGTAATTTTTCCTTTTTGTGGTCGCAACAATCCCAAGATATGTTTAATTGTTGTCGATTTGCCTGCACCATTTAGTCCAATTAGCCCTAAAACTTCGCCTGGAGTGATCTCCAGATTAATATCTTTAATTACCGGTACACCTGTGTAGCCACCGGTCAGATGCTCAATTTTTAAAGTCATAATTCCTATCTTTCTTTTAATGAATTTACTCATTTAATATGATAGCATGATATTAAAAGAAACTAAATTTTGAAATGAAGAGGTTTTAAAATGGAAGAATTAGATAAAGATTGCTTATTTTGTAAAATTATCACAGGTGAAGCAAACAGCTACACTGTTTTCGAAAATGATGACGTCAAAGCCTTTTTAGACTTATCTCAAGTCAACCCAGGTCACACTTTAATGGTACCTAAAAAACACATCACTAACTTTTTTGATTATACACCTGAAGACGCTCAGAGATATCTACAATATATTCCAACAATTGCGAATGCAATTAAGAAATTTGACCCTAGAATTACTGGTATGAACATCAGTAGTAATAATGGTGCAAGTGCAAGCCAAGTGGTAATGCATTCACATATTCATTTTGTTCCACGCTTTGAAGGAGACGGATTAAAGATCGCAACTCGCAATAACGCTGAAAAATATACTGAAGAAGATTACCAAAAAATTGCTGCTGCAATTAGAGCTGAATTTTAAGGTGATATGATGAAACATTTTAGTTTAGGTCTAGCTGTGGGTGCTGGTTTTGGCGTTGTTCTTTCACTATTTAAAGATAAAAACGGTAATCGTTTATTTCCATCAGCGCAAAAACAAATTAATTCAGTAAAAGAAGACTTTAGTGATCTTTCCACATCTAGCAAAAAATTAAAGATTGCCAAGCAAGAATTAAAAGAGTCTTTGCCACAAGCTAAAAAAGCAATTTCTGAATTAGAAAAAGAAACGGAATATTATCAGATAGGCATTAACCGGATTATTGCCAAGCTAAAAGCCAAAACTACAAAAATTAATAGTAAAATTGATAATGAAACAGATAGTTCTAAAAATTAGTAAAGAAACTGCGAATTTTTGGCAAAAAACTTAAAAATAAAAACTAGATTTGTCACTTTATGTTATATTAGTTGTCGGTGACTTAATTTATTAAGGATGTGGAGAATTTATTTTATGAAAAAATATATTAGAAAAGCAGCAGCTGTTATTGCCGTAGCAAGTATGGCTTTATCGACAGCAGCCTGTTCCAATGGTGGTAAAACCGTTGCTTCATACAAAGGCGGTAAGATTACTCAACAAGAATACTATGATGAAATGAAAAAGTCTCAGTCAGGTAAATCCGCCTTGGCAAATATGATTATCAATCGTGTTTTAGAGCAACAGTATGGCAACAAGGTTTCAAAAAAGCAAGTTGATAAACAGTATAACAACTACAAAAAACAGTACGGCAGTCAATTTGATGCCGTTTTGCAACAAAATGGCATGACTGCTTCAAGCTTCAAGCAAAACTTGAAAACAAATTTGCTTACTGAAGTTGCCTTAAAAGACATCAAGAAGGTTTCAAAGAGTCAAGAAGAAAAAGCTTGGAAAGCATATCAACCTAAGGTTAAAGTGCAACATATTTTAGTTTCCAAAAAATCTAAAGCTGAAGAAATTACTAATGAATTAAAGAATGGTAAAAGCTTTAAGAGTTTAGTAAAGAAATATTCTTTAGATACTGGAACTAAGAATAATGAAGGAAAACTGCCTGCTTTTGATTCTACCGATTCAAGTTTGGATCCTGCGTTTAAGAAAGCCGCTTTTAAATTAAAGACCGGTGAAACTACAAAGAGTCCAATTAAATCTCAATCAGGTTATCACGTAATCAGAATGATTAAGCACCCTGCTAAAGGATCCTTTGCTTCACACAAAAAAGAGATTGATGACCAGATATATCAGACAATGTCACAGGATCAACAAACTATGCACGATGTACTAGCTAAGGTTATTAAAAAAGCTGGAGTTGACATAAAAGATAAAGATCTAAAAGATGTTTTAGCTTCTTATGTTTCTACTTCAACTAGTAAAAAATAATAGATATTAAAAAGAGTTCAAGCAAGCTTGAACTCTTTTTTTATTCTAATTTATGAGCTTTTCCTAATGATTCATCTATTTTGGGCCTATAAAATTTTCGACCACCTTGACTCATTATATTATCTGTAAAGTCTCCTGGACGAGTGTGCTGTAAAGCATTAGTAATAGCATAAACAGATGCGTCCAAATCATCAATACGATGCAATAATTCTGCTTCAAGCAAAGCAGGTAACTTAGGTGAACCATACTCAAATTTACCATGGTGAGATAAAACCATGTGCCGTAGCAGCAACAGGTCTTCAGATTCTAAATCAATTTTAAGCTGTTGAGCCGCCAGCATAATTTGTTCATCAATTAAAACCAGATGTCCAATCAAATTACCTTCAGTAGTATATTGGGTCGCTGCTGGACCGGTTAATTCAAGCACTTTACCCATATCATGAAGAATACAGCCGGCATATAACAAAGAACGGTTAACTTGAGAATAATTGTCCGCAAGGCCTTTTGCATCGCGTAGCATTGATACAGTATGGTATGCTAAACCACCACGCACTGCATGGTGGTTACTCTTTCCCGCTGGAAAATCAAAAAAACGTTTATCCCATTTTTTTAATAAGAATCGTACAATTCTGTTCCAAGTAGGATTCAGTATCTCAAAGACATATTGGTTTATCTCTTCTTTCATATCAGCAATTTTTTCGGGAGCTGATTTAATAAATTGGCTGAGGTCATAACCTTCCTCTGGACCAACAACACGCAAGCTGTAAATCTTTATTTGTGGCTGTCCCTGATATTCTTCGCGCTTACCATCAAGCTCAACAATAGTCCCTGCATTAAATGTTGCAGCATCTTGATCATTTGCATCCCAAAAGTTGCCACGGATTTCACCAGAAGAGTCACTAAATGACATTGCTAAATATAGTTTGCCCTTTTTTGTATGTCTTAATTGAGAATTCTTAATCAGTACAACCAACTCTAGTTCTTCGCCATCATTATAATCCAGCAAACGTTTATACATTTTTAGTTCCTCTCTTAAAAGTTAGCGGTTGTATTTGCAATTTATCAACTAGACTTGTTTGTGCAGTAAAAATTAATACCTGATTGCTTCCAGCAATAGCTTGAAGCAGCTTTTCAATTTCATCAACTCTTTGATCATCAAAATTAACAAAAGAATCGTCTATTAATATAGGTAAATTTATTTCATCTTGTATCTGTTGAACAAAAGCCAGTTTTAAAGCAAAGTATAATTGTTCAGAAGTTCCTCTAGAAAGATATTGCACTTCTATCTTTTTACCATCAAAACGAGTAACCGTTATTTTTTTACCAAATTCAATATTATTATACCGATTATTCGTTAATAGTCGCAAATATTCTTTAGCAGTAACCAACATCTTAGGAAATCGTTCATTCGATGCCAGATCAAGAGCTCGACCAATCCATTTAGCTGTAAATAAGTTAGCCAGATATTCAATACTCAAATTTTTTAATTTTGCTTTTAAATTAGCCAGTTTTTGTTTTTCTTCGAAAACAGCTATGGAGTTTGCTAAATTTTCCATTTTTACTTTTATTTCAGCTGCTTTTTCTTGTAAATGATTAATATTTTCATGAACAGAAGAGATCTTTAACCTTAAATTTTCGAGATCATTTTGATTTTTGGTTTTATTTTTTGCATAACTTTTCAACTCACTTAAATCATTCTGCAAATTTGACTTAAGAGCATCAATTTGGTTTTGTATCTTATCCTGTTTTAACTTTTGCTTTTGGACTTGCTCATATTCAGCTAAACTCGAAACTTGCGCTTTTGCTAAGATCATTTTTAGTTTAGTGGTAATTTCATTGAGTTCATCTTTATTTTCAACCAAACTATTTTTTAAACTAGTTTGCTTTTCACGGCGCAATTTCTCTAAATTTATTTTCTCAGTTAGTTGGTCTAGCGCATTCAATACATCTTCAAAAGTACTTACAGTTCTATTCAGTTCATTACCTAATTGGACGGCTATCGGTGTGACTAATCCTATTAACTCATTTTTTCGCTGATTATTTCTTTTTAAGTTTTGAATTAATACTTGATATTGTCTCCACTCATTAATTAAATTATTTATATCTAAATTGATTGGATTAATACCATACCGTTTTTCAAAAGACTGCCTTTGTTGCCTTATTTTTTCGTTCTGTTCTGCAACCGTTTCTACTGTTTTTTGTATTTGTTTTTGTCGATAAGAACCATATACTATTAATGCCAGTCCAGCACCGCTAGCTAAAAAGCCAAAAACTCGTGCAATAAACAATAAAATTAAACCGGCAACAAAAACAATGCCACCAAAAAGAAGGAATTGCTTAGAATTATCACTCTTACTCTGCTCAATCTTCAATTCCTTTTGAGGTAGTTTTTGATAATCTTCTTGCAACTTAATTATTTGCTCTTGATTCATTTTCACAATTTTATTTAAATTTGAATCAAGTGCAATAAGTTGATTTTGCTCATCTTTTATTTGTTCATCTTTTTGTAAGCAGTTGCGATATTCTGATTGCCATTGCAATACTTCCGGCTTTTTTTGTAACAGCTTTGAAACTGCTGTATTTTCTTCCGGATCATCAGAATATTCATTTAACTTTGCAGTTATTTTTTGTTGCTTTTTATGCAAAGATTCAGCTTGTATGGTTAGAGTTTGAGCTGACTGAAATTGCTTTGAATCAAAATTAATTGTTCTAACTTGATTTTGCAAATCCTGCAATTTTTCGTAACTCGGAAAAAGTTTTTGAATCTTATCTAAACTGTCATACTCTTTTTGTAATTCAAGTTCTTTTTGCTCTTCTTGATGTTGCAAACCTTTTTGCTTCTTAAAATTGTCATTAAGTTCTTGGTAAACCGAAAATTCATTTTCAGAGTTACTGACTTCATTTTCTTGTTCTTTAATTTCTAACAACAATTGGTTAATAGGCGGCTTTTTACCAGTTTTTTTGAACAAGGCATCAGCACTTTTAGAAAAATCGTCACGTAAAGTTATCAGACTATCACTATTAGCCGCACCCAAATAATAGATACGTTCCATTAAGTCTTTCTGCTTAATTTGATCAACTTTTGCCAGCATATCCTGATTAAAAATAAAACTGTCAGTATAAAATTTACCATCAATATTTTTAATTTGATCAAAAAAAACATTTTCTGGTACAACTTGATTATCACATTTAACAGTCAGAGTGCCAGCTTTTGAACCTTTACCCTTTGCATAAAGTCTTTCCAATTGATAATGCTGACCATTTTCATTTTCAAAAAATAAAGATCCACCCATTGGGCTAACTTGTGCTAAAGGAGTATAGTCCTCAAAAAATTCTGAACCCTGATTGGCAAGGTGGAACCCAAATAAAATCTGCTTAATGAAGGCAACGACGGTACTCTTTCCCGCTTCATTTACCCCATAAAAAACATCAATATTTGAATTTGTTAAGTCAAAAGTAAAGTTTGAAAATTGACCAAAATTAACTATTTGAATTCTAATTAATTTCATCATTAGCTCCTTTCAATTTACTATTCAACTTAACTTCAGCGAGTTGCTTCACTTCCTGAGCAAATTCAGGGTCTTGGGCTAAAGTATCAGTATAATCAGATTTTAAAGCCCAAATTTTGCTTATTTGAGCAAATTGTTCAGAACTAAAAACTTCTTTTTCAGCCTGTTCAAAGTATTTTTGATCATTAGAGGCGATTTCTAAATTATCCCCATTAATAAACCTCACATCTACCAATTGTGAATCGTGAGTCAGTTTTCTGGAAATCATTTGCCAAAAATCACTGTCTTGAACCAATTCTTTTTCTTTTTCATTCAAAAAATCTGCACCCTTAATTTGCAGACAAAAATAAGTAGTTGATATTGCCGACAAACAATTAATAATCATATTTTCCAGTTCTGTTTTTGTCATTGGTTGTGTTAATTCAATTTCTTTTTTACTCCATGTAATAGAATTAGTCTGCACAAAATGAATCTTAGTTTGTTTTGTTTGCTCATCAATAGTTCCTAAATAGCAACCTTTTGGACCAGTTTCATTAATGTGACGCCCTTGGATATTTCCCGGGTATACAATTAATGGCGTTTCGGACAAGACTTGTCTTAAATGAATATGACCCAATGCAAAATAATTGTAATTTAGATTTTGTAACTCACTCAAACTAAAAGGAGCATAAACATTTTGTGAACTTGCACCAGCTCTTTCCTGTGCGTGCATGATACCAAAGGTATAACGATTGCTTTTAGCAGGAAACTGCGCTGCAAAGTCTTCATTAATATGATTTGCCAAATATGAAAAGCCTGTCACGTCATACTCAAAACCATTTTTTGTTTTATAAGAGACAGTTTCTACTTTTTCACCATTACCCAATAATTTGAAATATGGACTTTCAGCAACCAATAAATCTTCCTTTGACATATGATCATGATTGCCAAAAATCATAATTACCTGAATCTGCGCATTGACTAGACGCTCAATTTCATGGGCGAAAAAAATTTGTACACTGGGAGTTGGCTTGAAACTATCAAAAGTATCCCCAGCAATTAATACTAAATCTACCTTTTCTTTCAGAGCCAGATCTACAATTTTAGTTAAAGATTGCATTGGAGCTTTTTGAATCTGCTTAAAACTCTCAGATGGTAAAAAAGATAGCCCCAAAAATGGACTATCTAAATGTGCGTCAGCAAAATGGATAAATTTCATTATTATTTATTCCTAAGACCATCATAAAGGTCATTAATTGGCTTAGTAATTGCTTTTTGAACGTCGTCAATTGTTTTATACATACTTTGTTCAGCCTGCAAGAGTTTTAATATTTGTGCATCTTTTTGCACTTTTTCATTCAATTTTTTATAATCCTCTTCTAGATCCTTAGGAAAATCTCTTCCCTCAGACTGTGAATTAATAATTTTTGTTTGCATCTCATCCATCTGTTTGAACAAAGCAGCACTTTCTTCATTGTTTTTAACTGCAGCAACAGCAGCACTTAAAGCCTTAAATTCGTCAAGCTTTTGCAAATCGGTTGCTACTTGATTTGCTGAATCATAAATATTAATCATATTTTTCCTCCTAATTAATGACCTAAAAGTCCTTTAATGTCATTATACCATTCATTAATTTTTTCTCCTGCTGAACCTAAGCCTTTTTCGATTTTATCACCAAAGCCCTTTGTCCAATCAGAACCAGCACCGTTACTTTGAATAATTTGCTTTGGTGCTTGTTCTTTAAATTGATTTTGAGCAGTATATGGCAAAATTGCTTCCATTTCAGCTTTGTATAATCTGGTAATACCAGTTTCTGAAACTCCATGCATGAAGTGCTGCTGATTAGTACGGTCAAAGCCAACCCAAGTAGCTACCACAACGTCAGGAGTATAACCAACGATCCACTGATCTTTAGTACCAAAGCCATAAGAGTTTGGTACTTCAGTTGACCCAGTTTTACCCGCAACCCGATAACCGGCTGGTTGAGCCGATGTTCCAGTTCCGCCTGCAAAAACTCCCAATAACATAGTAGTCATTTCTTTAGCGGTATTTTCCGAGATAATCCGATGCGTTCCTGTATCATGATTTTCAGCAATCACATTCCCACTAGCATCAGTAATCTTAGTGATGAAATAAGAATTATTAGGCAAATTTCCCTTATTGGCAAAAGCTGAATATGCTCGAGCCATTTGGATTGGTGAAACACCTGTTGATAATCCACCTAAAGCTAAAGCAAGATTTTGGTCTTCTTTTGGCACCTTGATACCAAAATTATTAGCTGATTGAACTCCCTTAGATACCCCTATTCGATCTAATAGCCAAACTGCAGGAACATTTTTGCTCTGCGCCAAGGCAGAATACATCGGGATTTTATCAGAATAGCCATTGTCAACGTTATGCGGTTGGTAACCATTCTTACCAAAACGCTGCAGTTTGTTAGAAAGTTGTGAATCATAGTGATAACCTTGTTGAAGTGCTGGAGCATAAGAAACTATCGGCTTAATTGAAGAGCCTGGCTGTCTTTTCATTTGAGTCGCACGATTATAGCCACGGAAAACATGTTTGCCTCGACCACCTACTACTGCTCTGACTGCACCAGTTGTAGGGTCCATTACCACTGATGCGCCTTGAGGTTTAGTACCATCAGTTGCGTTTTGCGGGAACAGATAACCTTGGTCAAATTTTTGTTGCAGCTGACTTTGATAATTTTGATTAAGGGTTGTATATATCTTCAATCCCTTATTCATTACGTCTTCTTCTTTTAGACCATAGCGATTAATTGCCTCATCAACTACTGCGTCAAAGAAATAAGGGTAACGATACCCATCTTTATTATGATAAGTATCATGTAAAGTTAAACCAATTTTTTGCTCACTTTTCGCCCTGGAACTTGATAATTTTTTATTATCAACCATTAGATTTAAAATCAGGTTTCTCCGAGACAAAGCATAGGACATATGGTCAATTGGGTTATATTTACTTGGATTACGCAAAATACCGGCTAAAGTTGCTCCTTCTCCGATTGTCAACTGACTGGCATTCTTGCCAAAATACTTTTGACTAGCATCTTCAACACCCCATACACCATTGCCAAAATAAGCTTTATTAAGGTACATAGTCAATATGTCCTTTTTAGAATAAACGTGATTTATCTCGACAGCAAAGAAAAGTTCTTCAACTTTACGAGAGAATGTTTGCTTTTGAGTCAACAAAGCATTTTTAGCCAATTGTTGTGTGATAGTCGAACCACCACCAGATATTTGACCACGATTAAGAACCAAGCCTAAAGCAGCTCTGCCCATGCCTTTGATACTAAAGCCTGGGTTCTTCCAGAAAGTACGATCCTCTGTTGATATAACAGCATTTTTTACATTAGGTGAAATTTTATTATAGCCAACATAGGTGCCTTTTTGTGAGTATAGTGAACCAGATTTTTGGCTTCTATAATCGTAAATACCAGTTGTAGCTGATAAAGATGCCTTTAAATTTGATATGTTTGAAGTTTTAACTTTAACGGTATAATAAGTACAAACCAATAACATCGCGGTAAGCAAAATCAAAATGATCCAGCGACCGATAAAAAAACGGTTATCAAAACGGTGCCATAGGCCACCTATCCCGTTTTTCTTTGGTTCATTGTTTTCCATTTTATCTGCTCCTTTAGAAACAACTAAAATTGTACCATATTAAAGGAAATTACCTTTATTTTCAAAAAGATTTAACAAATATTTATGAGCTATTATTTTACCTTTAACTTTCCTAAAAATCTCAATCCATGTTCTGTAAATAATTTATTACGTCTATTACTGGTTCCGAGAAAATGGCGTCATTTTTTACGCGTTGAACGAAAAGTACAGATTAATGGTAGTTATTATCATTTTAATCAAAAAGTAAAGCCAAATGATAAAGTTGAACTATGGCTCGATCACGTTGAAAGCAAGCAACATATTTATCCAGAAAGTGGTAAAATTCCGGAGGTTATTTACGAAAATGACAATCTCTTAATCATAAATAAACCTGCAGGGCAAAAGACGCATCCTAATTCAAATGAAACTAACACAGCTTTGAATGATTGTGCCACCTATTTAAGATTTTCACCTTTTATCGTACATCGGCTAGACATGTTAACCAGTGGGCTGCTACTGGTTGCCAAAAACCCAGCTATTGTTCCTATTTTAAATCGCGAATTAACCAGTAAACTTTTTCAACGCGAGTATTTAGCTGTGATTAATATTAATGAACCGATAGCTAACAGAGGAACAATCGATTTGCCAATTGGCCATGACCCACTTGATCAGCGCAAACGAAAGATAATAAGTAACGGTCAAAAGTCAATCACACATTATCAGATTTTAAAGTATTTAGACAATAATACTGCTTTAGTTAAATTAGAACTAGAAACAGGAAGGACGCACCAAATTCGGGTTCATTTGGCTGCGATTGACTGCCCAATTGTGGGAGATCCACTGTATAACCCCAACTTTAAAAATGAACAATTTTTGCATTTAACTGCCTATCAAATTTCTCTGAAAGTTCCCTTCACATTAGACAAACTGAAAGTAAAATTACCGTATAAAGATATTCCTCTACTGCAAAATTAAAAAGACCGTTTGTCAAATGACCAACGATCTTCTTTATTTAATTAAAAATTCTATAATGGAGTACTTGAAGATTCAAATCAAGTAATTTTGCTAACAAATAATAAAACTGTTAACCTATTTATCCAACAATTTTTAATAAATTCTAATTAAACAAAACCTATTTACTAAGTTTTCTGATAATTTAATCGCCCACGAAAGTACCAGCTTCTACTTCACGAATAAAATCTGCTACATGCTTATAATAAACATCAGGATTATCAACCATGTGATGATGTCCTGCATTCGGTGTAGTAACTAAGCGTGAATTAGGAATTTCACGTTGCATAATCTTTGCAGTCTCTAAAGGCATAGTATCTTCTTCTCCAAAAGTCAAAAGGGTCGGCATTTTTATTTGCTTTAAGTACTTTCTAAAATGCCAATCTTTTAATTTACCTGTTACTACAAATTCATTATCACCTTGAAAGGCATGGTAAACGGGCAAACCACCGATACGCTTAATATGATATAGCTTGCATGGCTGTCGCCGATCAAGAAAGTTAATATTTAATATTTGAATATCCTCTTGGTAGCGTTTATTGTCATAGTCATTGTTTTCTTCACATTCACGCATAAAGTCAATTTCTGATTGCGGGAAAATTTCTTGTCTACGACGGTTAATTGACTCAATATAGTCATCAGTATCATCAACCATGGAAGAAATAATAGTCCCTTTTAGGTGTTGACCATATTTCACTGCATATTCTTGTGCAAGCAGGCCACCCCAACTTTGTCCAATCAAGTAGCAATTATCAAGACCAAGTTTGGCACGAACTTCATCAACTTCATCAAGGAAGTATTCATAAGTTAAGTATTTGGCTGCAATTTCAGGATCATCATAATCCGGTTGATCTGAATAAAGAGAGCCTAACTGATCATACATAGTAACTTGAACATGTAGTCCCTGCTTTGCTAATTGGTCAGCAGCATCTTCCCAATATTCATGATTTCCTCCTGGACCTCCATGAAGTGCCAATAAATGAATATCACCTTCACCTTGGGTACTTGTCCACAAATGATAGCCATTATCTAAAGTTATAATTTTTGTTCCAGTTCTCATTGAAATTTACAGCTTCTTTCTATTTAGTAAAACCTACTTCATTCCACAAAGGATGATTATTGTTTTGTTTTGACGGCTTAAGCGAATAGCCGGAAATCTTGTCATTAACTGCAAAGATCTGATAGGAATTATCAACTGGAATAATATAAGCTTCGTCATTCATATATCTTTGCCATTCATGAAATTTTTTAACCCGATAGTCATGATTAAAAGCCTTTTGAGAATTTATTTCATCTAAAAGTTTATTATTTTTTGCAGTTACAAATCTTGTCATGTTAAAAGGTGCTGATTCGCTATAATATGGATGTGGAGAAGGTTCAGTAGGTGTTGACCAACCAGCCAGATACATGTCGACGCCTTTATTATCATGTTGTAATTTATCATAGAAAGAATTGTGTTCAATTAAACGGCCTGTGGACAATTGTACATTAAGTCCAACTTTATGCCATTGTTGCAAGTAGTTTTGAACTATTGGCTCCTGAGTAGTATCCCCACTCATAGCTGCAAAATGAATTACCAAAGGTTTGCCATTCGGCTGAACGCGCCACTTTCCTTTTTTCTTGTAACCCGCCTTATCCAGAATTTGATTTGCCTTTTTTAAGTCGTAATTATATCCTTTCTCAGTTTTATCAAAGTAATCACCAAACTTTTCTGAAACCAAAGTTTTTACTCTAAATGTTAAACCATATGTATAACGCTTATTAACCGCATCAACATTCATGGCATAACCTATTGCCTGCCTTAAAGCCTTATTATTCATCTTAGCATTAGGATTCATAACATTCTTGCTCTTCTCAGCATCCCATTTTCCTACTTTAAAGCCTAAATAATGATAAGCAATTGGGATTTGGGCAATGAAGTTCACGTTTTTGGTATTTTTAACTTGTGGCCACTGGGTATTAATTACAGGAATAATATCAAATTTATGACTTTTAATTGCTTGAGAAGCAGAATTAGGAGATACCACTGAAATAACAACTTTATCTAATTTTGGTTTCCCTCTCCAGTAATATTTGTTCGGTACCCAGGTTGCAGATTGCCCTCTAACTAGTTTTTCAATCCTAAACGGTCCGAAAAATAACGGATTTTTCCTGATCTTATCTGAAGACTTTAATTTAGCAAAAGGAATATCTTTTAAATAATGATAAGGTTCAACTGCTTCCCAAAGCGAACGACTTCCTGCATTTGACATACTTGGATTTAAAGCTGAGCAGTGTAAAACAACTTTACGGCCATTTTCTCCATCAGGCATTTCAATTCCAGAAATAGTTTTAGCTTTACCTTCGTGGTATTCTTTCAGTCCCTTTAATACTTCAAACTGACTGCTATACCGCGGACAAGCTGTATCTTTGTTAGCCAAAATCTCATACGCATATTCGAAATCTTTGGCTACTACTTGTTTACCGTCAGACCATTTAACGCCCTTTTTAATGTTGATTGTGATCGTCTTATTTTTAGGATCTAATTTACGTGTAGCTGGACCTTTATCAGTGACACCATATTGATCATCACTATCGAATAAAGTTTCTTGACCGGGAGCTGCAACCATTGAGTCTAGGTCTTCAGAGGAAAGTTCTTGTGAAAAAATACCTGAAAAAGGTGTATCTGTAACAACTGCAACTTTCACAGTTCCACCATCTTTAACATTCTTTTTAGGAGCTTCAACAGGAAATTTTTTCACTGTCTTAGTGTCATCACTATTGTTAGCACTTTTAGCACAGGCTGCCAGTGTTATGGTGGCTAGACTCAAAATGCCAGCAGAAGCAAGCTTACTTCTTTTTTTCATAAAAATCACTCATTTCATTATATTTTATTCATATTATTAATAAATTTTTCATTTATGTCAAATCGTATAATCATATATTTTAAAGGAGTATTTAAAAGAATTTTTATTTAGTGTAAAATAACAAATGCTTCTGTATAATTTTAATATGGAAAAAATAAATATAGAAAGAGTTAGAAAGTGAATATGAACAAGCAAAAAATTGCCGATTTAGCTCAAAAAGCTATTAATACTTTTAATTTACCCAGTTTAGGAATTGGTGTTTATCACAAAGGTGAAAGCTTTAGTCATGTATATGGTCAAGCTGAGCAAGACAATCTTTATCCTTTAGCTTCAATTTCCAAAACATTTTTTGCTACTGCCGTTTGTCAATTGGCTGATAAAGGTGAGATAAATCTAGATGATCCTTTAAAAAAGTCTTGGCCTGAGCTTAAGCTAGAAGATAAATATGCTGAAGATCATTTAACATGGAGGGACGCCCTTAGTCATCAAAGTGGCTTACCAGCTCACGATCTGATGCGTTTTACTAATATGAACAAGCATGACCTTTCTTTAAAAGAAAAAGCTGAACATGTTGGTCATTTAGAGCCTAACCATGAATTACGTTATAAAATGCAATACAGCAACCTGGTCTTTGCTTTAGCCACCTATGCTTTTGAACAAGTAATTGGTGAAGATTACGGTACCTATGAGCACCAGCATTTACTCGAACCCCTTAAGTTAGCTAGAACTTATATTAACCATCATGAAGCACCAAGAGAAGATATAGTTAAACCATATATTAGAGACAATGGAATTACAGAAGAAGTTCCTTTTATTGCACCTGGTAAAGTCGGTGGTGCCAGCAGTATGCTCTCATCTATTTCGGATTTGCTTACCTGGGCTGAATACCAGTTAAAATTGCAAAAAGAAAACAAAAACAACGCAATAGCTGAACACTTTTTGCCTCAATCTATTATGGCTCCAAGCCGTGCCTACGGTGGTGCTAATTTTGGTGCTTATGGTTTAGGTATGATGATGGAAGATTACCTGGGACACAAATACTTTTACCATAGTGGTTCATACATTGGTTACTGCTCTTTCATGGGCTTTGTTCCAGATCTTGATTTAGCTTTTGTTTCAACCACAAATATGGATTCAACAGATGCAATTTTTGCATTGGCATATCAAACCATAGATGATACTTTAGGTATTTCGGATACGGATTGGACTAGCAAAATCAAACAGATTGTTGATCAAAAATTAGCAACCCGTGAAGAAAACATTGCCAATCTTAAAGGAAAATCACCCGAAAATTTTGCGGCTAAAGATAATCTTTTAGGAGATTATGAAAACCCAGGCTACGGCTTAATTACGCTAAATGAAAAAGATGGTAATTTAACAGTTACAATTGGCAAGTGGGATTATCCTGTTATTGTTAATGAAAAAGGTAAAATGTATGTGGAAGAAAGATTGTATCAGCATGAGCTTTTACCAATTGAAATTCATCAAAATCAAGTTTTGCTTTGGACAGAGTGCGCACTTAAAGAACCAACTACTTTCACAAAGTTATAAATAAAAAGCTAAACTTTAATAATTAAAGTTTAGCTCAAAATTATTTTTAACAGATCAGTCTTACAAAAGACTGGTTTTTTATTTTATATGCGAACTAATCCAAGGCACGACCTTACCAATAACTTCATTAAGTTTAGTAAAATCACCAGTTTCAACATTGTAAGTATGGTTCGCATTTTCAACAGTAAACGAATCTACGTTATCCATGTGACAGTTTTTAATAAAATTCAGACTGATATTTGGATCCAAAGTAGGATCGCTGGTACATACTTCAACTAAAATTGGATTTTTAAAATTTTTAATGTTGTCATTCAAAGTTGTTTTCAATTCATCAAAGAACCTGCGGTATACCAGTTCAACACCACCGCTACTGGTATGAACAATGCAGTAACCTAAATTATCCATTTGAAATTTATCATATGCCATTTCAAGAGGCTCAGAAGTATTGATAGCGCCATTTAGAGAAACTATAATTTTTGCTGGTAACGTAGAACAAGTAAATACTAAGCGACCACCAAGGCTATGACCTAAAAGTCCAACGTTATTTTCTTCAACATATGGTAAAGACTGCAAATATTTAAAACTCGCTTTAACCTCATCCGTCATCACTTTCATGCCATAATTTTCTCTTGAATAAAGGTTCTCTCCCATACTGCACAAGTCAATTCTCGCTGCAACGATCCCGGCCTCTACAATTTTTTTGCTAATTCTTGCTAACATATGATTATCATTATTCCTGGAAGACATGAAACCATGGATCATCAATACAGCAGGAAATTTTTCTCCTTCACTTGGAATATCAACTTGTATTGGCACCTCATGGTCGATGCAATTCAAAAACCTTAACTCTTCACGCACTTCAATTATCTCCTTAAATATATCTTTTTAATTTAATAATATAAAATATATTATACTGCTATTTTTCCAGGTAAATATCAAAATAATATATGGCTTTACGACTACACATAAAAAAAGTCTACAAACTTTTGAAAAAAATTTCAATGTTGTAGACCCTCTATAATGATTAATACTTAAATTTTATCTGATCTCCAAGGATCAATACCTTCATATAATTTAGCTTTTCCAATTGAATTAAACAAATCATTTTTATGGTGTATAACCTTTTTCCCTGCTTCAATTGCTTCTGGCAACAAATGATTTGGATCCCAGCCATCATTTTCGGATAAGATTTCACGAGTCTTTTCGAAGAAAGCATGTTTATAATCCGATGAAATATTAACTTTGCTAATTCCATTCTTCACTGCTTCAGCAATCTGCTCATCTGGATTTGAAGAACCACCATGCAAGACTAGAGGTGTATCAGGAACTGCCTGAACTATCTTTTGTAAAATATCAATTCTGATTTTAGGAGTAACATCAGCAGGGTAAATGCCGTGACTAGTTCCAATACCAACAGCCAAAGTATCTACACCAGTTTCCTCTACAAATCTTTGTGCTTCTTCAGGTGTGGTATAAATGCCTTCTTTTTTGTGTCCCTCAACATGAACTCCAGTCTGACCAATAGTACCAACTTCACCTTCAACAGAAACACCAACTCTGTGAGCCATTGTTACTGTTTCTTTAGTTAGAGCAACATTTGTATCCCAATCTTCAGCCGACATATCAATCATTACTGAACTAAAGCCATCATGAATTGCTCTAGCTGCACTATCCACAGAATCACCATGGTCAAGATGGAGTGCTACTGGAATTTTACTGTCACGAATACGAGTTAAAACATAGCTAATAAAATCATCTTTGCAATATCTTAATTCTGTTGGGTGGATCATAATAATCGCAGGTGCATAATCAGATTCACATTGTTCAATTGAAGTTCTCATTAATTCCAAGTTTGAAACATTATATGCTCCTACTGCAAAATTGTTTTTTCTTGCTACCTCAAGCAGCTGATTCATATTTACTAAGGTCATTTTTTCTCCTCGTCTACTAATTACATTACATTAAATTAAATTAACTTTTTTAAATTAAATTCTGCATCACTTCCTCTAAATTTTTTATTGTAAATTCACACCTGAAAGGTCAACATCTTTTTCATCATCTTGATTCTCGTCTTGTATTTCATTTACCTCTTTATCAGTCAATGGCTTTTTAATAATTGCCAATAATATACCTGTTACTAATGAACCTGCCAATAAAGCAATTACGGCAATCATAGGCTTAGACATTGCCGGAATAACAAAGATTCCGCCAGAAGGAACTGAACTTTCATTTCCCCAGCCATAACTTATCATTCCTGCAATTCCACAACCAATCCAAGTACAAGGCAAAGTCCGTAATAAGTCGTTCATTGCGATTGGAATAACGCCCTCAGTAATCATGCAACATCCCATCGGAAAAGCTACTTCAATATTTTCAATTTCTCTTTTGGTATAAATATTTTTATGAAATAGTTTGGCTAAAAAGTAAGACATAGTAATACCAAATGGTGGCACCATAGCAGCTAAGACTTTAATTCCTTCAGGCCCTTTAATCCCATCAAGTAATAAGCCATCACAAATTAAGTTTGGAATTTTGCTTATAGCTCCACCAAAATCAGCACAACCAATCCAGCCAATTAAGAAACCGTATAAGGCTCTTTGTGACCGATCTAAGCCAGTAATGAAGTGATTAAGAGCGGTCGTAGCAGCTGTTAATGGTTGACCTAATAGGAAAAACATAATCAGAGCTGTAAAAATTGCAGTAACAGTTGGTACTATTAACATAGGCATAAGTCCGTTAGCCCACCGAGGTACTTTAATTTTTCTAATACCTAGTGCAATATAACCAGCTATAAATCCTCCAATGATTCCTCCAAGAAAACCTGCTCCCAAAAAAGAGGCTATCTGTCCTGCAAGAAATCCAGGCGCAATACCCGGTCTATCAGCAATTGAATAACCAATATAACCGGCGATGAACGATGGTAATAATCCCATTCCCAGCACACCTAAAGTGGTCATGCTATTAGGAAAGTTCATTTGTGCAAGGCTTGTTACCTGCTTACCGCCCATCAAATTACCTATGGCTATCAATAACCCAGAAGCCACAACTAATGGCAACATGTATGAAATGGAAGTTAACAGATGCTTTTTGACGGCTGATCCAGCTTTTTTAGCACCTGTGACAAATGTATTCATTTAAATCACTCCTTTTGACTCTTTCTTTCTTTCACTTCTTCTTCAATTTTTTTCAGCAATTGTTTGGGAGCCTTTACTACCAGAGAAGTACCTACTTTTACTGTCGGAATATTTTTAAAGCGCTCGTCGCCAGTAGTTGCAATATCAACAGCCAGCAATGCTACATCTGCCTCAGCAATTTGCTCAGGAGTTAATGCATTTTCAGTACCGATTGTTCCTTGGGTTTCAACGTGAATTTCATCTCCCAATTCTTTGGCTGCCTTTTCCAACTTTGCCTTTGCTAGATAAGTATGGGCAATACCAGATGTGCAAGCACAAACACAAACTATTTTCATAATTAATCATCTCCCTTTGTTTCCACACAAAAGATCAATAACATTTTTCTTATTTTTGGCGGCATGTAGCTTATCAATGAAATCATCATCAGACAGTAAAATTGCCACTCTTTGTAAAAGCTTTAGGTGCAACGTATCCGCATCTTGATCCCTGACTGCAAATAAAATTACGGCTGTAACTGGTTTATCATCTAAAGTTTCCCAAGGTATAGGATGATCACTTAGACCAATCGCTATCATAGTATTTTTGACGGCTTTTGATTTGCCGTGTGGAATTGCTACCCCTTGACCAATTCCAGTTTCCCCTTCTTCTTCACGTAGAAATACGTCATCAATGAAGTCCTGGGTATTTGTAATATCGTCATCCTCTTTCAAAAGAGTACTGAGCTCTTTAATTACATCTTTTTTAGTTTTTCCATTTAAATGAAGGTCAATCAAGTTTAAATTAATGACTTTCGCAATATTAATTTCTTTATCAGCCAAATTTTTTGACCTCCTATCTTTTTAAAATCTGAACAATTTCAGTTGCACTTTCAGCTTTGTTTATTTTTGCAATGACACTGTCGTTAGCCAACTTGTCTATGATCTGAATTATTTTTTTAAAGCTTTTATTGGTTTTTTTTATTATTTTAGGAACTACTAAACAGATAAGCGTATTAACCTTGGAATCATCAAGACAATCCCAATCAGCTATCAAAGTTTTTGATTTTAGAATCAATAACCAAGGCGTAAAATCGGATTCTAAAATTATGTGAGGAATGGCAATTCCCTTTACCAAAGCCGTGTTAGCGATTTTTTCTCTCGTTGACAAACTTTTTAAAACTGTTTTTTTGCTCACATCCATTTTTGAAGCGACTATATCAGCTATAATTTGAAAAGCCGTTTTTTGATCTGTTACATAAAAATCACAACTATCAAGCAAAATTTCGTTCATTAATGATGTTCCTTACTACATTTCTGACTTTCTGTTCATCCTTTTTCGTAAAAAAGGCACTCACTAATTCGACAGGGATCTTTCCGTGATAATTAATCGGAACTGTACTAATTAGCAATTCAATTTCAGGCTTATTTTTGATAATATTTTCAATATTGTAATTAGAAGCTAACCCAACAATTTCAATTTCAGGGATTGAGTTTTTTATCTTGGTAGAAATAATTCCAGAGGTTCCAATACCTGTTGTGCAAATCACATAGGCCTTAATCTTCTCATTCGATTTATTATTTTCTTCATAATATTTAGCAAAGTACAAACAGATAAAGCCAGTTTCATCATCCGGGATTACCGGTAAATTAAATTTTTGACTTGCTAATGTTGCAGCTTTTTTAGTAGCGGTAAAAACTTGCGGATATTCTAGTTTGATATCTTTTAAAAGGGCATTTGGTAAGGATATCTTCATTTTCAACCTGCTGATCATGGCCAAAACATGATTTTTAATTTCATCTTTTATAGAAGGTGAAAAGCTGCAATGCAAATAAGCGGAAACTTTGGAAATAAAAAAGTCGGTTACCTGATCTGCCAAATCGCGATCATCAAGAACAATGCCATCAAATGAATTAAAACGAGAAGTTAACAGATACTTAAACAAGTAATAAACTTCGGAATCTAATTCTTCTCCTTTAAAGCCCAGATACTTTTTCATGTTTGATACAATACTTTTGCAAATGCTAAAAATTTCTGGATTCATTTTAATTTCTGTTTGCAAACTGGTATCTAAAGAAATTGACTTATCCATTGCCTTAAATTTTTTTGCCCTAATCAAAAGAACGTAAATATGAGCAAAAAAATTTATATTATACGGATAAGGTAAAGACCCATTTAAAACTCGCAGTGCCATTTCGACCTGGCTTAAAGCAAAATTAAAATCCTTTTGATCTAATTGAGAAGTATTTTTCCGCAAAGTTTCAATGTCAGTAGACTTATTAATGTGAAGTACTACCTCCATCAAAGCACTTCTAATGTCTTTCTCATTGCCAGTAATCTTTACTGATCTTTGTTTGCTTTCAAGTTTTAAATTCCACTTACATATTCTTTTACTGATTTGCTTTTCATCATTTCTCAAGACAGGTTCGCTGATATACAAGCTGTTAACTAAGTCATAAATTTTAACATCGTTGGGGGATGCAAAAAGCAACTTTGCCAGCATGTTCTCCTGTCTGAGCTGTGTTGATGAATCATTATGGACATTGCTATTTGCCACATTTAGATAATTTGAATAATTTAGCTCATAGCCCCGCCCCCTTTGGGAAACAATTATTGGTTGAGAATATTTTTTGTTGATACTATTGATATGGCGAGCAATTGTTTTTTTTGAAACATTTAAACCATTTGATAGTTCTTCAGAAGTAATGAACTTATTGTGAAGCTTGAGATAATCAATAATTTCTTGACTAATTTCTTTATGCACTGGTCATACCTCCTGATATTTTTATTTTGCTACTTATGTAAACGCTTAAATAATTAAAAAGTGTCCGTTATTTGTTTCTACAACGGACATTTATATTAATTGTAAGTAAAAATAAGCTTATCAAGAAGTTACTTTATTAGTTAAAAATTGACTTAATTTAAATTTTTTAAACAAAAAAGCCTTCTAAACTGATAAATCAGCTTAGAAGGTAAGTTAGGTTTTTGATTGTTTTTATTATCAAATTAAATCAATAAATTAACTTTATATTCTGATAACTTATTCGAAAAATTTAAACTCAAGTTCACTTTAAAAGATTTGAAACACTCTTTTTTATCTTTTTCCTCCAAATACTGGAAAATGACTCGAAGAGCCATAATCAAAATTATGAATATTTTCCAAAGTTTTCATGTCTATATCACTTATTTCAAAGTTCAATTCTGCATTTTGCTTCATATGCTCTGGATTAACAGACTTTGGCAAAACCACTGTATTGAGCTGCCAATCATATCGAATACATAGCTGTGCAACTGAAACTTGATATTTTTCTGCCATAGTCTTAATAGTATTGTTCGTCAGAGCCTCACCGTGAGCAACTGGCGAAAATGACTCCACAACAATGTCATGTTCTTGACAAAAATCAATCAACTTTTTTGGTGTTGCTCCAATATGACACAAAATTTGATTTACCATTGGTTTAACATCACTGTTGTCAATTAAATTCTGCAAATCTTCCGGCTGAAAACTGGAAACGCCAATTGCGCGTAATTTTCCTTCTTTCATAGCATCTGTTAATGCTCGCCAAGTCTCTATATTTCCTTCAAAATGGCGATCATCTGACTGGTTAACTTCCTCCCAAGGTTGAGGATTGTGAATAATCATCATATCTAAATAGTCAAGATCCATACGAGTAAGGGTTTCATCAATTGACTTTTTAGCTTGTTGATAATTTTTGATTTCAGCCTCTACTTTAGAATTAATAAAGATTTGGTCACGACTAATACCTGAATCTTTGATACCCTGGCCAACTCCTTTTTCGTTATGATATGCCTGAGCAGTATCAATATGCCTGTAACCCATTTTTAAGGCAGTTTGCACGGGCGAAGCTACCTCGTTATCTGGGATTTTCCAAGTTCCTAATGCTAGTTTAGGGATTTTTACCCCATTATTAAGTGTAAATGTTTCTTCAAAAATCATGTTTATCCCTCCATACTTCTTTTCTTGAGTATAACGCTTAAATTGAACTTTAAGTCAATTTATTTCATTTAGATTTTTATGAACTTTTTGTTTACAATTAAATATATATATATAAAAGAAGGTAAAAATATGAAATATGTTTATCTAATGCGTCACGGACAAACTTTGTTTAATGTCCAACATAAGATTCAGGGATTTTGTGATTCACCTTTAACTTCTTTAGGAATCAAACAAGCAAAAGCAACGAAAAAAGAATATTTTGAGCATGAGAAAGTCAATTTAGAAGAGGCACATTGTTCAACTTCTGAAAGGGCAATAGATACTTTAAAAATAGTGACCGATCTACCTTTTAAAACACACAAAGATTTACGCGAGTGGAATTTCGGTACATACGAAGGAGAAGGTGAACACTTAAATCCGCCACTACCTTATAACGACTTTTTTGTTCAATTTGGTGGTGAATCCCAAAAACAGGTAGTCGCAAGGATCAATAAAGCGATTATCAGTATTGCAGAATCATCTCCTTATCAACATATTCTGATTGTATCGCACGCCGGTGCTATAGCAAATTTTTACAGAAAGTGGGAAAAATATAATAAATTTAAGCGTAAGGATCATATTCAAAATTGCGCAGTTTTAAAGTACGAATATGACGATGGCATTTTTCGTTTGCAGTCGATTTTTAACCCCAGCTGTTAAAGCAAAGAGAGATCAATCATTCAGATTGATCTCTCTTATATTATAATTATTAAATTATTCCAAGTTCAATGAACTCTTGTCAAAACCTGCTGACTTAATCTTATCATCAATTGATGGAGTACCAAGCCAAGTGATCATTTCTTTCATTGAAGCTGTAATTGCTTCTGTACCCGGAAGAAGAAGCTTACGAGGATCGTAACCCTTGTTGTCTTTATCTTCATCCTTATGTGCTTCAAAGTACTTACGAGTAGCAGCTTGGAAAGCTAATTGGAATTCAGTGTTAATGTTAACTTTAGAAATTCCGAGAGAAATAGCCTTCTTAACTTGGTCTTCAGGAATACCTGAACCACCATGTAATACCAATGGAACAGAAACTGCATCAGCAATTTCCTTCAAACGATCAAAGTTTAAACCTTTCCAGCCTTCTGGATAAACACCATGGATATTGCCAATACCACAAGCAAGTTTGTCAACACCTGCAGCTACGAAAGTTTTTGCGTCTTCAACAGATGCTAATTCTCCACCATCGGCACCTTGGTTTTCACCAATTTTACCAATTTCAGCTTCAACTGAAATACCGCGTTCATGAGCTAACTTAACGATTTCCTTGGTTTTAGCTAAGTTTTCTTCAGTTGGTAAAGCATGACCATCAAACATAACGGATGAGTAGCCAAGAGCAATACATTCTTTAGCAGCTTCAAAACTACCATGGTCTAAGTTCAATACAACTGGAACTGAAATGTCCATTGCATCCATTTCGTCTTCAACTAAGTCTTTAGCAACTTTATAGCCACCCATGTACTTAGCTGCACCCATTGACACCTGAATTAAAACTGGGGTTCTTGTTTCCTCAGCTGCTTGCAAAATTGCACGTGTCCATTCCAAGTTGTTAGTGTTATAAGCACCTACTGCATAATGGTTTTTACGAGCATCTTTAAAGATTTGATTACCATTATCTAAATATGCCATTAAATATACCTCCTATTAAACTTACAGTCATATTGTATCGTATTAATTAATCGTTGAACAATCTTTTATTTTATGTAAACGTTATTATTTAAAACTTTTACATTTCTTTAGGAGCATTCACACCTAATAGACGCAAAGATTCAGTTAAAACAATTGAAGTTGCCTGGACTAATGCCAATCGAGCACTAATTTGATCATCATCTACTAAAACTTTAACATTTGCATAATACTTGTTAAATTTCTTAGCTAAATCAAGAGCAAACTTAGCAATAACTGACGGCTCAAACTTATCACTGCTGCGAGCAATGATACGCGGAAAATCAGCAAGGGACTTAGCAACACCAAAAGACCAGTCATCATCGATTTTTATATCTGTTAATTGCGGTTCGTGACCTTGAGCAGCTGCCTTGCGCAAAACACTTTGTGCACGAGCATTTGTATACTGCACATATGGACCTGTGTCACCTTCAAAACGAACAACTTCATCAAGGTCAAAGTCAAAGTTTTCGGTTCTTTCATTCTTTAAATCATGAAAAATAACTGCACCAACTCCAACATCATGAGCTACTTGATCTTTATTGGTCAAATCAGGATTTTTCTGCTCAATTTGTTTTTGAGCTAGTTTAACGGCATCTTGTAAAACTTGATCAAGAAAAACTACATTGCCTTTTCTAGTAGATAACTTTTTACCATTTTGTGTAATCAATCCAAAAGGAACATGGTAAATTTCATCAGCCCAATCATAACCCATTTTTTTCAAAACAGATTTTAATTCTACAAAATGCTGAGCCTGTTCGTTGCCGACCACATAAAGCATTTTAACAAAATGATAAGTTTTCATACGATAAATCGCAGCTGCCAGATCACGTGTCAAGTAGATGCTAGTACCATCTGATTTAACAATCAAAGCTGGATTTTCATCTTCACCCATGTCAACCACTTGTGCACCACGAGATTCATGCAAAAGTCCTTTTTCTTTCAGTTCATCAATCACAGGTTGCATTTTATCGTTAAAGAAAGCCTCACCTTTATACGAATCAAAAGTGATACCCAATTCTTTGTAAATACGGTTGAAATCAGCCAAGGAAACATCCCGGAACCACTGCCATAATTTAACTGCTTCTGGATCACCCTCTTCTAATTTCTTAAACCACGCGCGACCTTCATCTTCAAGCTCAGGGTGCTTTTCAGCTTCTTTATGGAACTTGACGTAATATTTAAATAAATTCATGATCGGGTCTTTTTTAACGTCTTCTTCCACACCCCAGTGCTTGTAGGCCGCTATTAATTTACCAAATTGTGTACCGTAATCACCTAAATAGTTGATTTTAATTGGTGTGTAACCAACTTTTTGCAGGGTCTTGGCAATTGAATTGCCAATTACTGTTGACCTTAAGTGCCCCATCGACATTGGTTTTGCAATGTTGGGGCTAGACATATCAATAGGAACATTCCCCTCTCCCAATTTTTGGTCACCATAATGTTCTTTTTGTTGCAAGATTTCTGTGAGAGTTTGTGAAATCAACTTGCTGTGATTGATAGAAAAATTAACGTAGGGTCCAACAGCTTTAATTGAAGCAAAGTCGCTGCTTTTTAGTTTGTCTGCAATATTTTGCGCAATAACTACAGGATTTTGATGCAGCACTTTTGCCAATGCAAAGGCTGGAAAAGCATAGTCACCCATTTTTTCATTTTTTGGTCTTTCAATTAATGAATTGATTTGATCTTTGGAAAGGTCAACCTGACTAGCGATTAAGTCAACTACCTTATCTTTAAAATCCATTTTTCCTCCTAAATGCCAAAAAAGTCTCTTCCTCATTATTTGAAGAAGAGACGAGTTATAACCCGCGGTACCACTCTATTTGATACAAAGTATCCGCTTATTAAATTTGCTAAATTATTAGTTAGACACGCCTTCAGTCATTTTTCCAGCTTGACTTTCACCAACTCAAACTCGCTTTTCTAGAAAAATGCCTACTACTCCTAACCACTTTCATCAAAAGATTATAACAGGAAATGAAAGCTTAGCCAAATTTTTTAGTTATTTTTGATAATTACTTTGGTACCTACTGGAATATTTTCAGCCAACCAGCGTGAATCAGGTACGCTTAATCTGATACAGCCATGAGAGGCAGGCTTGACACCTAACTTTTCAGCCTCTTTAATATTGTATTTGCCATTGCCTTTCGTAGGAACAGAATGAAAAAGATAAACATTTTCTTTGTCCCAACTAGTCCAGTTATTAGCACCTTCATTTAATTCAGGATTATAAAAAGAGTCTCCACGACCATTTTTAATTTTATAATTTCCTGTTGGTGTCAATGACTTACCTTTTTTAAATAAACCAGCACTTGCCAGCATGGTGTACACTCGTTTATTACCCCGCAAGATGTAAACTCGATTACCCTTTAGGGAAACTCTAATTGTTAAGTCATTTTCGAGATGCTTAATTTTAGGATAAGGCTTTATCTCACTTGGCTTTTTCCAATTAAAGGGAGAACGTAAATCTTTTGGATCCTGATACGGTCGATAAGATGCCGCGGTTTTAATAACAGCTGTTTTCTTTGCCTCCTTAGTTGTGTTTTTAGTTTCTGGCTGAGATGGCATTGAAATTCGTGCCAGACTAATAGCACATATTAATAGAACACAAAAAGCAGTAAGAACTTTTAAAAGACTTTTCCTCATGTTATAACCTTTCTCCCAACCAAATTTTCAACGTAAAATATCTAATTAGCATATTGATTCATTAGCTGCGGCAACATCGCGCTTATTTCGGTCGGTCGCACTACATAATTATTTTCAGCAATTTTATCGCCTGCCAAAGAGTGAATAAAAACTGCGGCCAGAACAGAATCCAAACTATTGCCAAATTGAGCTGTAAAGCCACCTATTATACCAGCTAAGGTATCTCCCATTCCACCTGTAGCCATGCCAGGATTGCCTAATGGATTTACAAAAATCTGATCGGCTTTGGTATAAATGTGAGTGTGATTTGATTTTAAAACCAAAATAGCATTTTGGGTAGGAAAAATCTTTTTCAAAGCATTTGAATTCGCACTGTCAGTCTGATATGAAATTCTAATTTGACTCAATCTTTGCCATTCCATTTGATGTGGTGTTATGACCACTAAACCGGGGTGAGTTGGAATTAGCTTTGGATCCTGACCAATCATGTCCAAAGCACTCGCATCCAAAATCAATATTTGATTTTGAGAAACATTTTGACATATCTTTGACATTAATTGCCGAGTAAAAGTGCTGGATCCTAAACCTGGTCCACAAACAATAACATCCATTTTTTTCATTAAATTTACCAAATTCCGATCACGCCAGTCAATAAACATGACCTCAGGATTACGTGCATGCAGTGCATCAAGATTCATCGCATGGGTGGCCACAGAAATGAGTCCCGCACCACTATTAAGTGCAGCCTCAGCGGCCATGATAATTGCACCACCATAGTTTTCACTGCCACCTATTAATAAAATCCGACCGTAATTGCCCTTATGAGAGTCACTTGGTCTTTTTTTTATTACTTTGGTCAAAATATCTTCTGTAATTACTGCCATATTAGCCTCCAAATAGCCAGCGCCAAAACCTTACAAAAATGTTTACTCTATTAGTTGATTCTAAAGCATGGGCGGGCAACAAAAGTCCATTAGGACTTTGCAGTGAAATAATTTTGTTTTTGCCAATCTTAAAGTAATAAGCGTTGATTTTTTGCCCTTTTTCTACTGGAGCTTCAACAGTTTTGGATGTTAAACCCACCTGAAATTTAGAGCCATTTCGTGGTATCCAGATCAGTGCTTTATTTTTGATACCAATATTTATCTGCCTGGCTTGTCCATTGTGAACTGCCATATTAGTGTGACCAATAATTACTTCATTACGCTGAAAAACTAATGGCTCGTATTTTTGATAAACATAATTGAGCAGTTTAGCTGTTTGAATAAAACGGGCCGGATCAGTGTTAGTAACATGTTTCGCTCCCATTATCACAGTAATTATTCGCCCTCCACGATGAGGTGCAGTGGCAATGAAACAAGCACCTGCAGCGTCAGTAGTTCCTGTTTTCAAACCATCGATTTTTAGATTTTTATGATATTGCGGCATCCCTTTTAACATCCAGTTAAAATTGCTCATTGGCGTTGCCATATTTTGGTCAATAAAGTCCATTTTAGCAATTTTAGTAGTCTTAAGTACTTCAGGATAATCCTGTATTAATTTCTGGCCTACAATAGCCATATCCTTGGCAGACAACATGTTCTCATCATTTTTACCTGCCCCAGGATAAGCATCATTACCAACGCTTTTGTTGGGCAATCCACAGGTTGTATAAATACGAGCATCTTTAATGCCCCATTTTTGCAACTGCTGTCTCATTTGCTTAACGAACGCAACCTGAGAACCACTAATTGCTTCTGCTAACATCATTGCGGCTCCGTTAGCGGATTCAATTAAAGTTGCTTGATACAATTGTCTAATCGTATACGCGTGCTTCATACGCAAGGGAACGTTTGAATACTCTCTGTTACTGGCAACGGCAAAGATTTGCCGAGTAGGCGTAACCTTAGTGTTCCAATTGATTTTTTCCTGATCAATTGCCTTCAGGGTTAAATATGCGGTTACCAGTTTTGTCATTGAAGCTATGGGCAATGGCTGATTAATATTTTTGCCATACAATAATTGTCCAGTCTTACTATCAATTGCTATTGCTGCTTTAGCATCGATAGCTACTTTATCTTGATCAAAATTATCAGGCAATTTTGAAGCAGCATTCACGTCAACTGGAAGTGCCAGTAATAAAAAGCTGATAAAAAATAGAATGATGGTTTTTGCTTTCTTTTTCAAGTATGATTCTCCCTTCCCTGATATTTTTTGGATTATTTTACGTTTTATGCTTACATTTTACCAAATTTTTGGTATGATTATTACTGTGCTAAAAATAATAAGCCCCGATGGCGGAATTGGCAGACGCGCAGCGTTCAGGTCGCTGTTTAGGTAACTAAGTGAAAGTTCGAATCTTTTTCGGGGCATCATATTAAGATAGTAAGAGCTAGTCCATTAAGGATCTAGCTCTTTTGTTTTTATTATTTTTCCCCGTTTCTAGCGTATTATTTAGAACTTGCTAATTGACAGTCACAATAGTTACTCGAAGCAACAATAATTTAACTAAAAATAAGCAAAAGATAAGTGCTTATATTAGTATAAAAATTGCTATACCTGTAAATAGCATCAATGGTATTTCGCAGAGTTTATGCTAGGCACTTTAATATTTCGCAAGTGATTTTTCAAAAACTGAAACTTAGCTACTTTTATTTTTAAAAATATGTTTTCAATTGTACTTAAATGATTTTTTTGTATTAAAATTATAGTAAAAGGAGGTATTGTCATGCAAAAACGTTTAACAAAATCTGAGGATAAGATTGTTTCCGGTGTCTTTGGCGGAGTCGCAGAATACTTTGGCTGGGATAAAGCGTGGACCAGGATTGGAGGCGGAGCTTTAATATTGTTTTCATTCTTTACAGGATTGCTTTTATATATTATTGCTGCAATTGTTATGCCTGAAAAGGATCACGGTAATGACACTCCTGACGGTGAATTTCATAAGTACTAAATTCTCAAAAAATAAATTTATTTGTCTTACTCAAAAATTCAAGTTTAATTCAAGTTCGATTATGTGAAAAATTAGACCTGAATTTATTTTTGTGCAATTTGACCTTTTTCGAATTAAATAATATGATTTATACAATAATTTACTTAAAGAAAGGTTAATATATTATGAGCTTAGACGTTAATATACTACCATCGGATTACATTGACTTATCTATTGGGGATTTTCGTTCTGGAATAAACAAAAGAATAATTGACAAGCTGGTAAAAAGAGTCGCAAAAGAAGGCAACGGATACACTCCGGGTATGGGTCTGCCAAAACTCAGAAAAGAAATTTTGACATATTACAAAGAAAAATATGGCATAAAAGATATTGATGTAGATAACATCCAAATCACAGTGTCATGCTTACATGGTGCATTTTTATCCTTAAAGTCAATCATCAAATCTCAAAGTGATGAAATTATAGTTATTGCTCCCTTCTTCCCTTCATACTTAAATTTAATTGCAGGAGTGGGAGCAAAGCCAGTGATAGTCAAATCAGAGGCTCCCGATTTTGCACTACCAAAAGACCAAATCAAAAACGCAGTAAACCAAAACACTAAGGCTATTATCATTAACTATCCTAATAATCCCACAGGCGCAAGTTTATCAGAATCAGACCGTAACTTCTTGAATAAACTATGTGAGGAAAACAACATTTTTCTAGTTGATGATCATGTTTATAGCGACTATCCGAGCACCTACAAATATCAACCAGTCTCAACTGACATTTCTCATCAAATATTAGTCAGCAGTTTTTCCAAGACTTTTGCTATCCCAGGAATACGTCTAGGCTATGTGATTGCTCCTGCCGATATTATTAAGCAAGACGGTTATTATAATGAGGGGATCACTTTTAGTGCCCCAACTATTAGTCAATTCATTGGTGAAATAATTTTAGAAGAACCAGACCATTATACCCATCATATTGAAGAAATTGGACAAAGAGGTAAAAAACTAACTAATTTGCTTTCTACAAGTAAGTATTTTGCTTCCTCAAAGTATCTAGGAGGCCTATATATGTTTATTAAAATTCCTGATGAAATCAAAGATGTTGATTTGTACTATAAACTCTTAGAAGACCACTTTCATGTAATTGTTGCCAAGGGTAGTGATTTGGAGTATTCCGATAGATACTTTAGAATTTCCTTATCTACCGAAAAAAATGCTTTATTTGAAGGTATGCATAAGATTATTGACTGTGTAGACTATACTTTGAATTATAAATAATTGCATTCTTAAAAAGATTAAGTCAATAAATTAAATATTATATTTCAGTTTAAATTTATAAACTCTTTGCTTATAGCGTTTTAGTTCAATTAGCGAAGAGTTTTTTATTTAACTTTTAAAAGCTAAAAGCTATTATAAGTTCATTAATAAAATTGTTCCAAATATATTTAGCCCAAAGAAAAAACTTGATACCGTTTTTACTACGGTACCAAGTTTTAAATTACCTTTTCACTTATGCATGAATATGCAATTTTTCTAATATAGGAATAATTTTATCCCCAAGAATTTTTTGTGCCAAATCAGACTTAATCGCAGCAAATCCGTAAAATAAGCACCCGATAATAATGGATATAACTACTATAATTAACGACTGCAAACTACTTGCAGGATTCAAGAACAATTCAAGTCCTTTTTCTACTGCCAAAACAATTAAAAACATGGTTACAGAAAATGCGGTAATTCCAATAAAACGTCTTCTTGTTCTATCCTGGTTGAAATTATAGCCAACTTTAAGGTGTTTTAAGGCCATAAAGATAATAACGAGCATCCCTAAGTTAGTGGCAATCAGTGGACCAAAAATCTTAAACAAATAGATCATTGGATACTGCATTAAAATTTTAATAATTAGTCCTAATACTAAATATTTAATTGCAAGACCATTTTCTGACAGACCTTGTAAAATCGCCATCAATACAGTGAATAAACCTAAACTAATTGCTGTAAATGATGAAAGATATAAAACATTTGAGCCTAGCTTGTCATACCCATAGAAAATTGTATAAACCGGTGTAGAAATTGCTGCCATACCAAAAGAGGCTGGAATCATGACAAATAGAAATAAATCTAAAGTGTTGCCTATTTGATTTGAAATCCCGTGAAAGTCATGCTTTGTGTGTGCTGCGGACAACAAAGGAATTGTTGTCACGGCCATTGCACTGGCAAGAGACACGATAATCATAATCAGCTTATTAGCATTTAGAGCAAATAACGCATACCAAGTTTCAATTGTATTATTGGATGCATTGATCAAACTGGCAATCATTGGATGAAAAGAATACTGATCTACCAGATAAAAAAGCTGTATTCCTGCATCAATAATAATAAACGGTACTGCCTGAGCAATAATTTCTGCAAAAAGAGCAGATGTTGAAACTTGTATTTCATTATTAGAATTTTCAACTAATTCATTAAGCTTGTTACGCCTCGAAAGCAAAAACCAGGCTAGAACGGCAATTCCAAAAATTGCTCCGATTGCTGCAGCTAAATTTGATTGCACAACAGCGTCAACAAAGTTGCCATGTTGCACCTGCATAATTATATAAGCGGTTAACAACATCCAAATAACTCGTGCTAATTGCTCTACAAATTGAGACATGGCTGATGGCATCATATCCTCATATCCCTGAAAATATCCCCTCATAATGCTTAAAACAGGGATTATCAAGACGGCGTATGACAGACTACGCATGACTTTTACCTGTCTGGGATCAATCTGCGAACCATTAGAAGCCAAAAAAGGCGAAGCAAAGTACATTATTGCAGCTGAAATGATACCTAAAATTACCATCAAAATCAGACCACGATGAAAAAGCTTACGTCCTACACCATACTCATTAAGCGCATTATATTTTGCCACCTGTTTCGCAACGGCGCCAGGAATACCTGCTGTAGATATTAAAATAAAAATACTATAGATATTATAACTTCTAGCAGTTAATGCATTGGCAATGTTGCCATAAGGTGACATCCAATAAAACCATGGAATAATATAGAGTGCTCCTAAAATACGTGACGTAATAGAGCCAAAAGTCATCCATGCACTGCCCTTAATGAAGGTATTTTGTGTATTTTTTTCAGATAAATTATTTTCTCTCATTAATATTCCCTAAATCTAGTTTACTAACTATATTATTGTGAATGAAAAAAGGCAATTAACAACAAATATACTTTGCACTTTAGGAAAAATTAACTTTATTTAGCTACAATATTGACAATTTTATTCGGTACAACAATGACCTTTTTTACATCTTTGCCTTGCAAAAACTTCTGTACATGTGGTAGAGCCAGTGCCTGCTTCTGAACTTCATCTTTATCCAAACCAACAGCTGCTGTAAAATTCCCACGCAGTTTACCATTAACTTGTACCATAATCTCAACCGTTGACTCAATTAATTTAGCCGGGTCATAGGTTGGCCATTTTGCAAACGTCACAGATTCATCATGACCAAATATTTGCCAAATTTCTTCCATCATATGAGGAGCAATTGGTGCTAAAAGTGTAATAAAGCCTTCCGCATATTTTCTTGGAATAGTTTTAGCTTTTTGTGCTGCGTTAATAAAGACCATTAATTGAGAAATTGCGGTGTTGAAATGTAAATTATCGAAGTCCTCGGTAACTTTCTTAACAGTTTCGTTATATATTTTATCTAAGGTGTGATCATTTTCAGACACAATATTTTCTTGAGGAATAGCTTTAAGGTCCAAATCGTTAACAAATAAACGCCAAACTCTGTCCAAGAACTTCTTGGTAGAAGCAGGGCCATTATCATCCCAATCAATTGAAGCATCCAGTGGACCCATGAACATTTCATACATTCTCAGACTGTCTGCACCATATTCATCGATCACGTCATCTGGGTTAACAACATTGCCTTTTGACTTAGACATTTTATCATGATCTTTAAGAATTAATCCTTGATTGAATAATTTTTGGAACGGCTCTTCATTTGGAATAACTCCCAGATCATATAAAACCATGTTCCAAAATCTTGCATAGAGCAGGTGTCGTACAGCATGTTCTGCACCACCGATATAGAGGTCAACCGGCATCCACTTCTTGAGCAATTCGTAATCAGCTAATTTATTATCATTGTGAGGATCAACAAAACGTAAGAAGTACCATGATGAACCAGCCCAATTAGGCATAGTATTAGTTTCTCTTTTACCTTTACGACCATTTTTATCAACCACGTTGACCCAGTCTTTAAGATTAACTAATGGACTTTCAGGTGTTCCTGACGGCTTGATGTCAGTAGCATGAGGTAAAACGAGTGGTAATTCATCTTCTGGAACCAGCGTTGTTTCTCCATCTTCCCAGTGAATTACTGGAATTGGCTCACCCCAATAGCGCTGACGACTAAATTCCCAATCACGTAACTTATAATTAACCTTTTTCTCTCCAGCATGGTGTTCAGTGAGCCAGGCAACAATTTTCTCTTTAGCTTCTGCATTGTTGAGTCCGTTTAGGAACTCAGAATCCATGTGTGGACCATCACCGGTATAGGCTTCCTGTGCAATATCTCCACCTTTGATGACGGCCTTAATAGGCAAATTGAATTTCCGGGCGAACTCATAATCACGTGTATCGTGTGCAGGAACTGCCATGACCGCACCAGTACCATAACTGCCAAGTACGTAGTCAGCAATCCAGATAGGAATTTCTTCATTATTTACAGGATTAATTGCATAAGCACCTGTAAAGACACCTGTCTTGGTTTTATTTAGATCTGTTCTTTCAAGGTCGGACTTAGATTCAATTTGTTTAATATAGGCATTAACTTCATCTTTATGACCATCAGTCATAATTTTTTGAACTAATTCGTTTTCTGGAGCTAACACAGCGTAAGTTGCACCGAATAAGGTGTCCGGACGTGTACTAAAGACATCAAAAGTCTCATTAGAATTTTTAACCTTAAAAGTAATTTGTGCACCTACAGAACGACCAATCCAGTTGCGCTGCATTTCTTTAATGTTTTCCGGCCAATCAAGATTGTCTAAACCAGCCAGCAAACGGTCAGCATATTTGGTAATTCTAAGCATCCATTGCTTCATATTACGGCGATAGATTGGGTAACCACCACGTTCAGTCTTACCATCAACAATATCTTCGTTGGCAACAACTGTACCTAAATCTGGTGACCAGTTAACAGGGGCTTCAGCCTCATAGGCTAGACCGTTTTTATACATTTGCTCAAATGTCCATTGGGTCCACTTGTAATATTTTGGATCACAAGTTGCAAGTTCCCTGTTCCAATCATAGGAAAAGCCCAAAGTATTCAGCTGTCTTTTAAAATTGGCAATATTTTCAGTAGTAACAACGGCCGGATCTTGTCCAGTTTGGAGAGCATACTGTTCAGTCGGAAGACCAAAAGCATCCCAGCCCATTGGGTGAAGGACATTATAGCCTTGACTACGTTTCATTCGTGCGACAATATCAGTTGCTGTGTATCCTTCCGGGTGCCCTACATGCAGTCCCTTACCAGATGGAAAAGGGAACATATCTAAAACATAATAATTTTTCTTTTTCGGGTCATTACCGGTTTTAAATGTTTGATTTTTTTCCCAGTAATCCTGCCATTTCTTTTCTATAACTTTGTGATTATACATATTTTTACCTCATAAAAAAAGTCCTATGAAATATTTTTTCATAGGACGAATAATCGCGGTACCACCTAAGTTCCGCGCCAAAAGCGCGACCCTCATGCCCCTTAACGCGGAAAGCAAACGTTAGATTTTTTCCAGGCTCAGTTCACAATCTGCTTTTCAAGTCTTGCACCTTCCGACTCTTCTCTATAGAAAAACAAAACTGCTACTAGTTCCTGATCTTTATTTTTTTACCAATAATGATTATAATTTACCACAAATGCAAAAAAAAACAAGGGGAGAAAGTTTTTGAACAAAACAATTCAAACAAAGAGAGACACCATAATACCTGCGACGATATTTTTGATTTTATATGCTATCTGGGCAATACTGGTTGCTTCTGAAAATCAATTTATTCGTGAATTTGATCAAACAATTATTAGTATTATCTGCAATAACAATCCTGCAGTAATCAAATTTGCTACAACATTTACCAATTTAGGCAATACCAATGTAATTATGATTGAAACAATCATCCTGGTTATTGTTTTAGCATTTTGCAGAAAATTTGCTTATGCATTTTTTACAGCTGGAACAATGATTGCAGCCAATGGTTACAACTGGATTATCAAACATGCAATAGCTCGTCACAGACCACTTACCCACCACCTTGTGACAGCTCACGGATATAGTTTCCCATCTGGTCATTCTGTTGGCAGTGCCACATTATTTGGAATTTTGATTGTTTTAACAATTTTATTAATAAAAAATAAAGCCGCTAAAACTGTATTATGTATCATTTGGGCATGTTTTCCAATATTAATCGGTTATACAAGGATTTTTAGCCATGTCCACTACCCTTCAGACGTAGTTGGCGGATTTTTAGAAGGAATATCATTTCTTTTAATCGGATATTCCTTCCTTTACCATTATTATTTAGAAAACCAAAGAGCACAAAGTACTATTTATTAAATAAAAAGGATTCAAGCTTATTTTCAAAGCCTTGGATCCTTTTTTCATAATCACTCTAATCTAGCGCTAGACGTTCAATGACTTCTTTGTATTCAGGATATTGTTTTAGTAAATCTGCCTTTTTAAGCATCTCAAAGTCATGATAATCAAATCCTGGTGAAACAACACAGCTTACTAAACAAAAACTGTTTGGTTTAGTAACTTCTGATGCAAAAATAGTGTGTTTGGGAACTTTGAATTGCATGAATTCTCCAGCAGAAACATTTTTCCCCAATTTAACAGCTGAATATTTACCATCTGGAGCAATACAATGAATAGTAATCGCTTCTCCATCGTGGTAATACCACATTTCATCATGGTTCAGTCGGTGAAAGTGAGAACAACTGGTATCATCAAGCAAGAAGTAAATGGAAGTGTAATAAAATCGATTTCCATCACTATCCTCATCATAAAATTGTTGATCACTAGTATAAACTTGCCTGAACCAGCCACCTTCTTGATGAGGTTCAAGATCTAGACTTTTAATATAATCATCGCGCTTCATTTTTTCTCCTTAGTAAAAATTTTTATAATTAAAACTACTTTCTACAAATCTAGCCTATTTTTGTCAAAATGTCATCTGAAAATTAATTTCATAAGGCTAATAACTATTATAGTTTTAGTTTAAATTTATTATTACATTGGTTCTATGTTTTATTGTTTATAAAAAATTTTAACTATTTTTATATTAACATATATATTTTATTAAAATAAAAATAGCACTGTACAAATTTATTTTACTAAGTTTTCTCCTAATGATTTAAGTCGCAAAGCAATAAGCATTAGTTTAACCAGTCTGTAACTTTACTTTTCTTTTGTCTGTATAGATTACTATTTACAATCGTAATTGTTAAAGTTTTCAACTTGGTATGTACTAATACTCAAAATCAATAGTGAAAGAAGTCAAAAACTTAAAAATGATATGATTCCAAAGTTCAAGGAACATATCATCTTTTTGTTTATTTAAATTTTAGACTAAATAAATTTGCCTCATTTTGCTCTTAAAATCACTCGGTAAATTCAGTCCTTTAATCAGGTAATTATCAAAATCCCCATAATTTTGCCTAATGGCAGAAAAATACCGTTCTAAATATGACTTTTGAACCGTTAAAGCTACAGCAACATCTTTTAATTGTGAACTTGTTAATTGGTCTCTTAGGTAGTTCAAAATTTCCTGATTTTCCTGCTTACGCGCTTCAATAGTTTTTAGATAATCCGTTAAGATTTGATCATCACTTACTCCCAGGCTTTTCAAAATTAAAGCTGCTGCCACTCCTGTGCGATCTTTGCCTGCAAAACAATGAAATGCTGTCGGAACAGGATCATTTATGAGAGTCATTAAAAATTGATGGTAGCCATTTTGAGCAGATTTCTGTAAAGCTAATTCTTCATAGGTGGTAAGCATATCTTCTTCAGCCTGATTATTACCAGAAACAATTTCATCAACACTGGCTTGATTAACCTGAGCATCTTTTAAAACATCAATTACAACGTAATCTAATCCGGACCACAAATAATCCGGAAATTGTTTTCTTTCTTCCTCGCCCCTAAAATCAAAAACTCTCTTAATTTGATATTTATCTTGTACTTGTTCTTTTTGATAAGGAGTCAAGTTATACAATTGCCCACATCTAAAAAGTATCCCGTCTTTTACTTTTCTTCCTTCAAATCCAGTGTAACCACCTAAGGAACGCCAATTAGTAATTTCCCTTGCCATTTTTTAATACTCCAATTACTTATTAAGTTTAATATTATTTATTATAATTTTTCAGGCAAATTATTTCTACTAATGAAAAAATTTTAAAATAAAAAACCTGCTGGTTTATTTACCAGCAGGTCTGTTTTAAATCTAACGACTAATTAGCTTTCTCTTTGCTTTTATAAATACAATTAAAAATAACAGATATTACTATAGCAACAAGCGAAACGAAGTAAACCCCTTTTAAAGCACTAAAAAGTACTTGCCTTAATTGTGGAATTAAGTTCGCAGATAGTTCTTGGGCTTTAGCTGATGAAACTATTTTGTTCATCATGCCTTGTGTCAAATTCGGATGTTTTGCAAGTTGATGTGCCACGACAGTATTGAAGGTAATACCAAAAATGGAAACCATCATTGTTTGACCTAAATACCTCATTAATGTGTTAAAGGAAGTAGCAACACCAATATTTTCTTTAGAAACTAAAACCTGTGACCTGACTTGCGAAGCGGTTAGAACTCCACCAAAGGAAAAGCCATTAAGTGTTGCTATGACACAAAAGACCCAAAACGGAGTATGAATAGGAACAAGCAATAACATGCAGTCAGCAATCAGCAGGATTGTAAGCAATCCAAAGAAGGTTTTTCTTACACCCCAGCGACTCAACATGCCGCCGATCAAAAATGAACCCACAACCCACATAACAGAGCTTGGAGTTACTGCAAAACCTGCAATAGTAGCAGAAGTACCATTAATCCCCTGCATCCAGGTTGGAATATAAAATTCAAAGCCAATAACTACTCCGGCAACAAGCAAGGTAATCATATTAACAGCCAAGAATTCTTTGCCCTTGAGCATTGACAATGGCATTATCGGATCATCTGCGCGCTTTTCTTCATGATAAAAGATAATTGCGCTGACTATGATTAGTACAATTAAAGCAATAAGCATAAAAGGATTAAGAGTACCTAAATCTTGTAGTGTAAACATTAAGGTTAAAAGCAAAACAACTAACCAAAAAGTTCCTTTAACATCAAGCTTTGTCTTTTGCTTATTCTTTGGTTCATTTAAGAAAAAGACAACTAATAAAAGTGCAATGATACCAATTGGCACATTAATGTAGAAAACCCAATGCCAAGAAAGATTTTGTACGATAAAGCCACCGAGTAATGGAGCAATGACTGAAGCTACGCCCCAAAAACCAGAATTTAGACCCAGCATTTTTGTTCTTTTTTCCAGACTGTATAAATCTGCAATTATGGTCATAGCCACCGGTTGAACGGCTCCAGAACCCAGACCCTGAATAACACGGAATAAAATTAATTCAACCATATTCTGAGCCTGACCGCAAAGAGCAGATCCAATCACAAAAAGAGCTATTCCAAATAGAAAAATTGGTTTACGCCCAAAGCTATCAGCTAATTTGCCATATAAAGGAGTTGATACAGCAGTCATAAACAAAAAAATGGAAACAACCCAATTCATAATTTCCAATCCGTTCAGATCAGAAACAATTGTCGGCATTGCAGTAGAAACGATTGTACCTTCGATGGCGGTCATAAATGTCGTCATAAAAATCGCAATCATCACTACTCGTACATTTGTCTTCTTCACAATTACAACTCCTTCATTAGCTGCTAAAATTATTTATTTTCATGAACAAAATTTAAAAGATCTTGAACTTTATCAGTTTTCTCCCATGGTAAATCAATATCTGTTCTGCCAAAGTGTCCGTAAGCTGCTGTTTGCTCATAAATTGGCCGCCTTAAATTAAGCATTTTAATTATTCCCGCGGGGCGCAAGTCAAAGACTTTACGTACTGCTTTTGTTAAGAGTTCGTCACTTGCTTTACCTGTTCCGGCAGTATCAACCATAACTGAAACTGGATGAGCAACACCAATTGCATAAGCTAATTGAACTTCACAGCGATCAGCCAAGCCTGCAGCAACAATATTTTTAGCCACATATCTGGCAGCATAACTGGCACTGCGGTCAACCTTTGTCGGATCCTTTCCAGAAAATGCACCACCACCGTGGCGAGCATAGCCACCGTAAGTATCAACAATAATTTTACGTCCAGTCAGTCCTGAATCACCCTTAGGTCCACCAATAACAAAGCGACCTGATGGGTTAATCAGAAACTTGGTCTTTTCATCAAGGTATTTAGCAGGTATTACCTTTTTAATTGCCAAATCTATCATAGCTCGGCGAATCTCTTCGTTTGAAACCTTATCATCGGTCTGTGTTGAAATAACAACGGTATCTACACGTGTTGGTTTTTGTTTTTCATCGTATTCAACAGTCACTTCTGCCTTAGCATCGGGTCTAAGCCAAGTTAAAGTACCATCTTTGCGTAGCTTAGTAACCTGTCTCATCAAGCGATGAGCAAGCGAAATAGGCAGAGGCATTAATTCAGGCGTTTCATTGATTGCAAAACCAAACATTAAACCTTGATCTCCCGCCCCGATTTGATCAAGCTGATCTTCGTCAGATTGATTTTCACGCGTTTCAAGAGAATGATCAACGCCTTGAGCAATATCAGGTGATTGTTCATCAATATCAATTAAGACAGCGCAATTATTGCCATCAAAGCCAAGTTCTGGTTTATCATAGCCAATTCTCAAAACTGTCTTGCGAACAATTCCTTGAATATCAACATAAGCACTAGTTGATATTTCACCAAAGACATAGACAATACCAGTATTGACGATGGTCTCACAAGCTACATGAGCTTGAGGGTCTTTGGCAATAATAGCATCCAAAATTGCATCAGAAATCTGATCAGCAATTTTGTCTGGATGACCTTCAGAAACAGATTCTGAAGTAAACAAACGTTTTTCCATATTAGTCCCCCTATAGACAATAGCTATTCGGTTACAAGGCATCTCCGTTTAAGGATCCTCTCAGGACTTGAACCGATTTTTTAAAATTTCCGTTCTATGTTCTTATATATTATATTGATAATAAAAAAAGCTACCGCATGATCGGTAGCCATAGAACGATGGAGGATACAGGGCTCGAACCTGTGACCTCCTGCTTGTAAGGCAGATGCTCTCCCAGCTGAGCTAATCCTCCAAAGTGACCCGTACGGGATTTGAACCCATGTTACCGCCGTGAAAGGGCGATGTCTTAACCACTTGACCAACGGGTCATTATTCTGAATCAAAGCACATTCAATAGTATACCTATTTTGAAAGAAAATGCAAGGATTCAATTTATTAAATCAATAAATAATGGCGGCGCGAACTTCCCTTCACACCACCATCATTATGGAGGATACAGGGCTCGAACCTGTGACCTCCTGCTTGTAAGGCAGATGCTCTCCCAGCTGAGCTAATCCTCCATTTTGTTGTCATCTCTCGACCACTCTTAATAATTTAGCATAAGTTTCTATTTATGTCTACATTTTTTTGAAATTTTTGTAGGATTCTGTTCATTAATATTAATTTCTATGAATTAACTAAACTTTTTTCAATTCTTTTTATATTAAAGATTAAGGATATAACTAGATCGGGTGAAGAATGCTTGACTACTATTCAAGAAGTTGTCGGATCAAGTATAACAATCGGAGTTTAATCTCTATGTATTTTTCATCTGAATTTTGGGGAGTATGATTGAAAATTTTATATCGAAAGTTTAAATCTCTCACATTCCATTAAAAATTTTTATTTTCTGATAAAAGAGTTTTCTTATACATTTGTTAGATTTTATCCTACTTCAACTTTTATTTTAAAAATTACAATATATTTTGATATTGAAAAATTGTCACTTAAAATAATCTATTCTTGTATCTTCTATAATAATTATTTATACTAGAATTAAAAAAATAAAAGCATCACATGAAATTTTTTAATTTAATTATATAAAGTTTTTGTAACATTAAAAATCTTAAATATTAAGGTTCATATTTTGTCCATAACGCCAGCGACATTAAACCTATGGTAGTAAATATTTGGGAGGAAGTAATGGGTAATCTAAAAAAAACCTTATCATTTTTAATAACAAGCTTATTCATCTTTTCTTTGATAGGATGTTCAGCTAATGATACGAACAAATCAGGTGATAAAGGTGGAAGTAACAATCGACAAAGTAAAAAAGTAGTAATAGAGAAAAATACTGCTAAAGCAGTAACGCTGTCGGCGGGTACTCATAAAGTCGGTAAAGAGATTAAACCTGGGCGTTATGTAATTAAGGCCGTCTCAGGTAGTGGCAATCTATTTTCACGAAACAGTCCTAATGATCGTAATATAAATGTCATTTTAGGGCCAACTGAGGATGATACATGGATGAAACTTTCTTCGTACACCACTGACTTAAAAGCTGGAGAAAAGATAAAGATTGACGGAATTGAATCAACAAAACTAATCCCAACTCCAGACAAACGTATTTTTAGAAAGATATTAACCCCCGGCAGTTGGACAGTAGGTAAAGATATCAAACCTGGCGATTATACTATTAAAGCTGTACGAGGAACTGGAAACATATTCTCAGACAATGGCGAAGATGACATTAATGAAATTTTAGCAAAGCACCCTGATAAGGACTACGGTCAGGTATCAAAAATTCATGTTGAATTAAATAAAGGTGAAATAATAACTTCTGATGTTCCTAAAATAAAATTAGTAGAAGACTAACTACTAAAATTACAAGCATTATAGAAGTCAAACTTATTTAATTTTATTAATTCATTTAATTCGTTTATAAAGCATAACTTTAGGGGTTTTATTCCATTAATCTGATTGATGAAAAACTATTTTAAAAAGAAAAGACAATTCAATTGATCTTATTATTAATGAAAAAAGACTAATTTAAATTTATATTACGTTTTGAGTCCAAAAATTTTGATAAAAATTATATAATTTCTTTAAAGCTTGAGTCCGATATTCATTCGGAGTCAGGCTTTTTGGTCTGTCTTTTTTCTTTCTCCTTTATAGTGTATTACGCAATTTCTTGAGTTAGTTTTTACAGATTATGGTACTTATATTCTTGGCTATAAAAAATTTTCGTTTTAATCAAGTTAAGAAGATCTCCACTAAGCGATTGTGCATTGGATTTCATTTATGCTACACGTTTTGAAAAATGCCATATAATTTCAATACACTCTGATAAATCGAACTTTGATATTACACTGTATGGAAATCACAAGCATTTAAAGCCTAATGCTTAGGAAAAATTTTATCCAGCATTGACACAACCAGTTCCATATTAAGATGCCCTGAAATTAAGTAGAAATCGATATCGCCAACATAGCCATCCAGAATGGTTGACAAATAAATCTTTAGTCCCTTAAGATGAAATTCAGTAATATCCACATACTATTTCATATTTGGTCTTAAGTAAAAGAAGCTAAGTTTAATTAAATTAGGTGCAATCATACCAACTATATCGCAATAACTAGAATACATACGTCGATTTCATTTATTGGCTTTTAAACCCTAAACCCAGTTCGTTCATATTTCTTCTGACCACTTTAAAACTAGCTGGTCAGCCACCTTTAATTAACTGCAAGGCAATCCTACTTCATCTTCAATTTTAAAAATATACTTGTTAGTGCTATATTTGTTTATTTCTCCTAATTTTGCAGCTACTTGAAAAACTTTCCCTTGATCACTTATTATTAATTCATTTAAGTGTTTTTTACTGACTCTAGGTGAAACAACACTATTAGCACTAACAACACCTTGTGGCTTGGAATTTTGAACACTATTTTTAGTCTTCTGAATGCCTTTGTTATTATATTTTAGCTAATTAGTTTTGGTCTTTAAATTAGTATAAAAATAATTTTTAAATCCATAAAGCATGATATAAACGCTATTTTCATCTAATGAAACTAACTTTTTTCTTCTTTATCTTTACACCGGCATAAAATAAATAGCTGATTTTGTTGCTTGATTTAAAATAAGATTTTTCCGCCACCACAAAAGATAATTCGACTTCGCAATCTGATGTAGGACACATAAGTTTGTAACGTAATTTTTCTGTTTTTGCTTTTTTATAATTTTAAAAGAAACAGGATTTGATGAACCATACCAAGTTTCATTAAACCTCTCATCTATTTCTCTTCCACAAATGATGTAAATGAAATTTTTCTCTAACATTTTAAAAATTTGGCATTAAAGAAAAAGAATTTCATTTCGAGAGTTTAAGGCCTACACATGAGGCTCACATATAATTTAAAAGCGCCAAATTTGCGCATTATTGTGCCATGCGTTAATGACTGAATGCTAGATAAATTAAATTCAAAATTCTGAGAAATTGCAAAAGTACCGGATAAAATTTAACAGCACGATCGGCCGATTTATTTTTTATACTTTTATGCCGTGCAAATGCCGTGCGAAAGTATAATAAAAACTTGTAATAGTTGATATTACAAGCTTTTTATTACTATTAGCGGAGTGTGAGGGCGTAAATAGTAAAAATTGCTAGATATTATAAAATTTATTTCCTTATTTATTAGTAATATTCCATAATTTTTAAGGTGATAAAAATTGTTAAATATGAAGTTGGCGAACATTTTAGCGAACATTGACAAATATCAAGTTATCTTATCTCAATATGGTTAATATCGCTAAGTTCTACTTCTGTATTTCCAATTACAATTTTATCTTCATTATATCCTTTTACCAACCCCACAATATCAGGCTGTATCTTCTTGTCTAGCGTTTTTTCTTTAAGCTGAACAGAAACACTTTTATTATTGGCAAATGCCTGCAATAATATCTGACTAACCTCAGTCTCAGACATAGTATCTTTTTCGGAATATATTTTTGCTTTTTCTTCTTTGTCACGATTAAGAGTCGCTATGTGGTCACTCAACATAAACCCTTGCCATTTCTTCATCCCACGATCTTGATAGTTTTTGAAAAAATTGTTTACTATGTCATTAAAATTGTTTTTCATAATATCCACCAAACATTTATTTGCATTAATTATAAAATGCTATTGATGAGAGTGCAATTTTGAAAGCTTTAAATATTTTTAGACAAATAAATAACCGTCCTAGCGGTTAACTAGAACGGTTTTATATAGTACAATATCTTTTTAAATTTCGAGCAAATCAATTTTGTTTTTTTTTTTTTTTTATAAATATTCCTACCTATAAACCAACTCATAATTATTAATATTATTAGGCCTAAATAAGAAAGCACAGTTTCTAATTTCAAATTCAAAGGCAACTTAATATTCTCTTTACATAGCAGACCTAACAGCAACGTAAATAAAAATAAGCCGATAGAAAAGCTGAATAAAGGATACCTTTCATAGAATTTATGATCACACTCACTAATATTTTTACATCCACAAGCTAAAAAATTTTTACCTGATAAAATAGAAATTGACTGAATCAATAAGAAAATCAATATAATTAGCCCTAACAATAATATAGATGAATCGATTATTACCATATCCACAGATGCTTTATCGATATTGGTAAATATCGTCTTAAAAGCTTCAAATCCACCAAATACTCCAAATATTAAAGCTGAAAATATTCCAAGCATAGAAATAAATTCTGAAGTAGAATTGTCTAATTTTTTCTGAGCTACACCTAATTTTTTCTGAGCTACATCTAATTTTTTTGAAGCTGCATTTAATTTATCTGATTCTCCTTCATAATTTTTGTTAACTTTTTCAAGATCATCAATTGCATCCGTAAGGATATTAGTTGCCTTAGTAAGCTTTTCAAAAAGAGCTTTGTACTGACCTAATGCCAACTTAACACTTTCAAAAATTCTATCAGGTAATTCTAAAATTTCTTTTTTATAGCTCTTTATTAGTTTTTTCTCTTCTTCAGTATAGTCGGCTCCATGTCCATCTAAATTTTTTACTAAATTTAATAAATATTCTTTTAAAATATGTACATTTTCTTGCCAATAAATTTCTTTATCATTATTTGCATCTTCAAGTTTAACATCATTATAATTTGAATATACATATTCAGTTAAAGCACTATGTTGAACTCGAAAATTTTTTAAGTTCAAATGGAGTATTCTAAAATATATTTTAGCTTTTCGCTTATCAAATTTCTCTGTAAAAAAGGAATTAATTATTAGATCCAAATCTGGTACTTTATTTTGGTTTTTGCTTAATTCTCCCATGGCCAATTGCCTTGATTGCTAAAATATTCTCTAATTTCTTCATTATCATAAGGAATATGCATTGCTCCACTCCTAATTTTTGATTCATCTTTACTCCACATTGGCTCCTTGTGCGTTTTACTAACTAATTGAAATGGCTTATCACCATATTTATTATAGATTTCATTAGCAAGTTTATTAATTGCACTTACATCTTGACTTTGTAATTGTCTATTTATAGGATTTATCAGATGCCACGACCCATCATTACCAATTTCTACGTATTGTGCAGTGGAATCAATAGGGGCTGCTCCATATGATTTAAAATAAGAATAAACTTCTGGCTCAACAGGACCATAACCCCATTTTTCAATTTTTCCGTTAAACAAAGGAGTTCCAAGATGCCGTAAACTATCAGCTTGTAAATAATACAATATCTTTAATAGTAGTAGATTAGGAATTTTATGGTTTGTATCAATAAAGTATTGTACAACATGATTAGCAACATCCATAGCATTGTATGGTCGCTCTAACTTAATCATATCTTTATTATTCATAATGTACCACTTCCTTTTACTCTTTACATAAATTATAAGACATTTTATACATACAAAGCAAAAAATTAATTTTTATTTAATTATTCTATTATCATGAAATATAAAAATAAGCCACCCAGAACTTAATCTGAGTGGCTTATTTAACTTAATCCATCTAATTAATAAGATGGCTCTATGGGAGCAAATGCTCTATATCCGATGATAAATAATTAATATCAACGGCGTTGGCACAATAACCAACTGTCATATTCTAGCTTAGTTAAGCTAAATATCTATAGTTATTATTATACTAGTTTTTCTCTAATCATTCAAACTTACCCATTGCCTTGCCATATTTATCTTTTCCGACAATATAGCCGTAGCCATTGGCACGTGGCTGCCTTAGCCATAGACGCTTAGGACCTTGCAGTACCGCATCATATTTAATTGCACTGCCCTTCGGCAACGTAGCAATAGCTGGTGCGCTAATGTGTGGTGAAGTATGTAGTTTCAAAGCTTTATCTAAAACAAAAGCACCAGGTTTTTTAACCCAACTAGATTTTTTGCTTGTACTTTTAGCAGGCTTTTTTGCTACGATAGCTTTACCACCGACACCATGAGCTATGTCATGTGCAAATTGTGCCTTGCTAATACCAATACTTGATAAGTAGTTGTAAGGATCGTTATGGTCAGTATTGCCCAAATTATGTGTTACCCAGTTATGAGTCTTCACTCCACGCTTTGCATTAGTATCCAGAGTTAATGGAATACCATATTTTTGAGCATACTCACGGATTAATCCAATGTAATTACGGTAGGCTTTCTTTGCTCGAGATTTATTACTGAACTCGCATAATTCGATCTGCATTGGTGAAAGCTGATTACCGTAGTATCCACATCCCCAAGCGACATAGCCCAGGTCACCTACCAGGTAGCACTCTTTATCGTCAACTACTAAATGGACATAGGTCTGTGCCGTATTAATGCCTGCCTTCATGTTGTGAGCAATTGCCCACGCTTCACCATTAGGAGTTGCCGTTGAATGAGCCACAATAATATCTCGTTTAGCAAGAGCAGATGCACCTTCATTTGCAGAAAGTGCGTATTTCTTATTTAGTTTCATTTTTTGTTGCTCCTTCCTGGTACGCTTTCTCAATCATCCCTTCAGCTGTTTCCTTGGTTAATTTAGCTTTAGATGCCTTGGCTTGTTCTAGCAATGCATCAGTAGCCGCCTGCTTCTTCTCTGCTCCAGAAGCATCTGTATGTGTTGCCTGTTGGGTAACGATATATTGCGCCACGTCATACAGCCATTCCATCTTTTTAGCAAAATCAGGATTATGCACTTTTGCATATTGATAAACAGCTACTATACCGACTGCTGCTAAAACAAAGTATGGTAATAATGAATTTAACAAATTAATAAATTGAGCCATTTTGAAATTTCCTTTCAACAAAAAAGAACACTACACAGTGTTCTCTAACTTCTTTTTTAATTCTTCGTACTTAGTTTCGATTTCTAAGCGCCTTTTTCGCTCTAAAAGGTAATCTTGCTTAAAATTATCTCTTTCAGCTTTTAGGTTTTTAATGATGTCGTCTGTGTCCTCTTTATGAGATGTATGAGTAACGGCTAAAAAGGTAGCAACTGCTTCAAAAAAAGTTCCTAGTACATAAATTAGGGTACTAACATCATGCACATAACCACCTCTCTAGCTTTGATAAATACAATATAGGCACAATATTGAAATTGCAGTCTCAACAATCACTGTTATTTCCATACGAAATTCTCCCACGCCAAAAGCATGTCCCAGTTGCAAACCAATTAAAAACCACAAAGTCCAGGCACCTAAGATTAAGATAAACATGCGCCAACCTCTGTGCCTCTTTTTAAACATGGAATCAACGGTAATTAAAATACCTAGTAATATTATTGCTAGGTCAAGTCTTTTATCGTTCATAAAAAGTGTCCACTCTGGCGGCCAATAAAAATAGTTTCTATCACGTAGCAAAGCGATGCCAATGGCTAAAATGGTGCCACCTGCTATGGACTGATCGTGATTTTCATTGATATTACTAAGCAGACGGCGCCACATAGTCATCACCTGTAATTCTCTTGTATGCCACTTCATCAATAGTTTTGCCTACATACCCAGCAATCGTTGCTTTTGTATAAACATTTACACTAAAAAGATATTGGTAAAGTGATTCAAACATACTCATCATGTTCATTATTTAGTACCTCCATTAGAAGTCTGCTTATTATTAGCCTTGTCATCAGTATTTGGCTGTTCTACCTGTTGTGCAATTGCATCAGCGGATACAAGTCCAACCAATGTTCCAAGCTGTTGATTAATAGCCTCATCACTTAACTTACCGTTCGCTACATCATCTTTTAATTTATTCAATGTGTCTGCCATTTCAGATATTTTTTGGCCTTGAACGGCTCCATCCGTTTCGTACCATCGATAATTAATCCAATCATATTTTGGTGATTTTAATTTAGGGTCAGGTGCTTCTTTAACAAACGGATATGCAATATCTGCATCAGCTGGTGCAAACCACGGCTCACACGGTATTGTGTTTGTTGACTTGTAAACCTGAATAAAGCCTTTAGCTTCCTTACTTTCTGCCATTTTTATTCTCCTTATCTTTTATTTTTAAAACTTATAACGGTGTCATACCCCCTGCCTCAGACACTTTAATCCAAGTTGGTTCTTTGTTAAGCTGCACACCAGTATTTTCAGGCGAGTAGCAACGATTTTCAAAAACACATGCATATGCTTCACCATCTACGGTTAGTGTCTGGGTTACTAATACCTTTTTGGGGTCAGTGATTTCAACATAATAACGAGGGTACTGCGCCTGCTTGAATACAGCTTCCTTTTTTGCATCGTTAAAGCCAAAATAATACATCGCTACATGTGCATTAGTAGTTGTTAAACCGAATTTATAATATCGGGGAAAAGTTTTGTTATTAGTAAAAACTTCGCCAGCAACTATTAAATAGTTAGCTGCTTTACCATTCATTAGCATTTAACCACCTCCTAAGGTGTCGCCACGAGTACGTTAGGATGTGCCTTTGAATAAGCAATACCGCTGTCTAAGTCATCACACTGGTGCACAAATTCTTTATTTTCTAAGATAGCTATTCTATTTGCTAGATTTTTATAGTCATCCTGATTTAATAGTTTCACCCAGTTGGGATATAGCCCAACATTTACGTTAATGTATCGATACTGCATCATTGGGTCAAAATCATAACTTATTAACAGTTGGAAAGTTCTAATTGTAAAATTACGAACTATTAGTAGCCCAGTAACGTAGTACCCATTATACGTGCCATCGAGGTCATAAATCCCATCCTCCACTATTTTATCTAAATCTCTTACAGGAGCAGGCTTTGTAAGCTTAACGTTGCCATTGCTGTCAGGTGCAATATTCTGCACAGATGTTACCACATCAAGATTAGCCACCCCTTTATCATTTGGACTTATTTCTGGGCCACCATTAAGGCTTATTTTTTGAAGCTTGCCAAAATTGGCTAAATCTTTATTATTCGCAATTTTAAGAAAATCTTCCTTACTCGTTGCATCGGCTTTAGTGCGAGTGTAAAGCAAGTTACCCTGCCCACTATCGCTAATGTACACAATCTGCTCATATATCTTAGCGCCGTTCCACTTTGGCACGTCAAATATCCAGCCATAAAGGTTTTTTTGTGTTGAGTCAAAGCCTGACATATTGCCATCAGATTTTAATTGACAGCCTAAAAATTGGCTTATCCCAATGGTAGAAAAAGTATCAAGGTTAATTATAGTATTACTGATATTATTGCCACTTACACTATTGAGGGCCGATAAATTTTTAATATCAGTATCGATCTTATTGTATAAATTAGTTAAGTCCTGCTTTTGCGGTAATGTCTGAACTGCCTTAGCTAATTGCTCTTGGGTAACCACACCGTTATCTGTAACATTGACTGATACGTTATCAGTTTGGCCAACTACCACAAACATGGTCAAATTGAATTTGAACAATACTTTATCCTTAAAATCAGGCATTGTTTCAGGTTCCACTGCCGTGGTAAGCGCATAAAGAAACTCTTTATCGCTGCCATCTTCTTTGGCATATAGCCCGATGGTATTAATATTGTAGCTAGTAGATAAGTCCTTATTATTAAAAATAAGCTCTGTCCCAATGACAATGCTTTTATCCAGAGCAGAATCTGCCACATTGTTAATTTCACCGTATTGCATCAGGCTAGGCAGTGCCGTTAACTGTTGCAATTCACTGATACTCTTATCTGCCAATTTTTCAGTTGATGTGGCTGCCCTGGTAATCGTGAACTTGGTTTTACCAGAACTGGCTTTAGCAGCTAAATCAAGACCTGCATTGGTTAAAATCGTTTTATTGTATTTCGACAAATCTTTGCTCCTCCTTTCTAATTAATAAACTGAGAAACGTTGGCTTGCACTGCAGTGGTTGATTTAAGCCAAGTCCCCAAACCAACTTTAAAGTCGTTGGTAATTTCAGCTCTGTTTAACGCTACTCTGATTTCATAAATCATGTTTGCTGGCAGATAGATGTTAAGCAGATACTTGATATCTTCAATTTGACTACTATTAATTTCGGCACTCTTAGCTTCTACTATTGCATCCCTTTGAATAACTGTGATTGTGGCAGGTATTTTAAGTGTCGCAAATAAATCACGTAAGTACTCAATAGTAATTGGTCTTGGTGGCAAAAGTCGCATCAGCACTTTGTTTTGTCGTGACGCTAAATCATCACTTGGAGCAGGCTTAATGCCAACTTGATCTTCAAAGACAGAAATACCCTTGGCATCTGTCTGCGTGACGAACTGATTTAAAAGCAATCGAAACTGTTCACTTTCTGCTTTGTCTAAGACCTCTCCTTGAGCATGCATGATAGCTTCCATCTCATAGACGCCATCGTAATAGTCGGGTAGATAGTCCATTAAATTGTTAGCCATCTAACTTTACCTCCCCTAAAACTGGTAGTTGTGAAGTCTGATTATCAAACACAAGGGCAATGTCTTCGTCGGTACCATTTAACGTTGGCACAGACGCATTGATTACTCCATCAACCATCATTATTTGAGATAGGATTTTGGAACGATAAATCGTCTGTGAATATCCTCGCCCAGTTTTTGCATCAATATTGTTCCAGCTTTGCCGTAGCAATTTAAAATATTCTTCGATTGCAGTTTTGATTTTTGCTTTAACTATGTCTGCTCCATGCGTGCCATCAATATTGACTGTTGCTGCTATATTAACCGTCAAAGGTGTTGGTGCAACTACAGTTACTTGATGGTCAATTGGCGCTAGACCATAGCCCTGGCTTTCATTATCAACAGGATCAATTATGTTTTTAACTTTCTTGACCAAATCAGCACTGGCTGGCATTAGGTTATTATCAACAATAACCAATTTAACCGTGCCTGCACCATTCCACACTGGATAAACCTGCCCTGCTCCAACTTCGCTAATTTTATTAAGCATCGCCAAATAATCAGCAATGTTGCCACCGTAAGCAATCCAGTCATCAGCTTTCAACAAGCGGTCACGTAAATGGTCATCTGTTTCTGCATCGCGAGCAGGAGCAACTATTTCGATTATTTCCGCCCAAGAAAGAGTGTCGTTACTCGTTACTGGTAGTATTTGTCCAATATAAGAGTTGGCTGTTGTTCCTGGATCATCGGCAGTTAATTCGCCTGTTAAATCATCATTAATTTTCTGAACAGTATAAAAGATAGGCGTTTCGCCAATACTGGCAAATTGATCGCCTATCTGTACATTATTAATTGAATTGCCATCGGAATCTAAAAACTTTGCCTTAACTTCCGTTTGCGTTGCCGCATATCTTGAGGTGCCATGTTCTTCTGCCCGATAATCTAAAAATTGTCCTTGAGCAGTCTTGATGTAAGTTTCCTTAATAATATTGGCACGTGTTAAAGATTGTTGTGCCATAACCATAGCTGCAGGTGCTAATGCGTCATAGATTACTGAACCTTCTCGCTGATCAATATCATCAGGAACATTTTCTAGCATTAAATCAAGCCAATACTCATAATCTTCTGCCATGTAGCTTTCCGCCAACTCATCTGGTGTCATCCACGCTCACCTCACTATCTATATTAATATTGCCGTACACCGTAACGCAGGTGCCTTTAATTTCTAGGGTATCTCGGCTTACTTCATTAACTGCGTCAATATCAACTTCAACCACTCGATCATCAGCTAATAATGCCTCTTTAATCATCCTTTCTGCTTCTACCTTGGCATAGCCCATGTCTTTGCCAATAATATCGTTTAGATCATTGCCATACTGGTCGGAATAGATTGGATAGACTAGACGCTCCGTCTGCAGTATTTTGTTTACTGCCTGAACCATGGCTTGCTTTTCATCAACCTTGTCTCTGATACGCCCATTTTCAATTTTAAAAGTCAAAGTTGGTTCATCGTCCAAGGTCTCATCATCATCGCCATCTGTGTCAACATCAGTGTCTTCCAATTCGGCACTTTCATCATCTATGTTGTCATCGTCAGTAACAATAATATTGTCATCATCGTCCATGCTATCCCTCCTCTCGTTCAAACAAATAAAACTGCTGTCCGCCATCCATGCGAATCATGGTTACCTTGTCGTTCTTTTTTAGGCTGTTATCAAATTCCATATCCTTAAAGGTGATTTTTTCAGTTTTAATCACATCACTGCCATTAATAGTTGCTTTACCAGGTAGCTTAAACTTGCCAATATGCTTGCCCAACACAATGAAGTTATCGTCAATTACCATGCTGTTAGATAGCTGAACCTTCAACGGCTCAATGCTAGTGACTACTCCATAAACCACATCAGCATAGTCACTGTCTTTACCGCCACGACTATTTAGCATCTTAATTAAGCGTTCTCCAGCCATTCTGCACCTACTTTCATCGTTAAGTGGCACATGTAATCAGTGCCAAATTCGTGTTCAGCTTTCAGAATAGGACAATTTTTCAACGTTTTATTAATGTCGGTAATCTTGATTGTCACGGCATTACCTGCAACAAGGTCAACGTTGCCGATGCAGTCAACGGTTAATTCCTTGTTCGCTCTGTTACGCTTGTGTAGCTCATCTTTTGCCTGCTTAACCATCTGTGCATGGTTAGCTTTGTTTTTCTTATTAACCGTAACTTGCAATTTGCCCCACTGCTCTGTTGAATCTCCTTTAGCACTAACAGTTTTAAAGCTAGTGCGTTTAGCCTCATCCTTTTTACTGCTTTTAGCTTTAGCACTAGTTGTTTTCTGATTTTTACCGTTAGCCTTCTTCTGCTTGGCTGTTGCACCTTTTGCTTGCGATTTTTTAACATCCTTTTGGACAACCTTAACCACATTAGCTGTATCGTTAATATCAACGGCATAAGAAAAACCGGTCATAGCCGACTTGCTTCCAATAATCATTTTTAGCTTTTTATATGGCGCTCTGCGTAGCTCTACAGTATCGTAATTGCAATACACATAATACATGTGCTTAGTGGCGCTCAAAGTTTTGGTAATGGCACTTTTTAACATGTCAAAATATGTTTTACCATCGCATACTTCAGCTGCCACCTTGTGCGTTGGCTTGTCGACCACCTTATGTTTAATTCCTGCACGTTTGCAGACGTTGTTAAAGCGATCGGCAATAGTGCCTGACTGCCAGACGATTGAGTCTTGGTTCTTTAGATAGCGTTCCTTGTCGTAGCAAGTAACACTAACTGTGTCATCTTCTTTGACCTTATAATTAAAGACGTAGCCATAAAAGGTTTTATGATGTTCCCAACGAAACTTGATGATGTCACCTGTATAGGGAATAATCGGATGTGCTTTTTGAATTAAGTCAAACGTCAATTCCCCAGCACTGAAATTAAGGTCAGTCGTCCATTTGACATTCGCAACTACATTCCGCAAATCGTAAGTAGTGCCTTTGCCATTTTTCTTCGACTTACGATACATATTGCTACGACGCACTAATTTAATTGTCGTTATCATGCCTTTTTCACTTCCGATTTTTTAACCCAACCACGAGCTATGCCATTAATGCCAACACATATTGGGTACTTATGCCCTGTGGCAATGTTAATTACCTGGCGCTTGGCATTTTTCTCATAAGCACCCGGACCATTGCCATTTGAATCTAGATGCAAACGTCCGTTTACGATAACCGTAGAATGAACACCAAATTTCTTTGGTGGTGCAACTCTCTTTTTACCTTTTTTCGACTTATGTTTTTTCTTCTTTTTAACTTTTTCAGCTTTAAAACTGCGATACTGTTTTAATTCAAGGGTATACTTATATTCTTCGTCAAACCCATCCTCAAAACCATAATTAAAACTGGCAATTGTCATGCACATGCTTATTTTTGTGTTGGCAACAACTAGCCTGACTAGTCCTTTTGCCTTCTGGATTTTTTTAATCCAGTCAATGTAATAATCAGGTTCTTCAGGCTGATCATCTGCTAGGTAGGTCGTTTTATACTTTGGAAAAACGGAATCAATAGTAATTCCCACTAACTTTAAATTACCTAGTCGATTCACTTCGCCCAGGTTGACCACTGTCTGGCTCTGGTCATCATTTTCATAATTAAGTTTTAGCTCGGCCGGGTTGACTGGCAATTGAATTGTTTTGCTGGTTTTATAACTAGTCAAAAAGACGCCAAAGCCGTCCATATAATTCACCTCGCTAACTTAATGCTTTTTCGCTTTTAGCAATTAAATAATCTTCAAATTTGCCAACAAGAGTTTCGAAGTCTTCATCACTATCTCCAGAGCTATTAATTTGAATAGCTCCACTCTCAATAGTTAAAGTTGAACTACGATTGTCATTGCTTAAACTATTACTGCCGAATTTTGTACCAACCAGACTAGAGCCATTAACATCGCTATTGTTGATTGAAGTTTCTAATTGGTCTTGTTCATTAATACCAATTCCTGCCGTAGCTCCATCCAATCTGTTTAATGCATTGGCAACACTATTTACAGCAGTTGCGGCACGGTCAAAGCCATTAGCAAGCAAATCTCCTGCATTAGTTTGACCCATCACCAAAGGATTAAGCGTTGGTGTCATATCTGATGCAGCAGCGACTACACCCTCTGCCATACTTGCCGAAGCATTGGCAGCTATATCCGCATCATGATTTAAACCAATTGCAAGTCCTTGGTCTAGCCAACGGCCAAATTGATTGAACAATTTAGAAGGTGAACCAATATGTAATATGCTTTTAGCAGCATTAACAACTTTTCCTGCAACATTTGATACTGCATTAACTGCAGCACCAATCATAGATTTAATCCCATTAACTAAGCCTTGAATCAAGTCTCTACCAACACTTACTAATGAACCTGCAAAGCTTCTTGCTGCATTAACTGCATTTGAAATACCATTTCTGACACTATTTACAACATTACTCATTGCACTCGTGATAGCTGTAACCATCATGGTTCCTGCCATGATAAACATGGTTACCAGTGCCATCACAGCTACACCTACAGCTATCAAACTACCTGCAACAACTAACAAAGCAGCACCAACTACCATTAATCCTGCGCCTAGGATAATTGCAGCTACACCTAATAGTAATGCACCAACTGCGGCAATCATCATCAATGGAGCTGCTATCATTAATGCAACTGCAAAGAGCATTAAGCCCAGTGCGGCTACTATTCCAACAGCTGCAATTAGAGCTATACCAACAGCCATCATAATCAAACCTATTGCTGCAACTATGGATGACGCGGCCAAAATCATTACACATACAGCTAACAGAGCAACGCCCACCGTGGCGATTATTGTACCGACAGCAACAGCAACTAAAGCAGCTGCAAATAGCAGTCCACCGATTGCTGCGACTCCCATGCCAACTGCTAATACTACTAGGCCAACTGCCAATGCAATCAAACCAACTGTAGCAATTATTGCACCAAAAGCAAAGACAGCCATTGCCGCTGACAATACCAAGATGTTAAATGCTGCCTGAAGCCCATATTGTGCTATTGTTGGCAATTCTTTAGCTAGTAATGACAAACCAAATGTTGCTGCCAATATTCCGACACCAGCCAAAAGTGCTGCAACACCGATTGCAAAAATTCCAACCGCTGCAACATCTAATTGTTTTGAAAGTGCAGCAATTACCACTAATATCACGATAATTGCTACGCCGACACCTATCAAGATGCCTATTGCTGTTGAACCCCCTTGTGCAATGGTTTTAATGCCATATGCAAGTAAAGCAAAGCCAGCACCAGCTGTAAGGGCCGCCACTCCTAGTTTTAAAAAGGCTCCAGCACTTTGCATAATTCCTCCCGATTCAGGAACACTATTTGTTGGTATTTTAGGAGATTTTACTTTTTTAAATGCTCCAAAGACTTTTGCTATACCGGAAATTCCTTTACCAAGAGTATTTATTACTTTGAAAGCCGCAAAAGCTATTGCAAGGTTTTTAATAGCCCCTGCAATATTATTTAGTGTACCAGGCTTAAGTTTGCTAAGTTTATTTAGACCATATACAACAGTTGTAAATATTAGTCCCCTAGTTCCTGTTTTCAGAATAAAGAATGCAGTACCTAAAGCTTGCAAACTGCTTGGATCTAATTTACTAATTACTTTTGCGATTGCGCTGATTGCCTTGGCTATTCCCGAAATACTTCTACCAGAAATTGAGCCTAAAGTCGTAAAAAAGCTAGTCTTGCCATCTCCTTCGCTCATCGTGTCAATGACATCACTAACAGCGTCAGCTATAGTTTGAAACATTTTACCAACTTCTTTACCAGCGCCAGTACTGTTAAAGCCATCGAATACATCTTGCAAACCTAATTTAAACTTGTCAAAAATTGGTTTAACGTAATTAATGGCATTAATGATGCCATCCCCAAAGGAGTTCCAATTTAACTCACTCATTTTATTGGTTATTCCTTCAATTGCACTAATTCCAATTTTACTTAATTTTTGAAATTGTGGCTGTAAACCGTTGGATAAAGTTTCTTTCAACCCATCCATTGCCTGACCTACAGTTTTATACTGTGTAGCCATTTTACTGAAATTAGCATTAGTACCAGTTTTGGCAACAGCATTAAGAAATTCCTGGGTTTTTATTTTTCCGTCTTGCACATTTTTGACTAGGTCTTGAGTTGACATATGCATAGACTTAGCAACTGCAGCCATACCTGCTGGCGTTTGTTCAAGCATAAGTTTGAAGTCTTGCCACTGGACTGTGGGCTTTGCAGCCATCTGTGTTGCTTGTTGACTCAAAGTTTTCATAGCCTGCTTTGGATCAGTAGCAGCTGCAGCCAATCCACCAAATCCTTTGACTAGCCTCGTAGTATTCTTAACCCCTACAGCTGCCAATTGGCTATATGTAGAGGACATGTCTGATGCAGAATAAATTGTGTCTTGGGCAAATTTTTGCATCGAACTTTTGGCTGCTGCTATCTGTGCTGGTGACCTACCTAATTGACGCATGTTCCCATCAAATGTTTGCCAGGAAACACTAGCCTCATTTAGTTCATCAATCATTGAATGAATTCCGGTGGTAGCAGCACTTGCAGCTGAACTAATCATTCCGCCAAAGGCAGTTCCTGCTATGATCTGTTTTAGTCCAATTCCTGCAGATCTAGCGCCATTTCCAAGAGATAGCATTCCATTACTACCCCCATTCATTGCATTTTTAAGGCGGGAGCCCAAACTAACGCTACGTTGTACACCAGCATTAAACTTATTTAATACATTACTGAAAGCATCATTTATTTTTAAAGTACTGCTTATTGTGGCCATAAGTTACCTCCCTTCTATATATGTTTAGACCTAGCTTTACGTTTGGCTTCTCGCTCTTGCTTTTTCTCTTCTTTTTGCCTAATTTGAATTGAAGCTACTACTAGTGCTTTTTCTTTTTGTGTCAATTCAGCCCATTGTCCTGGAGTCCAATGATATTCATTCAAGCAGTAATAATAAACGCTGAAATCGCCATAAGACTCATTAATTAGTTTTTTGCTTGTTCGACATAGTTGTTAATACTGTCAATATCAAAGCCTGATATTTCTTGGATTGATTGTCCAAGGTCAGCATACTGACCAGCATTTAGCATTTTTTTTAGGACACCAGCAGGATCTGCAATACAACCCCATGACTTTTGTAATTTTTCATTATTTAAATCTGGTTGAATAACTGCTTCAGCCATCATCAAATCAATTAGCTTGCCTTGGTCAGTTTCTTGAATTCGTTGATGTGTTTTCTTGTTAATATAGCTAGTTGTTGCTTGTTTTTGCATTTCATTAAATTCATCCGCTGTGAGTGCTTTAATGATAAATGGTGATTTAAAACCTTTTATTTTTACTTCCTTAGTTTCATTTTTTGGTTTGACATTTTCTGCTAAAAAATCTTCGACATTATAAGCCATTTTTATTTCCTCCTAATTACAAATCGAATCCATTAAAACCGGTGACTAAATTTACCTGTTCAAAGGTAAAGTCTGATTCCCAATCCATGACTCCATCATCTGCTTCAAAGTCAGCAAACGGCACATCATCTAAGTTTACTTCGCCAAAGTGCAATGTTTGTGTACCTGCTCTACTGGTTGGATCATTAATGGTCATTGTGATTTCAAAATATAAATCTTTACCGCCATTGATATATGGCAAAGCATATTTTGTCCAATTTGAACTTATCAGGTAGCCTCCAAGTGTTCCAGTACCTTCAACCGAAGTAACTTTTTTGTGCTTCCAGCGACTGCCTAATGTTTGAACGTCTTCCTTGTTTTTTTCTAGTTTTGCACTAAATTTTTTGCACTCAATTAGCGGAATTACTTTGCCGTCAATTGTGACGTATACTTTGGCATCTTTGGTGGAAATTGTGTCACGACCGTTAAGAAAACTGCCAACTGTGCTTACTGTTTCATCTGCCATTATTTTTACCTCCTAATTATTGAACGATCATTGTCATATAGAGTTTCTCCATTGAGTCCAATGGTTTAACTGCTAAATTAACCAAAATTGAGTCACGGTCATTGCCTGCTTCAATATAAATGTCGTCTTCTTTAAAATCACTGATTACATTCGCATCTGCTAAACTTTGCAGATAGCTTACACGGTTAGCTTTAAACAAGTCTCGTCCAGTCGAACTATTAGTGATCTTGCCGATAAACATATCTTCGAATGTCCGTTTAGTATTGGTTACAATAGCGTCCATTGTTCGAACAACTCTATTCTTGCTAAAGAAAACTGGTTTTTCATCAGTGAAACTAGTCAATGAGTTAATATCTTGCTCAATTACAACTGTCTCATTGCGTTTTGTCGTAAAGACAATTTCGCCATTTTCTAACGCTTCAATAGTTCTATCGTTGCTGAATTTCGGATATGCGCTAATTGCATCTGGGTATTCCGCGTAGGTCAATGATTTAGCTGCATCAGCTGAACTTGAAGCACCTGCAAAGAATCCTGCAGCTACTGTGGCATCTAGTTCAGTACCGTCTCCCAACACAACACCATTAGCCACGATTGAAATACCTTCATAGTTAACCTTGTCGCTAGTGTATGGAATTACGCCACGTACTTTGATATCGTTGTCTTCACGCAAATGCTTAATTTCATCAACCAACTGTTTATGAAGTGGACTATCAACTGGGAAACCAGCTGTAGTGGCTACATCGTAGTCTTCGGTTTCAAGTGCGTCATTAAGCAGATCACTAATGTCTACTGGCGTAGTGGTTCCACCTGTTAAATCAACCGTTACATCATGCTGTAAATCAGCCAATGGATTAAGGCTTGTTGGTTTAACAATTGGTGCCTTAGCATTATCACCGCTGTCCTTAGTATCAGGACTTGTTGGTGTTGTTCTGTCAGTTAATTTAACGAGAATATAGTCATTTGACATGAGACTTTCTGGCTTATCTACATTAATATCCTGTTGATCAACAACCCTGCTATTGAGCAAAGTTGATACGATCACCTTGCTATCGCTCTTTTGCACAGTCACATGCAATTCATTGCCGACTGTACCAGGAAATTTTGCGGTAAATGCCCATGGTAATGACTCATCATTGGCTGTAGCCGCAACTCCATCATTGTTGTTAAGTAACAATACTGTGTTTGCTCCTTTAAGCACCTCGTGAAGTGTTTGCAGCTCTGGCTCATCAATATCGTGTCCTAATAGTGCCTTAAAGTTTGAGTCACTATTAAGCTTGATAATGCCTTTTGCACCCCAGTTAAGTTGTGTGCTAACTGGTAGTAATGTCCGTCCAATGTCTGTGCCATTGTTGTTATTGCCTTTACCCACAACATTAATGTAGGCACCTGGACGACGCTTATTCTGTGTTTTCCAACTCATATAATTTGTCCTTTCACTTCTTCTTTATTTAATTTGATTTCATCTTTTTTGTCAGGGTAAAACCTACCCCAAACTTCGAATTGATAAATCAATGTATTGTCTTCTTGCTGTGTTACCTGAATATGTCTTAGCGGAGCATAGTCTTTTAGCTCTACCAAACCACTCAAGAGGTAATCTTCCACTTGTTCCATATCCGTTTTTGGATGATCGGGATTAGGAAAATAGATTACCTGATAGGCATACTTGCGATATTGTCTGTCAAACAATTCTGGAGCGGATGATGTGTCAATTTTTTCAATAAAAAAAGACGGCTCATTAAATCCGTCTGCTTGATTTTCTGTGTAAATGGTTGCCTTAGGGAATAGCCGTGCTATCTCGTCAGCAATCCTTTCAATTATTGTCACTCCATCAGCCTCCTTAGAATATCGTCCATTACTGGGGTAATCAGCTGTGGAATCTGGTTAGAAGTCTGCTTAGTGGCTTTTTGCAGAAAATGCTGACCAGGAACCCAGCTTGCTTTTATCCTTTTACCAATCTCAGGTACATATCTGCCTGGCTTCTGCCTATGTCCATTTTCAACGAATGAAGCATAGTTTTTGCTATTTCTAAGTTCGATTGAGATGTCAGCCCCTGAAAAAATCGGACCAATTAATTGCCAACTCCTTCTTAGATCACCAGTTTTAACTGGTGTTCTGACTTCCGCATTGCGCTTATAAGTCTCACCGACATTTTTAACACTCTTCTTGACCTCATTCTTTAGCTGACCACCTGATACTTGGGCATTAACATGTTTGGCGAATTCTTCAAATTGAGAATTATCAAAATCTCCAAACGCACTCATGCTTTCTCATCCCTTGTCATAGCAATTTCCTGATGGCTCACATAACCTGAGTAGCCTTTACTGCTACGCTTATACTTGGTAGTTTTGCCGTTAACATCAGTCACTATAATAATTGCACCTGCCGGCACATCAATTCCTGTTCTAATCAGCAACTTTGCGTCATACTCATCAGTACCATAAAACGACTGCTCACTGGCTTTTAAGCCTTTGAGTATAACCTTAGCTGGTTCATCTGTAACTATCGTCACAAACTCACTGGTGGTTATGTGGTGTTCATTAACAACCTTTTTAGTGGCTTGGATGGTTACTTTGTCAGTCCATAACATCGGAGCTATGTCTTTCAATTTATTTAGCGCATCAATCATTGTGGTAGTCTCCTAAAATGGATTAGATCGCTGATAAAATCATCGGTAACCGGGTTAAGTTTTTGGACCTGAGCATATATTTCAGCAGGTGATCCGAAGTTAACGGACACATCGCCTTCACTGATTGAATTGACTGCATCGTTGTTAGTCCACTCGTGTGTTTGAATTAGCTGTAAGCACATCGCTGTAATGGTGCTATCTATTTCTGGTGGCAGTTCATCAAAGGGAATGTTGGTAAAGTTTGCTACCGACTTAATTACTCTATCTACACTAAAATCAATCAGATCGCTGTTTGCCTTATCACCCAACAATTGGGCGATCTTATCTTTAATCTTCTTTTTACGTTCGTCATTCATCTTTACTTCCCGCTTTTAGCTGTAGTCTTAGTGCTACTTGCTTTAGTATCTGAGTTCGCATCTGCTGCCTTAGTTGTTGCTTGACTATCATTTGAATTATTAGATGGTGCTTGTGGGGCAACTTTGTCTGCAATCACAAATTGAATACCCGCTGTCTTGGTGTTGAGCAACAGAACATCGTTATATGATTGCTCGTAGTATAGCCAGTTACCACTTGATTTAGCACTTGGTGAGTCAAATCCAGCAAAAGTATATTTCTCTGGCGCAATTTGCACGCCATTGTAGATCAACATCATTTCAATCTGTTTAGAACTATCAATAGTTTTAGCACCAACAGTAAAATCGTATGCTGTTTGCATTAAATCAGACGGGATTACTACGATATTTACGTCATCTAGGCTATAAACCGTACGCTGTACACTATTTGGATCTTTCAGTGTTAAGCCACGGTTCATTGCCTCAGCACGTTTTAAGATTGCGTTGATCTTTGGTGTTACGTACAAGTATCTATTTTGATTTGGAATTCTCGCTTCGTCAAAATCAACCATCATGTTGTCAAAGGCTGTAAGGATATTTTTCTCGTCAAGTGTATCAGTTGTAATACCTTTGCCACCATCTTTAGTTTGCTTTTCTAAAAATAGTTTACTGAACATGTATTTATCCATTTCCGGCATTTTTTCATCAAGGTTGAATTGACGAGTAATGTTTGCAATTGATACTACATAGTTAGTTTCATCAATATCAGATGGATCAACTAGTGTGCTCCAATAACGTTCATTAGTTAACTCGTATGAGTCCCAGTCGTTGCTGTAATTAGCTTTAATATCAGTTATTTCACGTCTCTGTCTGTTTCTACGCCCTTCTTCAATTGTTAGTCTAGGTAGTTTGATATGCTTAGCACCATCAAAAGAAATAAGGCCATTGCTTGGTGATTGCCATAATGGTGCTGTGTATAAGTGCCCATCGTAAAACGCCTGTTGTACTGCTTGTTGATATTGTTCTGCGTAATTAACTGTTTCCATTATTTATTAATTTCTCCTTTAAAGACATTAGTCATAGTGGCTACTGGATCAGGGTCGGTATTACCGCCACCACCTTGTGGCTGGTATGGTTCTTTATTGCCCTGGTCAAATAAGTAGCCATCTGTTTTCTGCAATGAACTTATCTGATCGTCTAAGCCTTCTACTTCGCCCTTGTCGTTAAGCTTCACTTCGTCCATATTGAGCAGAGCTTTAGCAGCCTTGGAATTGCGCACCTTTGCCTTACTTAATGCACTGTCGACTGCGCTATTAAGCTTTGTTTGTTCCAATTCTTTAGTTAAGTTGTCGGTGTCCTGTTTGTATTTGCTCTGTAACTCTTTGAATTGATTAGTGAGTTCCTCATTATCGCCGGCTTGCTTTTTGAGCGTTTTTAAATCTTTATCTCTTTCGGCAATTTGGGATTGCAGAGACTCATTAGTTTTGTTCAGTTCGTCAATCTTAGACTTTGTACTCTCAACGTCAGCTCCATGTAGGCTCATTACTTTGTCAATTTGTTCATCTGTTAGATTTAATTTTTTTAGTTCTTCACGTTTCATGTATTTGTTCCTCTCTCGCTTCTTTTTACGTGGGGCGACCACAATCAAGGCATAAAAAATAAGCCTTTTTACGCCATGCTCGGGGCAAAATAAAAAGCAGCTTTAATTGCTGCTCTTCAAACTTTTAATATTGCTTATTTAGCTCTTTCATATTTGAATCGCTAAACAAATAATCCAAACCTTTTGGTGTTATTGCATAACCAGTGCTTACATATTTAGTAGGTTCTTCCTTCCATACTTCTTTTAAATATTTTTTTTCGTTTATTAATGTTTCTAGAATTTTTATTATATACTCTCTTTTATACGACGAACAAAACTCCCTTGCTTCCTCTACATCATATATTTTTCCTTTTTTTAACTTTTCATAAGCATTTCTTAAAATTTTGTTAACAATTACTAAATAATCATCATCTTTTAATTCCATAAATCCTCCTAAGCTTGTACAGCACTGACCACATCAGAAATCCAAATGTCCTGTGGGTTATCACCCGCAGCCATGAAGATTAATTCAGGCTGATCATCGTCTTCGTTCTCAATTTCTTCAACAAAAATAGTTTTCTTGCTACCATCTTTTAATGTAAATGTGACATTTCTTGCGCGAAAATTTGCAATTATTTCTGGTAAAGACATTTTATGTGGATCCATTTTTCAACCTTTCTAATCTAATTTGTCTGGCTTTCTAGGTGTAATATGTGCACCTTTATTTTTTCTATAGGAAATACGTCCTCGTTTAGTTGGAAATAATTTACCATTTATGTCTGACCATAAACCAATATATGATTCATGTTTAAACAGAATCTGATTTTTATTAACGCTTTCGTTTTTCTTTCCATATTTGTCAATCAACGATTGAGCTTCAGCGGGAGATATAACCAGTTCACTTAATGGTCGTTTCCGACCCTTTTTATAGTTATTAAATTCAGGCGTATCCCTTACATGTTTATTATACTGCTCTGGATTAAGTTCGTTCCACTTATATTTACTTTTATTTGTTATGTATCTTGAAGCTTTATTTACTTTATACACTTTGACTAGATTTTTACGCTGATTATCTATTTCTTTTTGCCACTGTTTAAAGGTCATGTTTTCAACATACATACCTTTGCCCGTTTCAGGATCACGAGCCCACCTTTCAGAACTATCAGGTAATCCATTAATATATGGCATTGTGGTGCATCTACAATATGGATGTATTAAAGGGTAATTCAAGCCTTCTACTTTATCTTTTAAGTCAAAGACTTTTTCGTCTAAATGGGCACATTCTTCGCACGTATGAGACTCAAGTGTGGCTAAATATTGGTATTGCTCAACTCCTTCTTCTTTATAAGCTTCAGCTGTTGCAGTTTCTGCTACATGTCCCATTTCGGTAATGACCAACCGGTGTAATTGATAGTCTTCAACGTCCTTTAACCTTTGGCGCATCATTTTAAATAATTGCTCGTGGGAATGTCCCAACACGGTGCCGCGTAACAATGCATCTCCTAGCTCATTTGGTAACACTTCAGTGTAATTCTTCCAAATATGCTTTGAAAAATCACTGCCACGCCATGGACTATTCACAATTGCTTTTACCTGGTACTCATTTATGGTAGCAAAGTTGCTTGATAATTTAGCCTGCTCTAATTGCGTTAAATAGATGCTGTGCATGTATGTTTGCTGAAATTGGTTAGATAGACTATTCTCCATTTTATCGGTCTCTGAGGTCGCGTATTGAGCCAGCAAGCTAGTTAATTGCTCGTCTATGTTCTCCAAACGTGACAACTGACTTTGAAAATACTCAGCATCTAACTCTTTATCAAATCCGCCAGCCTTCGCCTTGGTTTCGAATTCTTTAAGTGTCATGTGCCAGTCACGTGTGCCGATGGTTGACAGTATTTTACGAGCATCTTTAATGGTTATCTCCTGATTAGCTGCATAACGTTTTAACCAATAATCAACTTCCTGCTCTAATACCTGCTCGACCTCTTTAAGCCTGGCTCGCATTGCTATTTCATATTCAGCAGTATTTTGAAGTTGTTGTTGTTTCTCATACAAAAAACGATGTTTCCAATAATTAACTTCTCTTTGCGTCTTCGTCATTATCTTCACCGCCGTTTAGGTTGTCAGGGTTACCAAATTGATCAGTTCGCTCCTTTAAATCGTCCTGTTGGTCTTTCATCTCTTGTTGCCAATCTTCAACTATTGGGTTAGCCTTAGCAATTGCTTCTTTGCTTGTCCAATTTGCCAGTTGGCTCACCACTTGCGCTTTTTCGACATCATTTTGAATAGCGGTTCTAGTCCAGGTTTGCTCAATAGGTCGACTATCAGCGTCTGGTACGTGTAGCCAGTTCATGATTGCTCTAACTAATTCGGTAAGTGCATCCCTAAAATAAGCTTCCGTCTTTGCAGCTTTCAACTCAAGGTGAGAATACAACATCTTAATTGCCGTACCCGTAGCATTGTTTGTTTTAAAGTCCGTTGGATCGATACCCTGGGCGTGTATAAAGATGTTAGTCTTAGTAGTTTCAAGCATTGAATTACGGGCTTCAGTTGGAATATCAATAGTCATTTGGTCAACGCCAGAGGCATCACCGCTGCCCAAATTTTGTAACTTAATGGCCTTATATTTTAGCAAGTTTTTTCTGAATTCATCAAAACTTTGACCACCATAGTTTTTTAGAATAAGGAAAACTTGTTGGATATCATCAAGGTCATTAACATAGCCATTATAGATTTTGTCATAAACATCAATTAAGCCTTTGTAATGGAACAAATCAGGTTGCTGCTCTTTGTTTTTAGGAAATGCAATAAATGGAATACGACCTAGACCATGATGGTTGACACTTGAGGTTCCCGTCTCAACACCTGTCGTTGCGTCATAGATGGTAAAACGATCATCCAAAGGTTGAAGATCAGTAAATTGTTCATCTCTCGACCTGAAAGCTGTAACTGTCTGATCATCCCAATATTCATGTACCCAATGATACTTGGCAGTATCTGGGTCTAATTCTTTGTATGAGCGTCTCAGTGCCACTAGCTTACGGTTTAAGTCAGTAGAATAGATTGGCGTTATCTGATCAGGTGGCACAATTGCATATCTGAATTGACCATCTGTGTCAATCCAATAATGTAGCCATGCTACTCCTGCATTAGCTGCATCTACCACTAGTTCATTAAGCCTCAAGCCGAAGTTATCACCCAGCGTATTTTTAATTTGTTGGTTGAGCTTATCGTCATCAACGTCTATTGTCGGTGGTTTAGTTGCTAGATATCCTGCTTCTTGGTCAACAAGCAATTGATGAAAATTAGAACTTACTCTGTTATCAGCAGCTCTAAAAGGGTTTTTGCTTTCCTTACCAGCATCTTCTTCTTTTGTTTTAGATTCGCCATTGTTCTTTAAAGTAATATCATTCTCGTTTAAATAATATCGTTTGGATGTACTGTATTTCGAAATAAACTCTGTCCTTCTTGCTTGCGTATTTTGCAGCAGTTTCTTCATTGAATCTACTTCCAAGGTTCGAAACCTCCTTTCTGTATCAATCTTTCTAGTGCATATCGTGTTGCGTCCATTGTGTGGTCATTACCATCTGGGTAGCCTGACTTATAGTTGCCATTTAAATCCAGTTCAAATTCATAGCCAGTAAATTCTCGCCACGCATCTGGACATCTTGCAGGATCAATGACTATCTCTCGTAAGTCTTCTAGCCACTTGTAACCGTGGTCACGTGATCCTTGACCTTTTCTAGCACCATAAATGTTTAAGCCTAAATCACGGTACTCTGCTATTGTTCCTGGAGATGCTGAATCAGCAATTACTGGCTCATTTAATGGATTACGCTTTTTAATCATTTCAACGGCATCTCTGTTTTTTAAGCCAACTCGCTCAAATTCATCGAAAATAAAAATACGGCGTCTAGCCGCATCCCAATATATTTTTACATAAGCTGTCGGATCGTGAGCAAAACCGAAATCCAATCCGTGATAAATTTTATCAAAGGTGGCAATTTCATCATCGGTAATGGCACGTGTCGTAATGTTGTTGAATACTTCCGCACCAGTACCAGTTACTTCACCTAGATATTCATGTCTGTATGCTTTCTCGTTGTCCTTTTTCAGCTGCTCTGCATCTGCTAAGAACTCAATACCAAGCCAAGACTTAGGCACAGAACGATAATCAGATAGGTTAACCAACGTATCTTTACGCATCTGTTCCTGATCAATTGCCTGATTAACCCAATTAGACTGCCTAGCAGGTGGATTGTATGAATAAAAGGTAATGATACCTGAACCACCACGCCCAAGAGACTGGTTAATTGAGCGAATTTCTTCCATGCCTTTAAATTCGGTTACCTCTTCAAAGTGTTTGAACTTCGTGTATCCCTGTCTAAAGGTTTGTGATTTGATTTTTCGTGGGTCGTCTGCACCCTTAAATCTAATCTGTTGACCAGTGGGCTTAAACGTCAACTGCATTGGGCTAACAGACGATTGCCAATATTCATCAACGTGCAATAAGTCAATTGCCCACAAGTATTGCTCAAATACCGAATCACGCAAGGTATTAGCCACTTTACGCAAGACAATCGCATTCGCATTCTTATCCTGCATCACACCTAGAACGATCATTATTGAAATAAAAGAGGACTTGGTTGAGCCACGTCCTCCTTTAAGCCAATAATTAGCATGTTTTTTGTTGTGTATGTCCCAAAAAAGGTTATAAAACGCAGGTGAGATGTTGTTCTTAAGACTTACTTGCATCTTTGTCCTCCTTTGGAACGTCAAAATTGATGTTTACTGTTGTGTCGCTGTCATTGTTTTGCTCTTTAAGCCATTCAAGCAGTTTATCACGAGCCTTAGTCTTGTCATACAACTCAATAGTCGCACCATCTTTGCCCTTGGTTATCTTCTTAATTAATGAAGTATCTACTTGGTCTTTATCCTTAAAATAAAGATAACTGTGGTGGATCGTGACCTGCTTGCCGTCAGCATCTAATACCGGCTTATCTTCAACAACGTTAGTGCTTAGCTCATGACCTTTGTTGTCTTTAAAGGTCTTTTTCGTCTTTTTCCTTTCAACAAGTTTTTCTGGCCAACTGCCAAAGTTAAGATAATTGCCAATATCCGCTTTAGCTTCCTTTGCAACGTCTTCAATTAGGTCTAATGGTTCAATTGCTAGTTCTTTCAGCTTCGCCTCACGAATGTTTTTTATCTGCTCTTGAATACTAGGTTTTGCTAATAGCTGCGAGCCACACACATTTGCTACTTTGTATCCACCACCGAATACGTTCAAGTAAGCTTGAGTAGCGTTGTAAAGTCTTAGATATTCAAGCACGAACTCTTTTTGTTTGTCTGGCAAATCGCTCTCATTTAGTTCTGAAATTGCTGCACCCGTTGGTGTTTTTGGGTGCACCCTTTTTGGCTTTTTAGTGCACCCTTTTTTTGCACCTTTTCTTACCCAGCCATATCGACTTCTCCATGACTTAACAGTGTTAAAAGATACACCATATTTTTCGGCAATATCCTTATACTTCATTCCAAGCTCATAATCGTGTTGCGCAGCTATTCTTTTCTCAGCATCAGTCACATCATTTCACCACCTCCTATATCTTTCTCAAACCATGAAAAAACACCTATGACATTAATCATCATAGATGTTAGACATATCCTGCAGGACTTGAACCCACATCTGCGGCTTTGAGGGCCGCCATGCTACCTTACACCAAAGACATAAAAATATGGACTACTGATAGGTCTAATCCTTGCATTAATATATTGACCACCATATCAATTAGTCCAAATTTGACACGCTCGCTTAATACCTAATATTAAACTCTAAAACATATTATGAATATCCTAAATAAACATGTATCAAGGTCTTGGCGTGTCTAGAGGGACGTTAGGAATCGAACCTAAAACTTGTGTTTCTTGTGTTTATACGATCGCCACATGCAGTTACATTACTGCCACGTCCCTATATTGCGGTGTCGGGAATCGAACCCGGCTACAACCATTACCGCGACTCTTGGAGGAGTATATTATAAAAAAAATAAAATTGTTGTTGCTAGTTTAACGTCGTCCCGGACGTAATAGCTATCAAGGATTATCCCTAATCTTTCGACACTATCATAATATAACGTAAATACTCCGCTCGGACTTCGCTCATTCTTCGCTCATTGTCCGCTTTTGGAAATTTTCCTTTTGCTCATCTTCAAAAATTCTCAAGTCTTCAATTGACGTATGGTCTCGTTTGCGATACAACTCCATTCGTTCTGCGAATTCAACCAAAGCCCTGTTCTTTAGCTCATAATATCGTGTTGCTTGATACCCCAAACGTTGAGCTATAACATAATTGCTAATATTTTTGATGTAAGACAAGTAAAGAATAGTTCCGTAAGGCTTGTCGCCTGAATTACTGCAACTGCTAATGGTGTGATCAACTGCTAAAACGCAATTTTCTGCATCAATATTAACTGCCATGCTTTCATCTTGATGGTTAACTCCGTTGTGTGCTGTAATTCCAGTTATATCCATTTTTGGACTAGACAAATCCGAGCGATGCTTGCCCGAAAGGTTCAAGTAATGATCAAAGTCATGCTCAAAAAAGTATTTAACATTTTGCGCTGTTCTGACTGTATCAATTTTGGTGCTTTTTAAAAAACTCAATTGAACAACTCCAATCATTACTATCAACCTTACTTTAATTTCTTTACAAAAACTTCTGAGTCATTGCCAGCTACCATGTACTTTTCACCAGGCTCTATATCACACCAATGATACTTCTTAACGATAAACTCATGTTGAGTTTTTCTCTTAGCTACTTCAGTATTCTTTGCTACAATTCCCCAATATTTTAAATTGCTTAAATTAACGATATAAACGTCATCGTATTTGCCCTTAAATATATCTCTGGGCTTAATTCTATAATAAAGCAATATCTTGTTTATTGTTGATCTCGTATGACCTAACTTGGTTGCGATTTCACCTACAGACAAACCCATTTTTACCATTCTTATAACTTCATCATCGTAATAATGTGGAGTAAACATCTGTCCAGTCGCATTTCTTTTCATTTTTAGCCGTGGCTCTGCCCCTGTTGCTTTGTGCAACTTTATCATTAACGGATTATCATCAGGTATTGCCAACGTGCCATACTTGTCCTCTATTTCATGAATAATGTTGTAAGGTATCTTAGCCACTTTAATCACTCCAAATCGCTGTTATCTCCACTCTTGGTTTGTCTGAATAATATTTATCCACCTTTAGCGACACCACCTGCTTATCGTCCCGATATAGTCCCTCATGCACGCATACTGCTTTATGTTGCACGTGGTCTAATTTCATCTTTGGATTTAAACCGTCTAGAATAATCTTTGCTATATTGTCGCTATCAGGCTTTTTGCTAGGACGCTCCTCACCATTAAGGCACCTTTCTTTGCGCTTTTTAGAGTATGTTTTAGGTATTTTAAAATATGCCTTGATACCTAAACTAATATCGGCTGAGATAGGCTTAGTAATGCCGTTTTTCTGCCTTACTGCTAAGGCACTGTATCTTACTTGTTCCTCATATTTTTGCGTAGTAGATGGAGTGTAAGTACTGACAAACTTGCCTCTACGTGCAAATCTCGGTCTTGCCTTTCCTTGAGGTTCACCAAGGACACCAAATACCACACTATGATAGTTTGATTTATCTTGCTGCATTAATTTGCATCACTTTCAAACTAAGCTACTTGCCCAATAACAGCTTTCCATGATTTTTCAAATTGCTTTTTGTCAAAGAATGGTTTTTCTTTTTCGTTACCATTTTCATCTACAATTAATGAATAGCCAGCGCTATATGATTCATTTCCTATAGAAAAATCCCATTGATAGATTGCAATAGCCTTTTCTACTATTACCATGCTGGATTCATCTTCACAATTATCTAATGACATCATTCTTGCAGTTGTAATATTAGATTTTTCTGCATGATTTTTTACATGCTTCCAAGTTTTTAATACACTCTTTTCACTAAAATATCTTTCCTTCGCATCTAACGCAGATTTTCCAAATGCTATATCACTTGCATCTCCGTCACCTAGTTCATATTCATTGTGAATAAAATATGCCTTCATCTTGCATCCCTCCTAAAATGGCAAATCGTCATCCGTTATGTCTATGGTATCGCCTGAACCGTTAAATGGATCCTGACTATTGTTGCCGTTATTGCTGTTGTTTGCATTATTGCCAGCGTTGTTATTCTGACGGTCTTTCTTTGATTCAAGCAAAGCAAAGTTATCAACAACTACCTCTGTTACATATACTTTCTTGCCATCTTTATCATCGTAATTTTTGGTTTGAATTCGTCCATCAATACCAACAAGTGAACCTTTAGATGTGAAATTACAGAAGTTTTCTGCTGCTTTGCGCCAAATGACACAGCTGATAAAGTCTGCATCTCTCTTACCTTGAGAATTGGTATATTGCCGATCAACTGCCAGGTTAAATGCTGTTACAGACAGACCACTTTTTGTTGTTCTCAATTCAGGATCTTTAGTCAACCTACCAGTTAATACTGCTCTATTAATCATTTTGAGCTCCTTTGATAAAAACTGACCATCTTGTATCCCCTCTTTTATCTCCTAAAATAGGCTTTTGACCAATAACGTTAAAAACTTTGTTAAACGGAATTTGATTATTAGACCATTTGAAAAGCAGAGTTCCTGTTGGCTTTAAAACTCTCATGCACTCGTCAAATCCTGCCTTAATGTAAGTTGACCAATCTTTAGGAAGGCACCCATATTTAAGTTTTAGCCAACTATTTTCACCTGCGTGAATTAAATGCGGTGGATCAAAGACTACTAGGTCAAATTCATCACTTTTGAATGGTAATTTTCTAAAATCAGCTATAATGTCAGGGCTGACAACTATATCTCTGATATATTGACGATCTTTGACCTGATCCTTTTCGCTACGATTGTCTATATATGTTGTATGTGGCTCATGTTTGTCGTACCAGAACATCTTAGAGCCACAGCATGCGTCTAGTATCTTCATTAATCTGCTTTCTTTTGCTCACTAAGTACCTGATCTATAGTCATTACTTTTCCATCATCCGTATATTCTCTTTTTTGCTGCATAGATAAAATATGGTTTTTGTTTATAAATAACTCACCTAACTCGCTTTCATCAACTTTTATATATGGTTCCTTTGTCTTAACTATTTCGAGCGCAATATCACCTAACACATCATATTGTGTCCGTCCATCATCCATTTTTATTATTGTTTTCAAATTACCACCCTAAACTTGTCCACCACATATATTTTTCAAGCACAATTGATCCAATTATTAGAATTAAGCCAATTGCAACTAATGCTATTGCAATAACTAACAGTAATTTACTTTCAGATTTGAGATTTAAAAGTATGTAGCCAATAACACCGAATATGAGGCCTAATATTTCGCACAAAAAATAAACTACTTTCATTAGTTTTGCCTCCCATTTTCATGTGGTAATTTTTGAAAAAACTCGTTTTCCTTCAAGTGATACTCAGGTGGCACATGCCCCACGTAGGTAACCTTGCCATTCTTATTCTTCCGATATACTGTTCTTGCCATTTTTAATCTCCTCAACTGTAAAAATGCTGTCTATATTGATCAACACATTACCCTCTTTAACATCTGTAATTTCAATTAATTTCTCATCATGCAAATTTGCGTCCCATATTAGTTTTTTAATGAAAGTGTAGTTTTCTTTTGTACCGTACTGAGTAAGGCCGTCATTCATTTTGATTGTTGTCATTTTGATCCTCCATTTTCTTGCCGTTCATTTTTTATTTTCCTTACAAATTTTCATAGAACTTAATCCATGATTTAGCGTTTTCTATATCGCTTTGATAATTCTCATCAGTAGCAGAAATTGAAGATTCTCTAATATAATCAAGTTTGTCTTTTCCTTTTATCCCCAGTAAATTAGCATTTTTGCTTACAATTTCTTTAAATTGCTTGTTATGATCTAAATTTAACGTTTGATACATTAGAAGCATTAGTTCCGTAGCAGCTATAGTTCTGCCATCTTCTGTATTGTCTATCGTTTCTCTGTCAGAACTCATTGGAATTCTGTTGCAAATAATTAAATAGATAGTATTAATTATTTTTGTCAGCATTTCAGTTTTTGTCTCGCCCTTTATATATGTGACAGATACACCGAAATATTCAGCTAATTTATGCAATGTTTCATTCTTTGGCTCTCTTTTGCCATTTTCGTATTAGCTAATAGCTTGCCTAGTAAGCCCAGTTATTTTTGCCAAGTCACCTTGACTTACTTTATTTAACTGCCGCAATTCTTTAATTCTGTTCATTTTGCTATGCCTCTATTTAAGGATGACTGCTAACTGCCATGCCTAAGCTGTATAGCGTGTTATCTAGCTCACTGATTTTATCGCTCAGGTCTTCAGCTCTTTCAGTTAATGTTACAAGATTGGCTGCAATGCAAAGCTGTGCCGCTGCAGATAATGATGGTGCATACCATTCTGCAAATTGACCACTTGGCACAAAATCTTGTTCAATGTAATTGAGTTCAGATTGAGCCACCTGTTTTAGTTTTTTTCGATATTCACGCTCTTCTTTGCTAACATATGGTGTATTGCCTTTTAGATACGTGGCTGTTACACCTAAACGCATTGCGATTTTTTCTAATTGCTTTTGATCAAAGCTACGATTTTCATAGTTATTTTGAAGCTGGCAAAATTCATCAACATCTACTCCAATTAATTTAGCCAACTCTTCTTGGCTAACGTTTTCTTTTTTGCATAATTCTTTAATTCGCATTTTTATACCTCTACATATTTTTGCTTATCAATTTATCTCCTTCATAAAATAGCCATTCATCATCTTTATAATTTTCAAGTTTATCTATCCATTCTTTAGCTTCGTTATAACTACCAAAAAGATAAGCATTACTTTCTTTCTTCAATAGGACAGCTCCTAAACTATCCGAAAGGATGTGTTGTCTAATTTCACTTAACCATCCTCTTTTTGTTTTATTAAATACTTTTACAGACATTTTTAATCCTCCATAAATTCCATCTGTTCTAGTATTGGTCTGATACCGTCTTTTGCCAAAATGTCGTAAATAAATTTCTTGCCTTTTTGAGTCCACTTCAAGTTGTTATGCATTCCCTGCTTATTGCCATTCTGATAAGTGAATGGCTCATATTGTGTATAGCCTCTATTGGCATAATTTCGATATACTACCCAAACTTTGCGATGACCACTGCCTTGCTGATAAATAATGCCACGTTTATGCAATTCCTGATTTAGCTTGGCAGCACTCCAACCGTAATCTTTGGCGATCTCTGTTGTTGTCATTAACCCTGGATTGCGCATTTGTGAGTTGAAGTAATCGACCTTTGGCTTTTGCTTTTCTAATTGCTCTGCTTGTTCGGTAGCTAATTTAAGAGCGCCTGCAAAGGTAGTCGGGATATTCCATTCCTTGTATACCATTTCAAATCGGCTTTTCTCTCGTTGCTTCATGCGGTTAAAAAGTGTCACGTATTCGGCAGTAAATTGATTGCCCTTTTTACCAGTAAGCTTATTAGCGACAAATTCGCAGCCTTGTCTTGTAAGTAAATAATTCCTGACTTCTTTGTTTTGTTTAGTACGGTAAGTGCTTGGAATAAACAGCTGATTAGGAGAAACCAATTTTGGATTCTCCTCAATATCACTGATATAGCCGGCAATATCTCTGCTTAAATGTGAATGTGATTTTCCAATCATATTAGCAACATCTCGACTATCTATTACTTCTTCACCATTAAATGTAAATAACTGAACGTCCTGCATTACTGTCACTTTCTTTCTCAATCTTTACGAAGAATCGATGTAATTCATCTAGTTTTTCTTTTTCTCGTCTGTCAAAGGCTCCAATGCCATTGACAACGTCATAATTAAATCTTGCTACTGCTCGTTTCTGGAACATCCTGTTATAGATGCTGTCCCAGTCACTAGCTATTTCTGTTTTCTTATTAGTCATATCTTTGGCCTTTTATCAACTATTTTTGAAAAATCGATAACCTTGCGTCTATCGCTTTCTTGCATCCGACTAACTAGCCGTGAGTGATAGGTTCTATACAACTCATCTAAACTAAGATTGGTCGTTGTAATAATTCGCTGATTACTCTCGTATATATCAAATATCGTGTCTTGCACAAAGCTGGTAGCCATATTGCTTGCACTTTCTGCTCCTAAATCATCAAGAACAACCAGGTTAGCTTTCCTGACTACATCGGTTACGTGCTTTGGTGACCAGATACCTGTTTTATCCTGAAACCAATTTTTCATCTCTCGGATTAGCTTATTAACGCTAATGAACAGACACCTAACCATTGGATCTGCATTGTCGTTAACTGCGTTAAGGATTGCCATAGCAAGATGTGTTTTTCCTGAGCCTGCATTGCCGTAAAAGATACAGTTACCTTTTGCATCTGGATATTTTAAATATCCTTCTGCTATTTTTTGTGCTCCGTTTTTAGCCAGGTATTCAAAAGTTTTAGGCTGGGCTTTAAAATTTTTAAAGGTGTAATTAAACACTTCATTCCTATCGACTAACGATTGCCGCTTAAGATAGCCTCTAGTTTGATTCGTTCTTAAACTTTCAGCCATCTTTTTTATCTGCGCCTGATTTTTCTCGTATTGACACTGTTCGCAGAACGGTTTCATTTTTTTAAAGCCGTCTAAGTAAACCAGGTGCACATGGTGTTTAGGACAAATCTGATCAGTTTTTCTTGTGCGATGTGCAATTATATTTACTGTCTTGCCATTAATTTTCATAGCTCCTCCAATCGTTTAAAAGGGTAGGTCATCTTCATCCACACCATCCATTGTCCCGTTTGCGTAGGCTTCTGCTCCAAAGCTTGCATGTGCTGGCACAATGGGCGCTCGCTCGTTCAGATAACTCTCAAACTTGGTACCAAATAACGTCTGTGGCCGCAGATATTTGCTCATTTTCTGGTCTTGCGACCAACTAGCCACCTTGTTGTCTATTACTCGCTTGAAGTCGTCTAGCTTGTATCCCTCTTTGACTCGTGCATCAATTAGTCGTTTGTTAATAGCAGAACTAGCTTTATATCTAGCGCCAATCTTGCCATTAAGATAATCAATGACATCTTTGTGTATGGACTCAGGTTCTGCGTCAGCTGAACTATCTATATCTTTATCTGTAGTATTATCTGTGTAATCTCTGGTATTGGTTTGCTCATTTTGATCAGCTCCATCTGATCTTTTTGAGCAGTTCGTCTGCTCATTTTGATCACATCGTCTGTTCATCAATTCATCTAACTTATCGGAATTAATTGAATACCATTTGGTTTTATCAAATCCTGCTTTATTAAAATTGCCTGTTTCGACTATTCCCATTTCTTCCAAATTAGTAAAAGTTCTGCGAATTGTTACCTCAGACCAGAAGGGAAAACTATCTTTTCTCCAATTTTTGTATGTGTTATAGATCCACCTTTTGCCATTAATTATTTTTGCTGATTTCGTATTCAGCCAATAATTTAATTGTTGAGCGACAATTGACTCATTCAGACCAATTGCACTCGCTAATTTCATGTCAACAATGATTGGATGCTTACTGTATAGCCATGTTGCTTTCATGAAATCACTTCCCTACTTCTGATGGTGAGCCAAGCCAGTTCTTGTACAATTTGCGATGGTAAATTTGAGAATATGCTTCTTTACTTTCACCACCTAAACTGTGTAAGGTAGCCGCACTATCTTTGTTTCCTGCCGTTGCCTCTGCTACTACTTGTACCAACTTAACTGAACCTTTAGAATCAGTAATTTCATATTCTAGCAACTGTTTGTCTGTTAATTGTTTAGCAGTTAGTGTTTTAGTCTTTCGAGGTGCTTTTTCTTTAGGTTTAGCTTTACTATCATCAGGACTTGGAAGATCTTCGCCTGCGTAAACGTTTAAGCCTAAGCCAGCTATTGCTAATGCTTTTACTAATGCTCTCTGTTGAGTTTTGTTGATGTCGAAATAGTTTGGGTTAAGCATTGGCTTATTGCGGTAATCCATTACAAATAATTTAGAACTATAGCTTTCGCCATTAATTGTTACTACTGCCTCAACTTCAACTCCTGCTGAAGTTTGACGATAGTCAACATCTCTGCCTGTTGCCTCCCAGCCATTTTTGGTTTGGACATATTCTGGAAATTCAGTGATTTTATAATTAGCATCTGGATATACCTGTTTAACCATGCCCCAAGCCATTGCCCAGCTTAGATAGTCGAGCTTACCTTTCTTTTCAAGTTTTGGCTTAACGTTGATTTCTGAAAGATTTTCGTATACACTCTTTTTATCATTACCATTTTCAGTCATCAGCATTACTCCATTTCTGTGCTAATCCTTGTTTATAGATTTCCTTAATCGCATCATCAATGACATTGTTAAGCACATTGATAATTGCTTCCTGTGTAGTTCCGTGATACCCTTCGGGGAAGCCTTGCTTAAGTCCTTTAAGCATATCAATTCCCTTTTTGGGGCTAGGCAATGTCCTTGCCTCATTGATTAATGCCGTGGTGTATATCTTGGCATTTTGATCAAGTTCATCTTCCCATTTGAGAAAGTCGTTCATCACAATGCCTCTCTTTCTTTGTCAGTTATTTCATGGCCATCGAAATAGAACATTGCTACTTCGTACCACCATTCTCCATCGGGGTCATCCCACCATTCAGAAAAGTCTTGTAGCATGTCCTCGTAGGTCCGCATTCCTCGTGGATTCTTTGGCGAGTAGCCAACTGCTTCAGTATATTTTTTTAGGTCATTCATTAGAAAAGCCTGCGCTACGACAAAGTCCCTTGCGGTGCTGTAGTCGCAGCCATATTCGCCATAGGTAGCTAAGCCACCATTTGCCTCTGTACCTACATATTCCATCTGTGTTATAATCTCCTTGTATTCTTTATACGTTTTCATTGAATACATGCCCGATTACGGTCGGGCTTTTTTTATGTTCCTGGGATGTATTCGGGTAAACTTAGGACGTAAATCGTTGATATTAGCCCAACAATTGCTACTAGCAATGATGCGATTAACCATCCTTTGCTTTTCGGGCAAGTGCCGAAACCTGCATATAATATGTGCTGCCATTCTTCTAATATCCTTTCTTTAAATTTTTGAATATGTAACATTATTTTCTTCTTTCTATCTTTGCCTTCACGTTCCCATCAGTGAGATAATTCAATAAAAGGAAGTGAAAACATGGAATTAAATTATGACCTTGTGAGAGATATACTTATTGAATATGCCCAAAGTGAACACGCTAGTGGTCCAACAGCTCAAGAACTAATAGTTTTTGCTGCCAAAAAAGAATGTTCATATGACGAACTAACATTTACATTAGCTAGAATGTATGAAGGCGGTCTTATTACAAACCCCCCTCAATTAATAGGCAATTCATATAAGATAACTGAGCCAGGTAACCTAACTTGGCAAGGAAATGAGTATCTTAATTCAGTTAGAACTCAAAACGTCTGGAATGAAGCGAAGAATAAAATTAAAGAACTTGGTTTAAAAGTGTCATTTGAAACAATAGCTTTTTTGGCCAAAAGTATTGTTGCTAAGAAACTTGGCCTATCTTAAACTCAGTTCCATCTATCCATAAATAGATACTCTTTGAAGTCTGATCTTTGGGCAATTGCTCCAAGATCATTTTTTTTAGTATCGAATTTGGATGTATTTCGCTATCAAGGTTATTTCCTAAATCAGCTCCTGCAATTAGCGGTACTCTTTCTCCAAATTGATCAAAGAAAAAATAAATATAATTAACTTCTTTCCTTTGGATTTCCATTTTTTGATTTCAGCTCCTTACTGTGGTAGTTTTGCATTCCAGTCAATTTCATTTCGATGCTTTTCCATCCATTCAGCTGCAGGCTTTTCAAAAATAATTGTTTTACTTCCCTCTTCAGTTCTTCGTGGATTAACAACCCAACCACCGTTTTTGATATTAACTTCTGGAAATTCATCAAAAATAAATAATCTAATCCAGTTTGGAGCTTTCTTACCACAGTATTTTTCGGAAAACTCTTTCATTTTTATTGTTCTTCCGACTAGAGATTCTGCGGGTACATAGCCTCTTTTTTTCATAATTTGATCGACGGCAGCAGTTAAAGTAGCGATTGGAATGGACAATTTGATGATGTCAGTCATTAACTAATCCCCCTTCTTATTGCCATTAATCCTTTTTCTGTATAAAGCCATTGGGGAACTTCTTTATCAGAATATTTTGATTTTGAGTTGCTCCACCGTCCAAATTCATTTTGCCCTGGCTGATTAGCTTTAAGATTTAAATTATTAGCAATTCGGCCAACTTTATTAGCTGATATTCCAAGAAATTTTCCAATTTCACCAGCTGAATAATATTTTTCTCTCATAATTGGAATTGTCATTTCCCCAGTTAATACTTCGGCACTTTTAGCAATTAGTGCTTGTCTAGATGTTTCTGAACTTGTTGCCATTGCCAGCTTATACAGCATATTTGCCTTTCTAGTAGCTGCATTATCTTCCATAATCGATAAACGTCGTTGTTGAACAAGTGAAGGATCATTATTTTTAATTGACACTCGCATATTAAAGTAGTTGTCAACTAATTTGTCGTATATATCCCACGCTTTGTCATCGTCTAAAATTTTGAGAAGTTTTGCATAGCCACGTTCCGATAAAAGATAGACGTGCTTAGTTCTATTGCTGCCAATTAATCCATTGTCTTCAGCAAATTTTCTAAGTGGCTCTGTCCCACTTAGAAAATCTATAATATCTACATTAGATTTAAAGCGATTTAAATTGTCATTGATACGCCTATTAATCTCTTTTAAAGGCTGGTTATGTATCTGAGCAATATCTTTAGCAAGCATTGCTTTTTTGTTCTTGCCAAATCCACCTTCAATACCAGTGAACTCAATTTTTCCAATGTGTTCTTTTCCGATAATTTTCAAATCATTCATGAACTATTCCTTTCTAGCTAAACTAAATAGATACTGTGTTGTTACACCTAGATAATCTGCAACTTTTTGCAAAGAATCTGCCCTTGGAACACTTTTGTTCCATTTACTAATCAATCCATTGGACAATTTCAAATCTTTTTCTATCTGATAAATTGATTTATCATTTTGATTAGCAACAATTTTTATTGCTGAATAAAGTGACATACCTTTCTGCTCCTTTCTAAAATTTTCTAAGAAAATACGCAATTATAATTGACTGTCCACCGAATATGTTCTATTATTAGGACATAATAAATAAGCTTTAAAGAACGGTATCGGCCATAGCATTTAAATTATTTTCGCGTATCTTTATGTACATTTAAATATTATCACCGATTATATTCGAAGTCAACAAATAAAAATAAATTATTTTCGGAGGATAACATGAAAAAAATAGAAAAATCTGCTAACTCACCTATATATGAGCGCATTCGCGATTTAGCACAGCAACATAAAATTAGTCTAGCAGAACTTGAAAGATCTTTACAATTTTCAAATGGAATAATTTCAACTTGGAAGTTTTCAAACCCTTCCATCGATAAAGTTAAAAAAGTTGCAAATTATTTTAATGTTTCGATTGATTATCTTTTAGGTAACGATAATAGCGTTGATCCTCAAGACCAACAAATTTTAGCAATGTTTAGGAAGCAAACGGATGGTTTATCTGCTGATCAAAAAAAAGAATTTCAAGAATCATTGAGTGATGTTCTAGGCTTTGTTAGAAAGTTTGTTGACAAGAAAAAAGGTGAAAACTAGTGAATTCGAGAAATTATGAATACTCTATGATACCTAGGGATGAATATGAACTCCTATTTACTGAAGCAGATAATATCATTTTTTATGCAGCTAAAAAATATAATATAGATAAAACTGAAGTCAGATACGACAACACAATTAATTTCTTACTTTCAGCTTTTCCAAAACTAAATTCATTTTGTTATTCAGCAAAATCTAACCCAGCTTCACTTTTTATGTTCAACACTCTTTTATCCGAAGACCTGAATTTAAATATTAAGTGTCAATACAATTTAAATGAAAGCGAACCATTTGTTAATATAGTTGGCGGTTTTACTACATTCACTGAAGTTGGGCCTATTCTTTTTTTAAATGCTAGTCCTAATCAAGTCTACCAGCATATTATCTTTACAATAGCGCATGAATTGATCCATATATATAAAGCAAAGACAGATGAAGAGTATTATCATGCTGCTGCGCTTATTAATAGAAACAAAGCTATAGGTAGTAGCTATCCAGTCGAACTACAGCCAATTGAAGATCAGACAAATGTTCTATCTTCATTAATATATGTTCCCAATTCTTCGTTAGATATTAATATACTAAATAATGATTTTAATGAATTATGTCTTATCTACAAAATGAGTAAATCGGCAATGCATAATCGCTTGTTTAATTATTTTTACTATGAGCGTGGTTTTACATATGAATTTTCAAAAAAAGCTGTTTTTTCATTTAGAAATTGCAATTCTTTAGAAATTGGTATGATCAGAGACACTATATCTAATACATATAGCAATTTATTTTCATTACCTTTTTAGACAAAAGTTTCAATAATTCAAATATAAACCAATCTAGCATTCCCGATCGGATGTTAGAAGATGCATATCGTCTATTTAAAAAGAATGATGATTTGGTCTTTTAAATAAAAAACCGCTATGTATTGTTTAACATAGCAGTTAATAAGTTTAGTTAACGCCCAATTTATTATTTTGGGTTTTGAATTTTCCTAGCTTATAATCTTTTTGACCTATTTTTGCACCTGATACACCTTTAGTAGCTTTCAATGTAACAGGAATTTTATTACTGTCAAGGCTGTATGAAATTACTCCTTGGAGTTTACCACCCTTTTTAATTGTTTTGTTTTGATTGTCAAGAAGCTTTCCAGCATAGTTCATTGGTGTTGGTCCTACTTCTAATTTTCCATCTGTATTTTTATTATCTTGATAAGCATTGAATACTGCTAACCAAGCAGTGGTAACGTCGATTTTCTTTTTACTTTTATTATTAACTATATACTCAAATGCAATTTGATTTTTTCCTTTAGGTTGGGCTTTTCTAAAAAACTTAACTTTGGTGATGGTAATTTTCAAATCACGTATATTTGCTGTTTTACCATCGAAATAATATTTTGGCTTTGGCTTAACTGCTTCTGTTTTAGGTTTACTGTTAGTTTTACTATTAGATGAACCAGAACAACCTGCTATGGAAAGAGCTGTTAATACAGCAAACGATAGTGTAATTATTTTTTTCATTTTTACTCCTTTTATTTCTCTTACCTAAATCAATAATAGTTTATATAAGTATTGTATTAAATCAAATCGAAAAATAAAAGTTTGACTTTGTCCAGCTGCCAGTGACAAAAAACCTAAGACAAAATAGTAAACAAAAAAGCTATTAAGAACCCATCTGGAAAACTAGTTCTTAATAGCTTAAAAACAACAGGGTTATGCCCTTTTGCATACCCTATTATAGCATAGGAGATAAAATTTAAAATGTCTTATATTAAAAAGCGTGGTAAATCTTGGCAGGCTCAGGTATCTTGGTACGATGAGCAAAATAAACGCAAATACAAGACTAAAAGCGGCTTTGCTACCAAAATGCAGGCTAAAAAATGGGCTAATGAATTTGAAGTAGCCAAAGATAAAAATTTAATATCAGATCAAGATCCAACTTTTGCTGAATATTTTGACGAGTGGTACAAGCGTTATAAAGAGCCAGGTAAATCCAATAGCACAAAGAGACGCTATCGTAGAGCTTATGATCTAATTAAAGAAAATTTTGGGAATATAAAGCTGTCTAAAATGACCAGGGCACGTTATCAAGACTTTTTTAATTCATATGGCAAAACACATGCTAAAGTAACAGTTCAGAAAACAAACGGAACAATTCGTAGCTGTGTGAAAGATGCCATTAGTGAAGGATTAATTCCAACCAATTTTACTGATAGAATCAATTTAACGTGGAATTCTGAACGGACACGTAAAATCGACTATTTAAATTTTAAGCAAGTTCAAAAACTAAAAGAGTCATTACTAGACGGTTTAAATACTCGTTACACCAGCAGATACATGTTATTAACCATTATCTATACTGGAATGCGTCCTGGTGAAATAAAAGTCTTAACATGGCATGATATTGATTTTAAAAATAAAACAATAACAATAAATAAGTCATGGGATTACGATAATAAAAATATTGTAAATTATGACTCAAATGAAATTAACAAGAGTACAAAAAATATTTCTTCTACCAGAATAATTAAAGTTGATCAAAAATTACTTGAGATTTTAAGCACATTAAAAGTAAATAACCATGAAAGAATTTTTATTGACAATAGAGGAACCATTCCTACTTCAAATGCTGTAAATAAAACTCTTCGTCAGCATTTAGCAAAAATCGGTATAAATAAAAAAGGCTTCCATTTTCACAGTTTACGTCATACTCACGTAGCATTATTATTATTCAAGGGAGTTGACCTATATTCTATTTCTAAACGCTTGGGACACGCAAATATGAGTATTACGGCAGGTGTTTATGCCTACATGCTTGATGAGCTGAAACAAAAATCTGATCAGCAAATTGTAAAGATACTTGACGAAATTTAGAAGCATGGCGAACTTTTGGCGAACATAGGTAAGCAAAAAGCCCATAACATCAACTATTATGGGCTTTTATTTACGGAGTGTGAGAGATTTGAACTCTCGATACAGGATTAACCCATATACATGATTTCCAATCATGCTCCTTAAGCCACTCGGACAACACTCCAATTTAAACTCCGGCTGTCAGACTCGAACTGACGACATCTTGATTAACAGTCAAGCGCTCTACCAACTGAGCTAAGCCGGATTGCTAAAAAGCACGGCAGCGTCCTACCCTCGCAGGCAGTCTCCCACCAACTACTCTCGGCGTGAAGAAGCTTAACTGCTGTGTTCGGCATGG